>NC_010581.1:1595833-1898611 GCF_000019845.1 Beijerinckia indica subsp. indica ATCC 9039 | reverse complement strand
CTGGCTTGGTTTGATGGCGACCCTTTGGTGCGCCTATTTCTTTCGCGATCCGGCGCGTTTGACGCCGCTCGATGAATCGATCGTCATTTCACCGGCCGATGGGATCGTCTCTTCGGTGGGCTATCATATGCCTCCGCCTGAATTGGGCCTGGGTGCCGAGCCCATGCAGCGGATTTCCGTGTTCATGTCGGTCTTCGATTGTCACGTCAATCGTGCCCCGGTGACGGGGCGTGTCACCAAAATTGTCTATCGGCCTGGTCTCTTTCTCAATGCCGATCTCGACAAGGCGAGCATGGATAATGAGCGCAATGGATTGGTCATAGAAAATAACAATGGCCGGTTCGGTGTCGTGCAGATCGCCGGGCTCGTGGCGCGGCGCATCGTGTGCTTTGCGGAAAAAGGCGATCATTTGACCACGGGAGAGCGGTTCGGCCTCATCCGTTTCGGCTCCCGGCTCGATGTTTATATGCCGGAGGGCGTAAGGCCGCTGGTTGGCGTCGGTGCCAAGGCCGTTGCCGGGGAAACGATTTTGGCGGATCGCCAGACCGACAAGCCGCGTCCGGCCTTCCGTTACGGGTAATCGTCCATATTTTTCGCTTCGAGGATCGAAGGGAGCGCTTCTTCGTTCTTTACCCCGGATCTTCGCTTTTTTGCGAGATCGGCTAAAATTCAAGCTTGCTCCGGCGTCCTGTTTTATGAGGGTCGGATCAAAAGCCATCATCAGATGCCTTGGGCATGCATTCGCGTCGAATGGAGCGCGTGTTCGAGGACGGGAAGCAGGGAGATCGATTATAGCCGATCCATTTCGTTCGGGGGGCACGGTGGGAACCGCGCGCCGCCGGCGTCGGTTTCACGCCGTGCCGGTTCGTTTCATCATTCCCAATCTGGTTACGCTCCTGGCTCTGTGCATGGGATTGACCGCGATTCGTTTCGCTGTGGAAGGTATGTTCGATATTGCCGTGCTTGCGGTCGTCGCGGCGGCGGTTCTGGATGGGCTCGATGGCCGTCTGGCGCGCGCCCTGCGCGGAACGTCACGTTTTGGCGCCGAGCTTGATTCTCTGGCGGATTTCGTCGATTTCGGTGTCGCGCCGGCGCTTATCCTCTATTTATGGAGCTTGCAGGGCATCAAGAGCCTCGGCTGGTTCGCTGCCCTTGTCTTTGCCATGGCATGCGCTCTTCGTCTCGCGCGTTTCAATGTGATGAGCGATGATCCCGATCGTCCACCGTGGCAGGTCAATTTCTTTACCGGAATGCCGGCTCCCGCCGGGGCGATTGTTGCGCTTCTGCCTCTTTATCTCCACCTCTCGATCGTGGCTCTTCCCAACAATCGCGTGCTGGTTCCCTTTGAGATCGGCTATGTTCTCTTTATTGCCTTCTTGATGGCCAGTCGGATCCCGCATTTTTCCGGCAAGAAGATCGGCAGGGTTCCTCGGGAATATGTGATTTTCGTTCTGGCTGGTGTCGCGATGCTCGCGCTGCTCCTGGTCATTTTCCCAATGGAAATCATGGTGGCCTTGACGCTGACCTATCTGGCGACGATTCCCCTGGCTATGCGGCGGTTCAAAAGTTTTGAGGCGCGCGACGCGGCGGCGCGCGCGCTCATCGAGACATCCGATTCCAAAGTCGTTCGTATGGAAAACCCAAGCCTTCAGGGCTGAAGCGCGAGGGGTATCGCCACCCACAAGCGAATGACTTCTGTGTGGTTCTGGAGCAGAAGACACGATCGCCCAGAACGTCCAATGCCTCCAGACTCTTCAGCACCCGGAGTATTTTCTGTTTCATCGGAATCAGAAAATACTCTCTATCACTTTGTTTTTGCTGACAATTCTTATCACAGAAGGTGCCCGCGTCGGGTGTTGGCTAGTTGATAACCTCGATGAAGGTGAGACCGTCATAGCCCTTGGACCCCACGGTCTGCAAAGCCGTGGCACTGACACGAGGTTCGGCTGCGACCCATTGGTGGAAGCGCTGGATCCCCTGCACATTGGGATCTGTGCTCGTGGCATCGATGACTTTTCCGCCGCGAACGACATTATCGACGATGATGAGACTCCCCTTGCGTGAAAGGTCGAGGGCCCATCGAAAATATTCGGGCGTGCCCTGTTTGTCGGCATCGATGAAGACGAGATCAAAGGGCCCTTTGTTTTCCGCCGCGATCTGGGGCAGGGTCTCGATCGCAGGCCCAAGGCGCACTTCGACTTGAGACGTGAGGCCCGCTTGCCTGAGGTTCTCTTGGGCGATTTTGGCATGCTCCGGCTTGGCTTCAAGTGTAATCAGGAAACCGTCCGTTGGGAGCGCCCGCGCAAGCCAGATTGTGCTATAGGCGCCGAGCGTCCCGATTTCGAGAATGGCGCGGGCCCCGATCAATCTCGCCAGCATATGAAGAAGCTTGCCCTGATTGGGAGCGACATTGATCGAGGGCAAGCCGGCTGCTGCGCTGCGTGTCAGAGCCGCTTCCAAGGCAGCGTCCGGAGGAATGAAAAGATCGCTGATATAATGATCGACCGCGGTCCATTGATCCTGGCTCATTCCATCCTCTCGCTATCGCTTCGAAGCCCTTCGCGTCCTCATGCGACCCCCAAATGGGCCCCGGAATGAGAAAAGAGAGGATCTTGCCAGCTTATGGTCTTCACTTGTTCACAAATCTCGCGTTCTCGATTAGGGTCCACCCGATCGAAACGGATCAGACGCTGTTGACATGGCGACTGACTCGTTCGGATGAGCTTTTTCATTCATCTCCTCGATCCGGCGTGAACGGGACGGCTTTTCGCAAAAGCCGAACTTGAACAGGATTGCCGCGAAAAAGGCGGTTTGCAACAAGGAAACAAATGTCCAAAGAAGAATTGCTCGAATTTCCCGGCGTCGTCGTCGAACTGCTTCCCAACGCCACGTTTCGCGTCAAGCTCGAGAACGAACACGAGATCATCGCACATACCGCAGGCAAGATGCGCAAGAATCGTATTCGTGTGCTGACCGGCGACAAGGTGCTTGTCGAAATGACCCCCTATGACCTGACCAAGGGTCGCATCACTTACCGCTTCAAGTGAGTCACTCTTCCTGTCCGGATGTCCTGCCGTGAATACGGAAACCCGCCCCGGAGAAACGCATACGCAGGAGAGCCAATCGGGTGAAACGCGATCGGTGCGCCCGAAACTCATCCTGGCTTCCGCCTCTCCTCGCCGATTTGCGCTGCTGCAGCAGATTGGTCTTGAACCCGATGCCTTATTGCCCGCGGACCTCGACGAGACCCCTGAAAAAGGCGAATTGCCGCGCAAGCTTGCAAGCCGTCTCGCCAATGAAAAAGCCACCGCGGCCGCGGCTATTGTCACCGCGCGGCCAGAATTTGCCGGGGCTTATCTGATCGCTGCTGATACGGTGGTCAGCGTTGGACGTCGCATCCTGCCTAAATGCGAGGTCGCGGAGGAGGCGGAACAATGCCTCGAATTATTGTCTGGCCGTGCACATCGGGTTCATACGGGCGTCACCCTTGTCACGCCCAAAGGCGCCTTGCGGCACCGATTGGTCGAATCCCGTCTGCGTTTCAAACGCCTGTCTCATCGCGACATCAAGGCCTATCTCGAGTCCGGTGAATGGCGGGGCAAGGCCGGCGGTTACGCCGTGCAGGGCTTGGCCGGTTCCTTCGTGTTGACGCTGTCCGGGTCCTATTCGGCTGTGGTCGGCTTGCCGCTCTATGAAACCACGGTTTTATTGGCGGGGGAGGGGTTTCCAGTGCATGCGGGCTGGAAAAACGGGAACGTTTGATTATGTCGATTGAGCATGAAACAGAAAGCGGTCGCTGCTTTTTGGAAAGCTATAAGGCTGTAAAGGCTGCTACAAACGTGGCGGTTTAGGTTGCGACGCTATTGGAACGATAATGAGTTCGAGGAATAATAAGAGCCCGAACGAGAGTGAAACACAGGCCACGCGCTCTTGTCCCATTTGCGGCAAGCCGCAGGTTCAGACCTTTCGGCCCTTCTGTTCCAAACGCTGTGCCGATGTCGATCTGCATCGCTGGCTGAGCGGCGCGTATGTGGTGGCGGGGGAATCCAATTCGCAAAAGCCTGAGGATAGTGACGAGACGGCGGAAGATTGAGCCCTGACAAAGGGTAGAAGAACCGTTAAGGTCCCGCTCGATCGCAATCGCGCCGGTCCTCGACGGAAGGGATAGGTAATTTGGCCTGCCGGCCCTGCGATGACGGGTTGCGCAATTGACCGGGTCTCCGCATGTTCTTCAATCTGTCCAAGATTTTTTGGCTTTTCGCCGAACCGGGCTCGTTCATAATCCTTCTTGGATTGCTCGGCCTGATCCTGGTCTTCACCCCTTGGGTGAAAGCGGGCCAGCGCCTGCAAGCCATCGCTATTTTGCTCTTGGCTTTCGTGCTCCTGACACCCTTTGGCGCTTTCGTTGTGCGTCCGCTGGAGGATCGGTTTCCCAATCCTGATCTTCATGCCATCGATCCCGCAGGCATTATCGTGCTTGGCGGCGGTATGGATTCGCGGGAGTCGAAAGCGCGCGGTGTGCCGATCCTGAACACGGCGGGTTCGCGGATGACGGCAGGCGTCGAATTGTCCCGGCTTTTCCCTCAGGCGAAACTCATCTTTACCGGAGGCAGCGGGGATTTGATGGGAGACCAGCCGAGCGAGTCCATCTATGCTCGTGAGCTTTGGCAGAACCTTGGCGTCCCTGCCGAGCAGATGGTTTTCGAGGGCAATTCACGCAATACGTGGGAAAATGCCGTTTTCACGCGTGACCTGATCAAACCGAAGCCGGAAGACCGCTATCTGCTTGTGACCTCTGCGGCCCATATGCCGCGTTCCGTCGGCATTTTTCGCAAGGTCGGCTTCAACGTCATTCCTTATAATGCGAACTATATGACGATCGGCGATGCGCGGGATTGGAGCGTGACGACTTTGGCTCATGATCGTCTGAGGATGTTGTCCTTTGGTCTGCGCGAATGGATCGGCCTCCTCGCTTATCGGCTGACGGGCAAGACATCGGATTTCTTCCCAGGGCCGGTTGAACAAGCCGCAACCTACCCGCAGTCGCATGCCGCCCTTGAGGAAAGAACGGCGCGTTGATATCCAGCCCGCGTCGAGGCGGTTCCTGCCTCTGCCTCCATCCCCTGTCGGAGAAATAGCGTGTCCCTGACGCTTGTCATCGCCAACAAGGCCTATTCGTCCTGGTCCTTCAGGCCCTGGATTGTGATGCGCCATTTCGAGATCGCCTTTAAGGAGATCACCATTCCCATGGCGCAGGAGACGACGAGAACTGACATGCTGCGCTATGCCCCAACGGGCAAATGTCCGTCCTTGCATGACGGTGATATCACCATTTGGGATTCTCTCGCGATCATTGAATATCTTGCAGAATCCTTCCCGGAAAAAGCGATCTGGCCGCGTGACAAGGCAGCCCGGGCGCAGGCCCGTTCCCTCTCGGCGGAAATGCATTCCGGCTTCGTGAACCTGCGTTCGCTGCTGCCCATGAACATGCGCCGGCCGCCTGCCAAACGCGCTTTGACTCCGGAAGCGGCAGCCGATCTCGAGCGCCTGGAAAGTGCCTTCGCGACGGCCCAGCAAGCTTTTGGGCAGGGAGGGCCTTTCCTGATGGGCGCGTTCAGCGCCGTCGATGCCATGTTCGCCCCGGTCGTCAATCGCCTGCATGTCTATGATGTGGCGGTCTCGGCGCCGACTAAAGCCTATATGGAGGCCGTCATGGCTTTGCCGGCTTGGCGAGATTGGGAAACCGATGCCCGTGCGGAAAGCTGGATTATCGACAAATATGAGGGACCCTGACAGACTGGCCATTAAATAAATGGGGAGCGGTCGGAAATATCCCGCACATCAGGGATTGATGGTCTATCCTGTCACGTGAAACCGCTCGCGAAAGTGCGGAGGCGGTCTCCAGGGGTCTTGTGAGGCAGGCCATGCTCTATGGAATCGGGGGGCTTCTTATCGTTCTGGTTGGCCTGATCGCCCGGCAAAAACTGGCTGCCGCCGATCCGGCTTCGCGATCGCGCATGCTGAAACAGGGTTTTGCGACGCTGTTTTTTCTGCTGGCTCTGGTTTTAATGCTGCGCGGAAGGCTTGAATTTGCTCTGATCAGCGCGGTGATCGGTTTCGGCCTGTTCGGCTCGGTCTACAAAGGCAAGGCCCCGCATAAAGCGCAATGGGGTAAGGGCCAGGGCGCACCAGGAACGGGACACGAAGGGCGCGAAGGACCGGGCAGGATTTCCCGGCTGCGTTCGGCGATGATCGAGATGGAGATCGATCATGCTACGGGGGCAATCCGCGGCTTGATCCTCGCCGGTCCTAACGAAGGTCAATGGCTCGACCGGCAGAATTGGACCAGCTGTCAGGCGCTCTATCGGTTCTGCCTGATCAATGATCCGGCCGGTGCCCGCCTCTTAGAAGCATATTTCGACAGCCGGTTTTCCGGATGGCGTGCTGCAGGTCAGGCCGAGGGAGACGCGCGGCATGGCGGCGCGGGCAGCGGCGCGATGTCCGAAGATGAGGCTTATGAGATCCTGGGGCTTCAAAAAGGTGCTACGCGTGAGGATCTTGTTCGTGCGCATCGCACGCTCATGAAGAAATTGCATCCGGATCTTGGCGGTGCGACCGATCTGGCGGCTAGGGTCAACGAGGCCCGGGATATTCTGATGCGGCGTCATCAGGACTAGTCCATTGCGACAGGGTTTTTCAGGATTGGAGGCGGCATCCGAGCCCGTGAAACGACCCGAAGCTTGAAGTATTGTTGAACTATTTACCCAGGAGCGCGGACACCGACTCTTGGTTTGATATTTGAATTTTCGCCATGTTTGGAAAGGCGAAAATTCAAGAGTGTCCCTATCGGTCGTCACCCACGAGGACTGATGATATCAGTCAAGACCGAGCCTTCATCTTCTATCTATCGTGTTCTATTTTTGTCTCGGAAGAATGTATTTTTCCTTTACGAGACAGCTGAAGACCTCAATTTTTCGTCGCGAAGCACGAAAAACCGGAACGTTTCAGAGTTTTGCACGCAGCTTCCGCGCTTTCCTCCGCGAGACCGGCAAAGCGGGCGCGATAGAGGGTTTCCGATCCCTTGCGCACTTTTTCCGTATAGGGCTGGGCATTGGCCAGGGCTCGAGAGCCTTCCGTCTTGGCCCGTGACAGCAAAGCAGTGGCCTTGGCTACATCATCCGTCGCGCCAATCTGAATGACCCAGCCATGGGGAGCCACCGCCGAATGAGCGAGGGGCGACGCCGGCTCGCTCTCTTTGCTGGTCTCCTTTTTCGCTGTTTCAGCCTTGCTGGTTTCAGCCTTGAGGATTTGCGTCAATTCGGCCTTGGCATATTGCGCCCTGTTCCCAGCCGGTGTGACAGCGGCCTTGCCGGTATTGGCCTGGATTGCGAGACGCGCGGTCGAACCATCGCCAGCCTTTGCGGCCGCTTGCGGCCGATCAGCCTGACCATGTTCTGGTTGAGAGGCCGTGCCGGCGATATAGGCCGGGCGTGGCTTCTCCATGGGCAATTCATTGCTCATGGAAGCGAGGCGGATCGGTGCATTCGCGGCGTCAGGCTTGCCGGCATTTGCGGCTTTCGCATCGCCGAGCAAACTCGTGCGCGGTGGCATGGGCATGCTGATCCGACGCAATTCCGGCGGCAGTTCCTCGCCAGAACGGGCGAGCCGGTCGGAAGCTGTGTTTTCGGTCAGCAAGCCGACGGAGCGTGTGGTCGCGCCATTGTCGATCTGGTTTTCGATGAGCCGTGCCATGATCCGGTCGCGGGCGCCCGCGCTCACGCCGCCGAGGACGGCAGCCACAATGGAATGACCACCACGCTTGACCGAAGTCAGGAGATTGAAGCCCGAGGCGCGCGTATATCCCGTCTTGATCCCATCCATACCTTCGACCTGATCGAGGAGATGATTGTGATTGCGGATCTCCTGACCGGCGTAATGGAACACATGCGTGGAGAAATAGGGGTAATAACGCGGGAAACGGTCCTGGATCGCACGACCGAGGATCGCGAGATCATGCGCGGTCGTGACCTGCGCGTCATTGGGCAGGCCAGAGGCATTTTCGAAATGGGTCCGGCTCATGCCGAGCATATGCGCCTTGCGGGTCATCATGCCCGCAAAAGTCTCTTCATCGCCCCCGACCGTTTCGGCGATAGCCACAGCCATGTCATTGGCGGATCGCGTGACGACGGCGCGGATCGCGTCCTCAACGCTGATCGACGAGCCAGCATGCAGGCCAAGCTTGGTCGGCTTCTGTGCTGCGGCATGCGGTGACACGTGGATCGCGCTATCGAGCCGCAAATGTCCTTGCTCGAGTTGTTCGAACAAGAGGTAGAGCGTCATGACCTTGGTGATTGACGCGGGATGACGCAATTCATGCTCACCATGCGCATAGAGCGTATGGCCGGAATTGGCGTCGACCACGATGGCCGCGACACTGGCGGGTGTTTCACCGCCGCTGGCCGCATGGCTTGCGTGATGATGGGAGCCTTGGCGCGCCAAATGGGAATGCTGATGGGCATGGCGGTGGCGCGCCTCGGCAGAGGTCACGAATCCTGCGCCAAATCCAATGCAGCCGAGGAGAGCGATGGCGGTGAGGCCGCAAGGAATCGGCGTTAAAATCTTTGCGAATGAACTGCGGCGAAATGCCACATCGGACATCGTCATCCTGAGCCCTCGATCTGGCTGATGATCGGTTATGCTGTATTTGAAGAGAATAGAGATGGCGTAAGGGTAGGGCGGCGCGGTTACGCTTTGGTTAAGCACTTCGGCGAAATTCGCGGGGAATGTGCCGTTTTGGTTTGTGCAGTGCAATATTTTTCTTGACCGGATTTGTGCGATGCACTAAGTTCTTCATGCGCCACAGGTTAGAGGAAAGCTGGATTGCGGCGGGGTGCCGAGAGGATCCGGTAAGATCGGGGCGCATTTCGCATAGGGAGAATGAAGACATGACGGCGGGTTTGGAAGACTTCCAAAAATTCGGTAAGGATCAATTTGAGGCTGTGAACACCGCTGCCTCCACCTTCGCAAAGAACGTGCAGGCGATTGCCACCGAGGCAACCGATTATTCCAAGCGTTCGCTCGATCATGGATCGGCTTTCTTCGAAAAGCTGCTCAGCGCGAAATCTCTGGATACCGCCATTCAGCTCCAGTCTGAGTTCGCAAAGACCTCCTATGCTGGCTTCGTTGCCCAGGCGACCAAGTTTGGCGAGCTTTATAGCGCTCTTGCCAAGGACGCTTTCCAGCCGCTGGAAAAGGTGATCGCTAAGGTCCAGGCTCGCTCCGAATAAGCCTTCAGCCGCCTCGTCGAGAAAGACGAGGCTTGCGGAGTATCATTCCAAAGACTTTTGGAATGATACAGGCGCCTATGCTGAAGTGATGACTGATTGATAAGCCCGACATACTCGTCGGGCTTTTTTTTATTGGCCGTGGCGGACCAGTGGAAACAACGTATCAGATTTCTATTGGGCCAGTAGATGCATTGAATCATCAATGGAAATATATGAATAATTATATACACTTATATTATAATTTTAATTTTCTTTGTGAGCTTACCCTAAAGGGCGGATCGGCATGATCTCTCCCTTCTTCCCTTGAAAAACAATAAAATACTATATTTCTATAATGCGATGCATGAGCTTGCTGCGCATTCGATCTTCTCGAACCCCATGCCAGTGTGGTGGCCTCGCCAAGCCTTGCAGGTCTTGACGCATCCATGACGAGGGAAGCGGAACAGCATTGTGCTCAGAGCGAAGGGGAG
This sequence comes from Beijerinckia indica subsp. indica ATCC 9039, assembly GCF_000019845.1. Classification (NCBI taxonomy): domain Bacteria; kingdom Pseudomonadati; phylum Pseudomonadota; class Alphaproteobacteria; order Hyphomicrobiales; family Beijerinckiaceae; genus Beijerinckia; species Beijerinckia indica. The sequence continues at coordinate 1,888,854 of NC_010581.1, read as the reverse complement.
GTCGCGCTCCAGCTTTGGACAAGCCTCAATTGAGAGAATCGTCGCGGCCTCTTGTCCGTGCCCCATCGAACAGCCATTTCCAAAGAACGAGCTTGGGTCCCTGGAAAAGAGGCTGCGAAGGAAATTGCCTGTTTTTTAGCGCATCAGCATAGGTCAGTGGCATGAATTTAGTGCGACGACGCGTCATTTGCACAAAAACACCTGTGGCCGATCGACTGGGGTGGAGCTAAGATCAATGAAGATCGGATGTGGCGCGGTGGATGCTAGATTCGAACGTGTTGGACAAACAACGGTATTGTTCACTTGGAATGACGTGCGGCCCACGGGTTTGTGACTTAATTCCAGAGCTCGCGGTACGCGTGCGTGGCGCATGAAAGAATGAAACAAGGACTTCGGCGGTGACGGCAGGACTTCTACGGCGATCGAATTTTCGGGTGCATGGACGGTTTCTGTCCGCAATCCGTCGCCCGCCCTTGTTGGCTCGCCTAGCGGTATTCGCCGGGCTGCGCATTCGCGGAGCCGGCAAGGACCCGCAAAAGGGAGGCGATGGTGGTTCCGGCACAGCTGTCATCACCCGTCCCAAAACCCAGACGCGACGTCCTAGCATGTATCGCGTCCTGCTTCTTAACGACGATTACACTCCCATGGAATTCGTCGTTTCGGTCCTGAAGAAATATTTCAACAAGGGACCTGAGGAAGCCACTAGGATCATGCTGCATGTACATCAGCATGGTGTCGGGGAATGCGGCATCTTCACCTATGAAGTTGCCGAGACGAAAGTAACGCAGGTGATGGATTACGCGCGCAAGCACCAGCATCCCCTGCAGTGCATCATGGAAAAGAAATGAGAGGTTGGAGCCTATGCCGTCCTTCTCCCGCAATTTGGAACAATCGCTTCATCGGGCTCTCGCGATCGCCAACGAGCGTCACCATGAATATGCGACTCTTGAGCATCTCCTGCTCAGCTTGACCGATGATGCCGATGCCGCGGCTGTGCTGCGCGCCTGCTCCGTCGACCTCGACCTTCTGAAAAAGAACCTGCGCGATTACATCGACCAAGAACTCGATAATCTCGTGAGTGATGGCCGCGAGGATGCCAAGCCAACGGCGGGCTTCCAGCGTGTGATCCAGCGCGCGGTCATTCATGTCCAGTCCTCCGGGCGTGAGGAAGTCACGGGCGCCAATGTGCTGGTCGCGATCTTCGCCGAGCGCGAAAGCCATGCCGCCTATTTCCTGCAAGAGCAGGATATGACCCGCTATGATGCGGTGAATTACATCAGCCATGGCATTGCCAAACGGCCTGGTCTCTCCGATTCCTCCAAGGCTCCGCGTGGTGCCGAAGAAGAGGGCGAGAACCGCGAGGGCAAGGATGGCAAGGAAGGCGAGGGCAAGAAAAAGGAAGGCGCTCTCGACGCTTATTGCATCAACCTCAACAAAAAGGCGAAGGATGGCCGCATCGATCCTTTGATCGGTCGCGAGGCAGAGGTGCAGCGCACCATCCAGGTCCTGTGCCGCCGTCACAAGAACAATCCCTTGCTGGTCGGTGATCCCGGCGTTGGCAAGACGGCGATCGCCGAGGGTCTCGCCCGCAAGATCGTCAAGGGCGAGGTTCCGGAAGTCCTGGCCGAGGCCACGGTCTTTGCGCTCGACATGGGCACCTTGCTCGCTGGCACCCGCTATCGTGGCGATTTCGAGGAACGCCTCAAGCAGGTGATGAAGGAAATCGAGACGCATAAAAAGGCGATACTCTTCATCGATGAAATTCATACGGTGATCGGCGCGGGGGCGACCTCGGGCGGTGCGATGGACGCCTCGAATTTGCTCAAGCCTGCCTTGGCTCAAGGTTCGCTGCGCTGCATCGGTTCGACGACCTATAAGGAATATCGTCAATATTTCGAAAAGGACCGGGCTCTCGTCCGGCGCTTCCAGAAAATTGACGTCAACGAGCCTTCTGTTCCGGATGCCATCGAGATCATCAAGGGCCTGAAGCCCTATTTCGAGGAATTCCACAAGATTCGCTATACGACGGAAGCCGTTAAGGCCGCTGTCGAGCTTTCGGCCCGGTATATCCATGACCGCAAGCTGCCCGACAAAGCGATCGACGTGATCGACGAGACGGGTGCCAGCCAGATGCTCTTGCCGGAAGGCAAGCGCAAGAAGACGATCGGCATCAAGGAAATCGAGGCGACCATTGCGACAATGGCGCGGATTCCTCCCAAAACCGTCTCGAAGGACGATGCCGAGGTGCTCGAGCATCTGACCGAAACGCTGGAACGCGTGGTCTATGGCCAGAACAGCGCGATCGAAGCCCTGACGGCAGCGATCAAACTGGCTCGTGCCGGCCTGCGCGATGGTGAGAAGCCGATCGGCTCCTATCTCTTCTCGGGCCCGACGGGCGTCGGTAAGACGGAGGTCGCTCGCCAGCTCGCCACAAGCCTCGGCGTCGAACTCGTCCGCTTCGACATGTCGGAATATATGGAACGGCATACCGTGTCCCGCCTCATCGGCGCGCCTCCCGGCTATGTCGGCTTCGATCAGGGCGGTCTCCTGACCGATTCGATCGATCAGCATCCCCATTGCGTGCTGCTGCTCGACGAAATCGAGAAGGCGCATCCAGACCTCTACAATATCCTTTTGCAGGTCATGGATCACGGCAAGCTGACCGACCATAGCGGCAAGCAGGTCGATTTCCGCAATGTCATCTTGATCATGACAACCAATGCCGGCGCCGCCGACATGCAGCGTGCGGCCTATGGCTTCACGCAGAACAAGCGGGAAGGTGAGGATCTCGAGGCGATCAACCGTCTGTTCGCCCCGGAATTCCGCAACCGTCTCGATGCGATCGTGACCTTCGGCCATCTGCCGCCGGAAGTGATCGTCAAGGTGGTCGACAAGTTCATCATGCAGCTCGAGGCACAGCTCGCCGATCGCAATGTCACGATCGAGCTGACCGACGAGGCCCGCAATTGGCTTGTCGAACATGGCTATGATCAGCAGATGGGCGCCAGGCCCATGGCGCGGGTCATTCAGCAGACGATCAAGACTCCCTTGGCTGATGAAGTCTTGTTCGGCCGGCTGAAAAATGGTGGTACGGTCAAGGTCATGGTCACCACGGACGAGAATGGAGCCAAAAAGCTTGGCTTCCTTTATCCTGAGGGGCCGGTGCTGCCGCGTCCCGACAAGGAAATCGTCGAGGCGAGCAAGAAGCGCGTTCGGGCCGAACCGGAAGTGCGTCGCGCCAAAGCCCGCAAGAAGACCGAGGACGCAGGCTCGGATGATGAGCTCAACAAAATCGATCCGTCCGAGGGAGATGAATCGGAGACGGTGAGCAGCGGCGAGCCCAAGAACTGAGTCTCATGAAAGCGCGCGGGCTTCCTTAAGGGGAGCTCGCGGACAAACAAAGCCGGCGCTTGCTCAGGCAAGCGCCGGCTTTGTATTTTTAGGCATCCATCTGGGCACGCTTGTTCAGGCCAGCGCGGCGATGATCTTTTCCGCAAGCGCCGCCAAAGCCTCTGGCTTGGCCATTTCTCCTGTATGCGGCCGCAATTCCACGCCTGCCCAGCGTGGCAGAATATGGAAATGCAGGTGGAAAATGACCTGTCCGCCCGCGCTTTCATTATATTGATGCAGCGTGATGCCATCCGCGGCGACGGCCTTTTTGACGGCGCGCGCCACTTTCTGCACACGTGGCATCAATTGGGCGAGGGCCTCGGCGTCTATATCGAGAAGATTGCGGCCAGCTTTCTTGGGGATGACCAGCACATGGCCGTCGGCGCGCGGCATGATGTCCATGAAGGCGAGTGCTACGTCATCCTCATAGACCTTGGTGCACGGCATTTCGCCGCGCAGAATTTTGGCGAAAATATTGTTCTCGTCGTAGGCCGGAGTGCTCATCCGCTTCCTCGCATGGTCGATGATGGAAAGACATCGGCCAGGAATGGATGAGGGTCAAGGTCCCTTCTTGAAGGGGGTCTGTTCGCCATATTGCTCTATGGCTTCGTCGATATAGACACGTTCCTTCTGGAGATATTCGTCGATCGCGCGGGCATAACGCTTGTCGGGAATATCGTGCGCCGAGAATGTGGCGACGGGCCCATAGCCGCGCGCGAGCTTATGTTCGCCCTGGGCACCGGCCTCGACACGCGAGAGGCCTCGCGTAATCGCGAATTCGATGGCCTGATAATAACAGACCTCGAAATGTAGGAAGGGATGTTCTTCGATACAGCCCCAATTACGGCCGTAAAGGGCATCCTTGCCGATGAAATTGATGGCGCCGGCAATATAGCGGCCGTTGCGCTTGGCCATGACGAGAAGAATATGCTCCGCCATGGAGGCACCGATATGGGAGAAGAATTCCCGCGACAGATAGGGCGTACCCCATTTGCGATTGCCGGTATCGGTATAAAAGAGAAAGAAAGCATCCCAATGATGCTCCTTGATATCCGCTCCGGTCAAAAGCTCGATGTCGATCCCAGCGCTGAGCGCATCCTTGCGCTCGCGTTTGATCATTTTACGCTTGCGTGAGGCGAGGCTCGCGAGAAAGGCGTCGAAATCGGCGTAATTTTCGTTGATGAAATGGAATTGCTGGCCAGTGCGTTGCAGGAAACCGGCAGCGCCGAGGCTATTCCAGTCCTCCCGCGTGGGGAAAGTCACGTGGATCGAGGAGGCCTCGATCTTTTCACGCCAAGCCCGCAGACCGGTGATGAGCCTTTGCCTGGCTTCCTCGCCGTGACCGGCAGCGACCAGAAGACGGCGTCCCGTGACGGGCGTGAAGGGCACGGCAATTTGCAGTTTTGGATAATATTTCAGACCGCCGCGATGATAGGCATCGGCCCAGGCATGATCAAAGACATATTCGCCATAGGAATGCGTTTTCAAATAGGCCGGCGCCGCTGCCGCGAGACGACCTTCCGGATCCTTGACGATCACATGCGTCGGTGTCCAGCCATGACGCGGATCGACCGATTTCGAGGTTTCGAGCGCGTTGAGAAAGGCATGCGAGATAAACGGATTGAACCGTTCAATCTCATGTTTCGATAAAGCCTCTTCACCGCCTTCCACATCTTCCCGCGCGGCATCCGGATTGGCGCAAGCGTCCCATTGGGCGGCGTCGATCTCGCTCATCGCTTGAATGATATGGATCGTATAGGGAGACGTCATGACGGCAAGCTTTCTGAAGCGGGCCGGGCGGCCCGGGAACAGCATGGAGCTGCTATTCACTTCCTTCGCTCAAATGGACGCCCGCCGCCACAAGGACAGGCACTTTGACCCTGGAAGCAATAATGAAACCAAGGGAAGACCAAATTGCCGCTGGCGTCCTATTCCCTTGCCTTTGCGAAAACAGAGGTCCCCAGCGCGGCAAGCGCCTGCAAAGCGGCTTCCTCGCCAGTCATAAAGGCACCATGCGCGGTCGAGAAGGCATGCGGCGAGCATGCCTCGCCGGCGAAGAAGAGCCGTTGATCCACGAGAGCCGCCAAACGCGCTCTTGCCCCGGCATGGCCAGGCAAGGCGTAAGAATAGGCCCCATGCGCGAATGGATCCTGCCCCCATCGGGTTTCGACCACGAAATGTAATCGATGGCGCATGTCGCTGCCAAGAAGCATGCTCAATTCCGCCACGGCAAAATCGAAAAAGGCGCCAGGCCCAGCGGCTTCAAGATCGCCAGCAAGTTGCCCGCCGAAATAGCCTTCGATCAGGGGCCGGCCAAACGGCCGTAAATGATAACTTCCGGTCATGGTTTGCGTGATCGATCCGAAAAAATGCCCATCGGCGGGCCAATCATTGGCGTCGTCGAGGCCGAGCAGCACTTTGTCGGCCAAGCCAAGCGGCAGGCCAGCGGCAGCCTCCCGCTTATCGGGAAGGGCAGGCGTAAAGCGAATGGACTCTTTCGCCAAAAGGGAGGTTGGCAAAGTGATAATGACCTTCGCCGTAGTGAGTGATCCATGTGCGGTTTCGACGCGCACAAGAGGACCGGAATGGTCGATCGCTGTCACTGGGCAATCGAGCCTGATTGGCAACCCCTGTCCCAAACTTCCGATGGCTTGACCATAACCCTCACGGATACGCCAATTGAGATGAGTGTCATGGTAATTGCGGTTATCGCGTGCGGAGACACGATCCAGTTCTGCTCCGCTCATATAGGTGCTGATCGCGTCGAGCAGCGGATTCCAGCGGCTGCCGGCCTCAAGCAAGGTGGAACTCGCTACGTCGGACGCGTCCGGGTCGAATGAGTCAAAGCGCGCCTGGAGGCGATCCGCCGCCGCCTGAAATTCTTGCTGATCCGCCGCACTGAAGCCGAGATCGAAGGTCTGCGTGCCCCAAGCTGGCAAGGTTCGATCGAGCGTGAAACCGCGCTGTTCGAGAATCGAAACAAGGGGATTGTGATCTGCGGAATGCAGCCAGCCACAACCGAGATCAAGAGGGTATAGGCCCTGGGTCAAGGTATGGGCGCGTCCACCGATGCGATCGCGGGCCTCGAGAAGGCAAAAGCGAATAGGGGTCAAGGCAAGTTGCAAGGCCGCGCCAAGCCCGGCCGCACCCGCTCCAATAATGATGACATCGAAGCTTTGACTCTCATGAAGCGGCATGACGTCTCCCGTTTCTGCTCTAGCATCGAGAATCACAGATTCTCGATCCGTCACTTTTTAAACGGTATCCACTTGTCCTCATTGCGCCGCGACAAGTCGCGCTTCAATGAGGGTGGATACCGGGGCTTTTCCCGGGAAGAAGCTCGCCGAGTTTGATTACATTTTAAATTCAGGGTGACAATTGCGGATCGATCCAGGGTCTTTCGCACGGGCTTGCGATCTTGAGCGGACGCTGCGACAAAGGAGGGAAACATTTTCCCGAGCGGGAAAAAGGGAGGATAGTCAGGCTTCGGCTGGCTGACACGTTGGAGTGGCATGCATGAGCAATATATGGGTGCGCAAATCCATGGCCGTGCTAAAGGCCGAGGCGCAGGATGAACTGACTGGGACCGAGGGTTTGCACCGCTCCATGTCGCTCTTCAGCCTTGTGTCGTTTGGCATTGGCGGCATTATCGGTGCGGGTATTTTCGTTTTGACCGGCCATGCGGCGGCATCCTATGCCGGACCAGCGATCAGTCTGTCCTTTGTGCTCGCGGGGCTCGTCTGTCTCTTCGCTGGCCTCTGTTACGCGGAAATGGCCTCAACTGTTCCCATTGCCGGCAGCGCCTATACTTATGCCTATGCGACGATGGGAGAATTGATCGCCTGGATCATCGGCTGGGATCTCGTGCTCGAATATTCCGTCGCCTCGGCAACGGTGGCAATTGGCTGGTCCGGCTATGCCACGAGCCTGCTCGCTGGTTTCGGTCTGAAAATTCCGGAAAATTTGACGAGCGCGCCTTTTACCTATGATCCAGCGACAGGTGACTGGACCCATACAGGCGCTCTGGTCAATCTGCCGGCCCTTTTCATCATCCTGTTCATGACGGTCTTGCTCGTTTTGGGTGTCCGGGAATCGGCGCGGGTCAATAATGTCATCGTGCTGATCAAGCTCTCCATCGTCATTTTGTTCATCGCGGTCGGACTCGGTTCGGTATCTCTGGCGAATTGGGTGACGCCCGGCAATCCCGAGGGCCTCTATATTCCACCGACAACAGGCGTCGGCCAATTCGGCTGGAGCGGGGTCGTTCGTGGCGCGGCCGTGGTGTTTTTCGCCTATATCGGCTTCGATGCTGTTTCGACCGCGGCGCAGGAGGCCCATGATCCACAAAGGACATTGCCGATCGGAATTCTCGGCTCGCTGCTCTTTTGTACCCTGCTTTATGTTCTCGTCAGCTTCGTCATCACCGGCATCGTGCCCTATGATCAATTGAACGTTCCAGATCCGATCGCGCTTGGCGTGGATACGATCGGCCTCGGCTGGTTCTCGGCCTTGATCAAGCTTGGCGCGGTCCTCGGTTTGAGTTCCGTCATTCTCGTTTTTCTCTTCGGCCAGCCGCGCATCTTCTATGCAATGGCGAAGGACGGTCTTTTGCCACCTTTCGCGGCGAAAGTGCATCCGCGTTTTCATACCCCCTATATCACCACCATCATCACTGGCATCGGCATCGCCGTGATTTCGGCTCTGCTACCGATCGGGCTCGTCGGTGAATTGGTCAGCATCGGGACGCTTTTCGCCTTTGCTGTCGTTTGCGGTGGTGTCCTGATCCTGCGGATCACGCATCCGGAAATTCACCGGCCTTTCAAGACTCCGGCGGTTTATATCGTCGCGCCTCTTGGTGTGTTTTCAGCCCTATTTTTGATGTTTGGCCTGCCTAATGATACCTGGGTCCGGCTCGTCGTTTGGCTGTTCATCGGGCTCGTCATTTACTTCTTCTATGGACGCAAACACAGTGTGATCCAGCGTGCCGCGCAAGAGTCCGAGAAATGAAATGATTTCAAGGCTGGCGGGAAAATCAGGCGTCTCCTCCGACGACACTCATCCAGCCTCGTCATCAGATTGCTTTTGATTGTCAGACGCGGACACAAACTATGTGTCCGCACTCAAAAGTGTTGGAGCATCGACCGATGCGAGATCTCTAAAATAAGATCGGCCTGGGAGCGATTGCCGCTCCCAGGCCGATGAATTCCCAACAATCCGCTTTCTGAGGCGATCAGAACAGGCTGGATCAGATGCGGCGCGACACCGATTTGAGCAGGCCTTGATAATCCTCGGTCAGTTCCTGATCGACGGCGGCAACGGCGGACAGCAGCAAAGCCGCGATGAAGGATTGATCGTTACGGGTTTCCTCCAGCTCCTTCTTGATCGGCGGCACATTATTGTCCGGATCGACGAGCTGCGATTTCAATTGGGTGATGATTTTTTCCCAGATATCGCGGTGCCATTGGGCCAGCGGTCCGGTCAGCTCGACAACGAAATTCGACCCGCGAATCTTCTCGAGAAAACGAACGCCGGCGTTCCACGTATCCTTAGGCTCGAAATGCCCCTGTTCCAGCATGGTCTTGCCGATCATGCCGACATAATCGTCAAGCGTTTCGGGCTTGGCGTCCGGCTCCTGCTTGAAATGCCAGAAGGCGAAGGAACCCGGAAAATTTTCGCCGTAGAGTGCGACCAATTCCTTTTCAACCTTGTCGAAGGCCGCTTTATCACCTTTCAGTGCAGCGGAAATCGCAAAGGAAAAGACCGAATCATTGGCGATCTTCTGGGTGCCGCTCGTATTGAGATCCGATTTAGTGAGCGCGGGCAGGCTGCCATCTTCATTTAACGGCTTGGCCGTCCCCGCGCGTTGCGCCATGACGAAATGGGTCACCTCGAGCCAGCCCGGCAGGCTTTTCACGAACTGATCGGGATTCACATCCACGATCGCCTTGTTCATGGGTTCCTTGCGTTTGATCACTTCATTCATCGATCGACCCTCACCGCCGCCTAACCGGCCTTGCGTGGCCATGGCCACGATTGATTTTGCTTTTTAAAGCAAAATCAATGCTGCTTTTAATTTCAGGTCCAAGCAAACTTGGACAGGTTTGCTTGGGACTGATTCATTTCAAAAGTTTCATTCCGGGCAGGCCATATGGGGAGAGCCTGCCCTTGGCCCGTTACAGCTTGCGTCACTTGCGATCGGCTTGAAGCATAAGTCGGTCCAGACAGGAGCGGGCAGGCGGTTCTGGTGATATGCGCTGCCTCAGGAGCAGGTCGTCTTGCCGCATTTACGGATATTGGTGATCTTCGATTGCAATTCATCGCGGCCGACCGCACCGACAACCACTTCCTCGCCGAGAACAAAGGAAGGGGTGCCATTGATATCGAGTTCCTTGGCGACCCGGTCCGTTACAGCAATGCCCTGGACAATGTCGGGTGACGCCATATCCTTTTCGAGCTTATCCATGTCGGCGCCAAGATCCTTGGCGACGGCAAGGGCCTGTGCCTTGGCAACCGGACCATGCGAACTGAGCAGCTTTTGATGGAAGGCCCAGAATTTCTCACCCTTGAACTGGTTACGGAGGGCGCCGGCGACGCGGGCCGCCTCGATCGAGCCGGGAGAGAGAATCGGCAGATCCTTCAAGACGACCCGTAGATCAGGATTGTCCTTGATGAGCTGGGCAATATCGCCGAGGGCGCGTTTGCAATAGCCGCAATTATAATCAAAAAATTCGATCAGGCTGATCTTGCCGTCCGGATTGCCGACGACGGACTGTTGCTGAGACGTATAGAGCGGCCCGGACATGTCCGCGACAACAGCGGCGCGCGCATTCGCCGCGGCGGCTCTGTCCCGCAATTCGAGTTCATTCAAGGCGTCCCGCAGAATTTCCGGGTTTTCGATCAAATAATCCTTGATGATCGACTGAATCTCGGTTTTCTGCGCGGAAGAAAATTCGGCGGCGGCGGCGGAGCTGATGGCAAAAGAAGAGGGCCCATGACACGGGCTCATGATCAGCCCGACCAAGGTGGATAGAGCAAACGTCAAGCCGATCCAGTGTCTCGTGAAGATCGTCGAGCCCATGTCGAACATCATTTTCTCCCTGGAAACCTGCGTCAGCATAATGGATAAACAAAGCGGAAAAACCGACCCCGCATCGTTTGGACGATCCGGTAGAACGTATTGCAGGTAACTGCGTTCAGGCGGTCATTCCTGCCTTGTTTTCAGCGATCCGGCAAGGTTTGGATCCGGCTTGGTGCGATAGGGCAGGCAGGCGAGGAATTTGTTCCCAGCACAATTGATTGATTTGGGGAGAGAATAAAGTGGCCGCAGCTTGAAATTGATCTTAAAGTCCATCTCTTCAATCGGCGGGGCAAACTCAAGGAAAGACCGTTTTTGAGTTTGATCGCCGCCTTCTCAAAAAGAGAACACGCGTTCCGATCCAGATTTAGAACCTCACGATTCTAAGTCTTTAGACTACCCTATTGGCTTGCTCTTGAAAGCGGCGTCGTTTTTAGAAGTTGATTTTATTGCAAAGCCATGGGACGGCGCGAACCGCGAGCCTTGGGTTTATGCTCGCGGTGGGTTGGAAAATTTCCGGTCGCGACGAACCAAGGATCGCAAGGAGCGGTCCGGGGTCATCTTTCCATTGACCCATGACAGAACATGACGAAAGGTCAGCAATGATGACAGGCTTGAGGGAGCGTATTTCTTCCACCCGCTCCGCCATGGCTCCGTTTCTTGCCCTCGATATTCTTAACCAGGCTACCCAGCGCGAGCGGGAGGGTGAGAATATCGTCCATATGGAAGTCGGCGAGCCGGGGGCTACGACGCCCACCGTGGTGCGCCAGGCCGTGCAGGAAGCCCTTGCCATCGGTCGCGTCGGCTATACGGAAGCCCTCGGCCGCCCGAGCCTGCGCGCCCGCATCGCTCGTCATTATCAAGAGACCTATGGCGTCACCATCGCACCCGAGCGCGTCGCCGTGACGATTGGTTCCTCCGGCGGCTTCATGCTGGCCTTTCTCGCCGCCTTCGATGCCGGCGCGCGGATCGGCGTGCAAGCGCCGGGTTATCCCGCTTATCGCAATATTTTCGACGCCCTCGGACTCGAGACCGTCGTGATCGAGACCAATGCCTCGACCCGTCATGTCGTCACGCCGGATATGATCGAGGCCGCCCATGCGGAGCGTCCCCTCGACGGTCTTTTGCTGATGAGCCCAGCCAATCCGACCGGCACGATGATGAGCCCCGAGGACCTGCAAGCGGTCTGCGCGGTTTGCGACCGGCTCGGCATCACCTTCATTTCGGACGAAGTCTATCATGGCTTGACCTATCTCGAGCCGGCCGAGACAGCGCTGAAATTCTCGGACCGGGTCATCGTCGCCAATTCCTTCTCCAAATATTATTGCATGACGGGCTGGCGCGTCGGCTGGCTCATTCTGCCCGAAGCCCTGATGCGCCCGGTCGAACGGTTGCAGCAGAATCTAGCAATTTCCGTGCCTTATTTGAGCCAGGTCGCGGCGGAGGCCGCTTTCGATGCCAAGGATGAGTTGCAACTCATCAAGGCAGGTTATGCCGCCAATAGAAGCTTTTTGCTGCGATCCTTGCCACAGGTCGGCCTTGCCGATTTCCATCCTGTCGATGGGGCCTTTTACATCTATGCGGATGTGTCTCGTTTCACCAATGATTCCCTGGAATTCTCCCGCCGCATGCTGGACGAGACGGGCGTGGCGGTGACGCCCGGCCTGGATTTCGACCGCAATCGAGGCAATAGTTTCATTCGCCTGTCTTTTGCCGGGCCAGAGCGGGACATGGTCGAGGCGGTTTCTCGCCTTGGCCTCTGGCTTCCGTCTTGAAACCAGCCCCGATCTGATGACAGGATTGAGAACCAGACATCGGCGCCAGCCATAGGAGGCAGACTCTGAAAGCGAGGTTCTTCTTGTGTCGTCAGCATCTTCCACAGAGTAGAGGGGGAATGATCACCCTCGCTCTGTTCGTTTCTGTGCTGCTGGCTTTTCCCGGTGGCAAGGCCTCGGCCGACCAGGTTCTCCGGCGCATCGAAATCAACGTCCCGGCTGATCGCCTCTGGGACAAATTACGCGATTTCTGCTCGATCAAAGAGTGGCATCCGGCCTTTGCGACCTGTGTGCTCGATACGGAAAATAATGTATCGGTGCGCACTCTGACCACCAAGGACGGTGCCATTTCGATCGAGCGGCTTCTCAACAGCAGCAATCCCGGCCGCACGTATAGTTACGAGGTCCTGAGTACGCCGATGCCGGTCGAGTCTTATCGGGCGACTATGAAAGTGCTCATCGGCGGCGATGGTAAGTCCAATGTCATCTGGACATCCGCATACAAAACCCGAGAGGGTGTTGCACCGGCCCTGGCGGCAGAGAAGCTGGGTGATTTTTACATGCAGGGCCTGACTCATCTGAAAACTCTGCTTGAAAGCTCAAATTGAGCCTTCAAGGCGTGCCCTTATCGCACGATTGAATCTTCGTCCGATCGAGTCTTCGTTTGACGCGCAGATCATGAGCCATCACGAAAATTGTGATCAAGGCAGCGCGCTCCAGCATGGCCAGAGTCAAAGGCTGTGGCATGGTGTCGGGTCGGGGTCGAACACGCGCTGGCACATGGATGAATCCGGTGGATGCGACCCCAGAACGGCAGGACAAATAAAGCGCCATATTGCACAGATAATCACCGGCATCCCGAGAGAGACCACTGGGGATATGGGCCTGTTCCAGAGTGGTCGTGATCGCCTGAGCGGGAAAGCGGCTGTGCAGGCTGAAGGCACCGCCCGCGGCGATAAAGGCTCGCGCCGGCCGTGCTCCGCCGGCATCGAAGCGCAAGGGAGAGCGGCGATTCAAGGCTCGCGTTTCCACGCTGAAGACGGTGCGCCGGGGCGCCAGGCCGAAATGCAAAACACCGTCGGGATGAGAATGATTCAGCAGGCTATCGAGCTGTTCGGGTAAGTCCGCATAGACCACAGGTAAAATGGCGCATGTGACATCAATGCCGAACCGTTCCAGGCGGGCATGATGGCGCGTCAGCCGATGCATCAGGGTTGCCGTTGGATTGCGCGGCGCGCCAGGAAAACGGCCAAATCCCGTGACAAGAAGGCGCACATCGGTGTGGCTCATGGAAACCCTCATAGGGAAAGCCCTTGGGGACGCCGGTTCTTCAAACTAAGGTGATCCAGTTTACTCGGCTTTCCCCCGCTGACAATCAGGATAGACCTGTCCCAATCTGGTCATTTTTGCCCGTCATCACAGTGATACAGTGTTAAAGTTGCTGCCGCAGGAAAGCGGAACAAGGCCGCTGAAAGGATCGAAAGCTTGCAACGCTGGATCATGCCTCGCCCCGTTCCGCTTCGCCCCGCGCACTCTCGTCTTGTCGTCCCAGGATTGGTCGCCTTCGTGTTGAGCAGCCTTGGATTGGCCGGCTGTGCCGATACGGGACTTTCTGCGATAACGACCCCGGTCTCGGCCTTTGATGGCCTTTTTTCCGGAAATCCCCAGGCCGATCCGCATCGCCTCGCGGTCTTCGTCGTTTCGCGGCGCAAGGGCGAGCGCGGTGTCGCAAGTGAGGAAATGAGCGATAATGCGCGCTTTTCCTTTCAGACGATTTCGGTGCCGCCGTCGCATCAAGCGGGACAGATCGAGCGGCCGAGCCTCGGAGATCAGGATTCGGCGCATGATTTCGTCCTCGCCAGCCGGCGGAGCATGGGGGAGGAAGAATTCGTCCGTGCGATCGCCACGCATCTTTCAGGGCGGATCGGCTCGAACCGCGACGTCTTGGTCTATGTGCATGGTTTCAACACATCCTATGACGATGCCCGCTATCGCCTGGCGCAGATTGTCGAGGATGGACGGTTTGGCGGTGTGCCGGTCCTGTTCACCTGGCCGTCCACCAATAGCCTGCTCGATTATGGCGCGGCGAAAGAGAATGCCACGGTTTCGCGCGATGCCCTGACCCGTCTCCTGCAGCAGCTCGGTAGCCTGCCGGATGTCGGGCGCGTGCATATTCTGGCGCATTCCATGGGCACCTGGCTGGCCATGGAGGCCCTGCGCGAGAACGCGATCAGTGGCAGTCCTGATCTCAACGGAAAATTGGGCGATGTGATGCTAGCGGCGCCCGATATTGATTTGAGCGTCTTCAAGCAGCAGATGGCGCGGCTCAATCCATCGCATTTCGAAGTGCTCGTCACGGCGAATGACCGGGCCTTGTCGCTTTCCCGGACCCTGGCGGGCGACCGTCCTCGCCTCGGCGCGCTCGATCCGCATAAAACGGAGGACCGCGCCGCGCTCGACGCCCTGGGCGTGAAAGTGGTCGATCTATCGAGTGAATCGACCGACCTTCTGCATCACGGCAATTATGCCAGCGCGCCGGATGCTGTGCGCAATATTGGCGCGGAAATTGGCAAATCCCGTATCGAGGATGCCAATGTCCAGGCTGTGCTCGGGCAAAAGCCCGTCGATGACAAGATCTCGAGCGAGCCGCTACCCCCTCTCACCCCAGCGCCCACCGTCGCTGAGGCGCCGGTTCCGACACCTGCGCAATGAAGCCGGAAACCTCAATCGATCAGCGGCAAAAAATTACGTCCTGCGCGATCCTCGACTTCGACGATCCAGAGATCGGGATCGAAGACCAATTGCTTTTGAAGGCGCTGCTCGGATTCGGCCGGTTCGATCCAGTCTTCCTTATGCAGACGGGTAAAGAGCCGTTCCCCCTCGAGACCAACCTCACTTTGCGGCGCGGGACCGAACACGGCAGTTTGGCCGTCGAGCCGATCGACGCGGACGAAGATCGCCCCCGCTTCCGGAGCACCGCGCCGGCGCAGAACGGCGAAAGCCCCCTCACCATTGCAGCGGCGCAAATAGGCCGCGACCCAGAATTCACTCGTGAGGCGCATAGGGTTTCAGCTTCGTCTTTGCATAGGAGAAGCGCTCTGGCTCGCTTTCGTGAGCCAAGCTCTATAAACTTGCCAATATCATTTCTCGCCATGCGATGATTCTCATGCTGCAAGCCGCTTTTCAAGCCAAGCCTTGCCGTGAGCCCATGGCGACGCGCCGTCTAGGAGGTTGCCATGGCCGCACTCGAAAAAGTCCTGGAACAGATCGATACCAATCAGGACCAAGCCCTTGCGCGTCTGTTTCAATTGCTGGCGATCAAATCGGTATCGACCGATGCGGATTATGCCACTGAATGCGCGCGCGCAGGGCAATTCCTGGTCGATCAATTGCAGGAACTGGGTTTCGAGGCGAGCCTGCGGCCGACCCCCGGCCATCCTGTCGTCGTCGGCAAGGCCAAGGCGTCCCGGCCTGACGTGCCGCATGTCCTCTTCTACGGCCATTATGACGTCCAGCCCGCCGATCCGCTCGAACTTTGGGAAACACCCCCATTTGAGCCACGACTCACGGAGCTCGATCCGGGGCATAAAATCATCGTCGCGCGCGGAGCCACGGATGACAAAGGTCAGTTGATGACCTTTGTCGAGGCGTGCCGGGCCTTCAAGGAAACCGGAGAGTTTCCCTGCCATATCACCGTTTTGTTCGAGGGTGAGGAGGAAAGCGGTTCGCCCTCGCTGCCGGCTTTTCTGGCCGCGAACAAGGCCGAGTTGAAAGCCGATATAGCGCTCATCTGTGATACCGGCATGTGGGATCGCGAGACGCCCGCCATCACGACCATGCTGCGCGGCTTGGTGCTTGAGGAAGTCGTGATCAAGGGCGCCAACCGCGATCTGCATTCCGGTATGTTTGGCGGTGCGGTGGTCAATCCGATCCATGTGTTATCCCGCATCATCGCTGACTTGCATGATGCCGAGGGACGCGTGACCCTGCCGGGTTTTTATGACGGCGTCACCGAATTGCCGGAAGATGTTGCCAAGCAATGGCGTGACCTTCCCTTCGACGAGGCGCAATTTCTGGCTGAAGTCGGGGTCTCTGTTCCCGCCGGAGAAAAGGGCCGTGGCGTTCTTGAAATGATTTGGTCGAGACCGACCTGCGATGTTAACGGGATCATCGGCGGTTATACAGGCAAGGGATCGAAAACCGTCCTACCTGCGGAAGCGAGCGCGAAATTCTCTTTCCGCCTTGTAGGCCAGCAAAAGCCGGAAAAAGTCGTGGAGGCCTTCCGCGCCTTCGTACGGCAACGCCTGCCAGCCGATTGCAAGGTCGAATTCCTCTCGCATGGTGCCTCACCGGCTTTGCAATTGCCATTCAGCTCAGAAGCTTTGTCGCGGGCGCGCCGCGCGCTGCAAGCCGAATGGGGCAAGGATGCCGTGCTGGCGGGGTCAGGCGGCTCGATCCCAATCGTCGGCTCCTTCAAGCAGGATCTCGGCATGGATAGCCTGATGGTCGGTTTCAGCCTTGATGACGATCGTGCTCATTCGCCTAATGAGAAGTATGAATTGTCATCATTCCAGAAGGGCGCGCGGAGTTGGGCGCGGATCTTGACGGCTCTCGCTCTGTAAAGGGCCGCTTTGTCCTTGCTTTGGCCTTATCACACAGTGTTGAGGTTGGGAATCGACCGTCGGCTGTGGAAAGAAACCTTCGGGAAGGGGAAAGGCGAATTCGCCGGGACCTTCCCACCTATGATGTGTGAAGAGGCTTGAGGCCATTCGGCGTCCGGCTTGCGCTTGGCGGTGTGATTTCGGCGGCGTGATTTATGCCACCGTAACGGTGCCAACCGGCCGGCCATGGCGTCGAAACCTGTGCCGGACCGTCGTTTGACGCCCGTTTTCAATCGTTTGCTGTTTCGAGGACTTGTTCGAATGTCCAGTGATCTGGAAATTGCCCGCGCCGCGAAACTTCGGCCGATTGCCACCGTCGCCGACGAGGCCAAGATTCCAGCCGAGGCGTTGCATTCCTATGGCCTGCATGTGGCCAAGATCGACACGAGCCTGTTGCCGAAAAAGGACCGCCCGGCCAAGCTAGTCCTTGTGACCGCCATCAATCCGACCCCGGCGGGCGAGGGCAAGACAACCACCACAATCGGACTCGGTGATGCCTTGCGCCGTCTCGGCAAGGCTTGTGTCATCGCTTTGCGTGAACCTTCGCTTGGTCCCTGTTTTGGGACCAAAGGGGGGGCCACGGGCGGCGGTTACGCGCAGATCGTGCCGATGGAACGCATCAATCTGCATCTCACCGGCGATTTCCACGCGATCACCAGCGCGCATAATCTCCTCGCCGCCTTGATCGACAATCATCTTTACTGGGGCGCCGAGCCCAAAATCGATTCCCGCAAAGTCGCGTGGCGTCGCGTGCTCGACATGAACGACCGTGCCTTGCGTCAAATCGTGGTCGGTCTGGGGGGAGGGGGCAATGGCTACCCCCGTGAAACAGGTTTCGACATTACCGCCGCTTCCGAGATTATGGCGATCTTCTGCCTTTCGAAAGATCTCGCGGATCTGCAACAAAGGCTCGCACAAATCATCGTCGCGCAGGATGTCAACAAACAGCCCGTGCGTGCTGATGCGTTGCAGGCCGTCGGCGCCATGACAGTCCTGCTCAAGGACGCGCTCATGCCCAATCTGGTGCAAACGCTCGAAGGCACGCCCACTTTCGTTCATGGCGGTCCCTTTGCCAATATTGCCCATGGCTGCAATTCAGTGGCGGCGACGCTGGCCGCCATGCAACTTGGCGATTACGTCGTGACGGAAGCAGGCTTCGGCGCCGATTTGGGGGCCGAGAAATTTCTGGACATCAAATGCCGCCAGGCGGGGATCGCGCCCTCCGCGGCGGTGATCGTTGCGACGGCCCGTGCCTTGAAATCGCATGGCGGTGTCGCTCCGGCCGATCTCAATAAGGAAAATCTCGACGCCCTCAAGGCGGGCCTCGCCAATCTCGGGCGCCATATCGCCAATGTCAAAAAGTTCGGGCTGCCGGTTGTCGTGGCGATCAATCATTTCCTTTCGGATACAGAGGCGGAACAGGAACTGATTGCGCATACATGCCGCGATGAATACGGGGTCGAGGCGATTGATTGCCGGCATTGGGCGGCCGGTGGCAAGGGCGCCCTGGCGCTGGCTGAAAAGGTGATCGCCTTGGTCGAGGGTGGCACGGCCCAATTCAAGATGCTGTATGAAGATACTTTGCCACTCATTGAGAAAATGCGCCGCATCGCGCAGGAAATCTATGGCGCAGCGGATATTTCCCTGGACGCAAAGGCCAAGAAACAGCTTGCCGATATTGAGGCGCAGGGGTTCGGTCATTTCCCGGTCTGTGTCGCGAAAACCCAATATTCCTTCGCTGCCGATCCGAAACTACTCGGCGCGCCAACGGGCCATATCGTACCCATTCGCGAAGTCCGGCTCTCCGCCGGGGCCGGCTTCGTCGTGATGATCTGCGGTGACATCATGACCATGCCGGGGCTCTCCCGCCAGCCAGCGGCCTGGAAGATCGGCCTCGATGCGCAAGGTAATATTGAAGGGCTGTTTTAAAGGCTATCCGGATTCAGTTGTATTTGCCTCGTTGGATCGTCCTCATTACCAGAAGCTCAGTTTGTGTGTTTAGGATGGTCCACATGGCCCCTCCGCAACCCTTATTTTGGTGTGGCTCACCAAAATTTCCGATTGCTCTTTGGTTCGATGGGCGCAACTTCCCTCAATTTGCGGCCGCGTGTGACCGCATTAAATGCGTCGCGTTACACGTCTAGATTCCGATGTCGGTGGCGTTGGAAATACCAGCCAGGAGCGCATGTATCTGTTGTTTTAGAGTGGGAAGGTCGCGTTCGATCATCTTCCACACGACGCTGAGATCGACCTGAAAGTATCCGTGAGAAAGAGCATTACGCATTTCGTAGGCGAAATTCAGCGGTACATCAGGGTTTGCTGAAACGAAATCTGGATCGACGCTGGCTATATTGCGGCTGGCTTCGCCTATGATTTCTAAATTTCTGATCACCGCATCCTGAGCCATCTCACTCTGAAGAAAGGCTATTTCACTCATTTGGTCTGTGTAACGCTGTATCCGCTCGATGGCCTGAGAGATGTGCCCCAGATAATCCGGCAGACGTTGAGGGCTTCGGCTCATACCGGCGTTGCATCCGCGAGCACACTGGCCCGGAATTTTTCGGGTAGGGCATTCGGGGTAAGGACGTCAACAGGCACGCCCAACAGTTGACGTAGCTCATGCCGAATAGCGCCAATGTCGAACATTGTCATGTCTGGAGTGGCGTCGATGAGAATATCGAGATCGCTTTCATCCGTATCGGACCCGCTCGCGACCGAACCGAACACACGAGCATTTCTCCCGCGGTGCGCTGCGACAACGCTACGAATTGCGGCTCGGTGGGCCTGTAACGCTAGAGAAGGTTTCATCGACTTTAGACCTTGTTGCAGCGATTAAAGCGGAAAACAAATTATCTAAACAAAACTGGAGACCTCTTAGCTCTATCTTCACTTTAGCTTAACAACAGGAAAACTTTAACCTCGCTCTACAATAAATCCCAATTTTACATTGTTGCAGTGCATTTAAGAAAGCAACAATAAGCGCGTCCTTGGGGAAAAGCCGGAGCCTCCCGAGAGTAACGTTTCGACTTTCGGCATCCGCATATTCAGGTCTAGGGAGTGACAGCCTAGGCCCTGACATATGATGAAATGGTCGATGCGATAATCGATAATTTGAGATTTGGAAGACCCAGATTTGAGCACTACGAGTCCTTTATCGCCGCCGAAGTTTTAGGGAAACTCCTGCAAAGCGCAGCCCCGCAAATACGATGGCGCCATACAGAAGGGCGCCTGCGAGGCTCAGGCCGATCAAGGCCGTCTCATTCCGCAGGAAAGGGAGCCCTGCGCTCCAAGCCACGACAGGCTCCATCGCCAGGCGCGCGAACAATGCGAGGGCTAGGGAAGCCGCGCTGACGCAGGCGACCGTTTTCCACAAGAGACGATCAGGCTGCATAGTGCCGCGCCGTGTCGCCAGTAGGAAGAGCAAGGTCAAATTGATCCAGGCGCCGGCTGCGGTCGCCGTGGCCAGCCCTGCGGCCCCGAGGGGTTCGAACAGAACGAGCTTGAGGCAAACATTGGACGCCACGGCGATCAGTGACACGATCATTGGCGTTTTCGTATCCGCCTCGGCCTGAAAACTCGCCAAAGCCGAGCGAATGAGAACGATCGCCATGAGGCCGAGACCGTAGGCTGCAAGCACGCGGGCCGAGGCCGCCGCATCGGCCGAGGTAAAGGCCCCGCGCAGAAAAACGCCTCGCATGATGAGATCGGGGATCGTCAGAAAAGCGATGCAAAAGGGTGCCGAGAGCGCGATTGTGAGCGCCATGGTGCGGTTTTGCGCGTGCAGAGCGGCCTCTGGCTTGCCCGCCGCGCGCAGCCGGCTCATTTCCGGCAAAAGAACCGTGCCAGCGGCAATGCCGATGATGCCGACCGGCAATTGATAGAGGCGATCGGCATAAGTAATCGAGGCAATGCCCCCCGGCAGCAAAGAAGCGATGATCGTATCGGCGAAGAGAGCGATCTGGACACCGGCAGAGCCGATCACCGCCGGCCCTAGGGTCAGCAAAAAATGCCGGACATTTTTGGTGAGCTTGGGCCAGGTGGGACTTTCAAGAATGCCGAGACGATAGGCGGCGCCCGCGGTCAAAAGATATTGAAGCACACCAGAAAGCGTGATGCCGAGTGCGGCGACGACCCCGGGATTGGAAAAATGCATCGCGATGGCAAAGGTCGCGATCATCGTAAGGTTCATCAGGATGGGCGTACAGGCGGCGGCCACAAAACGACCATGGGCGTTCAAAGTGCCCGATTGCAGCGTCACCAGCGTGATGAACAAGAGATAGGGAAAAGTGATCCGGGTCAGCGTGACAGTGAGGGAAAATTTCTCCGGATCGTCCCGAAAGCCAGGTGCCAACCAATCCACCAGTGTCGGCATGTAGATCCAGGCCAGGATCAGAACCACGATTTGCGAGGTCAGCAGCAGAGCCGCGACCTGCGAGCAGAAACGGCCGGCTTCCTCTTTTCCTTGGCTTTCAAGTACTTGCGCGTAGCAAGGCACATAGGCGGCGGAAAAGGCGCCCTCGCCAAAAATCGTCCGGAAATGATTGGGCAGGCGAAAGGCCACGAGATAGGCCTCCGCGATCAGGCCGGAGCCGAAGGCGGCGGCAAAGAGAACATCCCGTAAAAAACCCGTCCCGCGCGAGAGGAGCGTCAGTCCGCCGACGGAAAGCAGGTTTTTATACATGTGCGCTCTGGGTCCGGCAGGCTTTACGAGAAAGGGGTGACAGCATCAGGAGGGAAGAAAGCTTTCCCGCAAGATGATCAGGGCTTTTTAACCTTGGCAGGATGATGGTCTGGGCCGACAAATTCCTGCACAAGATAAAGCGGGCGCCGTTTCACCTCGGTAAAGATCCGGCCGATATATTCGCCGAGAATACCAAGCGAAAGCAATTGCACGCCGGCGAAGAAGGTGATCGACACGATCAACGAGGCATAACCTGGAACGCTGACGCCCAGCACCAGGGTCTCGCCGATGAAATAAACGGCCGCCGCAAGGGCAAGCAAAGAAATGAAAGTGCCGAGATAGGTCCAGACCTCCAAGGGCAGGGTGCTGAAGGACATCAATCCGTCGAGCGCGAAACGGGTCAATTTCCGATAGCTGAATTTGGAAACGCCATAAGCGCGGTCCTCGACATGAAAAGGCACGCCGATCGATTTGAAACCGATCCATGCATAGAGCCCCTTGGAAAAGCGCGCATGTTCACGCATCTGCAAGAGAGCCTTGACGGCCTGGGCGTCGAGCAGGCGGAAATCACCAGCCCCTTCGGGCAGGCGCGTCTCGCCGAATTGGCCAAATAATTTATAGAAGCGATGCGTCAGCATGCGCCGGAGCGGACTATCCGCCTTGCGATCGATCCTTTGGCCATAGACGTTCTTATAACCCTGACGCCAAAATTTGACGAAGGTTGCAATCATTTCCGGAGGATGCTGCAAATCGGCGTCGAGAATGACGCTGGCTTCTCCCCGAGCGTGATCAAGACCAGCGGCGATGGCGATTTCCTTGCCGAAATTGCGGCTGAGCGAAACGATACCAACCGTGTGATCGGCCTCATGCGCGGCATGCAAGATTTTCAGAGTCTCGTCACGGGACCCGTCATCGACGAAAATGATCTCATGGGACCGTGTGCAAGACGTAAGGATCGGCGTGAGCCTCCCGAGAAAAGGACAAATATTCTCCGCCTCGTTGAAGACCGGCACGATAATGCTCAACTCAGGCAACCCTGATCTATGTTCTGATTGTTCTTGCAAGCTTGCCATGAAAGGACTCCGCGCGATCCGCGTTGAAGATGGTTCGCGACCCTTTGTCTTCAAAAGATCCGCTTCGCGTTGACTCGTGTAAAGGTATCGGGAGCTAGAGCTTTAGCGCGCGTGGCGCCTTGCGAGAACCCCTTTCTAGAATCTCAAAAGTTAGGTTTGAACGGGATTTGATCAGGGACTCCTAGCGTGGGACGCCAATCATGTCTCGTGTATGAACGACAGACTATAAACCCGATTGACTGTCAGGTAGCACAACGAAATCCCGATAAATTGCGCATGGATGAAAAAGCTGTCGAATTTGTGAACGGCTTTGTCGATAGCAGCAAGCGGTCCGATGCTGTATCACGATCGTATCAGTAACTTTTTCCATGGATTGAGATTTCCAAATCGGCTGAATGACAGAGAAAGCTATGCCCAACATTGCCCAGATCATCAATGTGATGATCGTGTGGCCTGATCCTCATAGAAAGGCCGGCGCAAAGGTTCATCAAAAGGGTTTTTGAGTTTGAGAGGCAGCTTTTCGGCTATTATCATCTCTACGCCAATGTCTACGGATCTTCCTTGAATGAAAATTTCCGCTTGAGTATTGCCTTGACCTTCAAAAGACTATTTAAGTCAGAAAAATTTCACAATTTTGTTCCGAACTCACGCAACCGTCGATCGTCTTACCGACGACGTAATTAACTCCCAATGATAGTCTCGGAGGAATGATTCACAACAAATGAGTTAAATATTTAAGGCTTATATATAAGCTAAATAAAGTATTTAGTGCGTAGATAGACTGTATAGACACACTTTGTATCATAGTCTCAATTTTGCACCATTTCATTGTAATGACTAGATAACGGTGAATAAGAGTCAGAACACATGCAGCATGATACAAGTCGCTATAAGGATATTCTATCCGCGGCAGAATCTCTTTTTAGATATAAAGGCTATCATGCTACATCCATGAGTGACGTTGCAGAGATATGCCATGTTCAAAAGCCTGCATTATATCATCATTTCTCTAGCAAAGAAGAGCTTGCCTTAGCTGTTATGGCAGAAGTGCAAACTTATTTTGACAGTTCTGTTTTTGTTTATGCCTATGACGATGCTCTTTTGCCCGAAATACAGCTCTTGAATATGAATAAAATGATTGAAAGATATTATTCTGTTGGTTCTGGTGGTTGTCTATTCGCAAATTTCACGATCGAACAAATTGATTCTATTCCGGCATTCGTTGTCCCGATACGGTACTATTTTGAATCCTGGTCAAATGCTTACATCGCTATTTTTTCCAAGGCATACGGGTTTGAAGAAGCTGAGTCTCTCGCTGGTGGCTTTGTGTCTGATTTGCAGGGAGCCTTAATTATGATTCGCGTCACGCAAGATTCAGAGCATTTGCTGCGGATATTCAGACGCCTCACTCAAAAGCTGCATACAGGCCCATTGTTAGAGAAATAAAGCTTTGGACTATATATACATATATTATTTTTCTCGGGCCTTTTCATGCCCCAAATATGCCACAAACAATAATGGAAAATTAACTCCTCGGAATATAATAGATTCCAGAGGCCAAGTTATCTGGTTGAAGACTTTGTGGTCTCGTTAAAAATCAATACGCTCTTAGCCTACTATATATATTTAACGGGTTACCCCATGCCAGTAGAAAAAAATAAGCCCGATGAAATGTTTGAAATTGCGGCAAATATGTTCAGGCTGCATGGGTATTGTGACACTGATATTGACGATATTTCAAAAAAATGCTCTGTAAATTTATCGCTTATGCGTGAGATATTTAATACTAAAACGAATGTTGCACTAGAGATTATGTCTCATATACAAAACCACTTTGATTTTGAAATATTGATACATGCATATGATAAAAAACTGCCGGCTTATATACGAATTGAAAGTTTGAGTAAGGCGATCGAGGATTATTTCATTAAATGTAATGGCGGGTGTGTCTTTATAAAGTTTAGTATCGAGCAGATGAATAAAGATGACGCTTTTGTGGAGCCTATTAAGCGTTACTTTGATTCACTAAATGATGCGTATAAAGAGATCTTCCTGGAAGTTTATCAGCCTGATCAAGCTGTAGAAGTAGCTAGTAGAGTTGTTTCAGATTTACAGGGCGCCCTTATTATGATGCGTGTTGATGGAGATATCTGGCCATTGCAGCAGTTCACGGAGCGACTCCTTACAAGGTTGCGGGCCGATATGTCTCACATGTGATTTAGAAATATTATGATAGAAATGACGAATTAACTAACTAAAACCATATCTTATGAAGATATGGAGAGCTGCGCTTCAGCTTCACGAAATACTTGCCTTAGAGCATCTGCAAGTGTGTAGAGTTTTGCAGAATCCGCTAGGCTGCACAACTGCGATGACAGTTGAGCTATGTATTCGATATTACACATAGCATCTTCGCGATTTACTCCCACCACCATCGGAAAGTTACGGCTATTTTTGCCTTGTGCTTTGACATGACTATTCTTGAGCATGGTATTTCCCTTATTTTTCAGCTTTTTCTTTAGAATTTCTCAGACATATTACTCTATTCGAATGTGGCCTTAGACAGCATTTTATCTTCGATCTGGCCCGTACGCTGACATAGCCGCGATTTAGTAGAATTACCAACCGGTCGGTAAGCGCAAAACTACCAACCGATCGGTAAATGTCAAGGGAATATTAACTTTTTGTAGGAAATTTCAGATTGTCACATGACATGGCTGCCAAAGTGGCTTGTTAATGACATAGCGAGTTCGGCTTTTGGGAACTGAGGCGCGTGCTCGGCTTTGTCCGATCGTTGACGATGCGCCTAATCCTCCCCGCAAAGTTTGCGATATCGGCGGCAATTGCCTTGGCCTTCTTCGGCTAGCTCCTCTTTATCGAGGCAAGCTCTGCGCAATTCTTCAGAATCCGACAGCCGCACTGACCGAGCCCTCTCGGAATAGAAGATGGGCGGAAACCACAATGCGGGTGACGGCGTATGCTCTTTCAGGGTTCGACCTACGGCGTTAGAGAGGAGTGGCCAATTATGAGGAATTCCCATGCCTAAGGCCGGAAATGGCTTTTGCTTCAGTCTCTGCGCCGATGATTACGCGCTTTCTCCGGCCGTAAGCCTGGGGATTCGCGAAGCTTTGACGGCCCGCCGGCTCAGCGCGACGAGCGTGATGACGACCATGGCTGGCTGGCACCGGGAGGCACACGATTTACGGCCTTTTCACCCCGAGGCGGAGATTGGCCTGCATCTCAATTTGACCTCGGGCACGCCGCTCGGGGCCATGCCATGTTTCGCCCCCACGGGCCGTTTGCCGCCGATCGGCCGACTCATCAAGGCCGCCTATGGGAGAACTTTGCCTGAAGCCGAGATCCGGGCAGAAATTTCGCGTCAGATCGATGCGTTCATAGACTCATTCGGGGCCGCACCCGATTATATCGACGGCCATCAGCATGTGCAGGCACTGCCCGGGATCCGCCTCTGGCTGCTCGAAACGCTCGCGGAAAAGGGATTGACCGGCAAGCTCTGGCTGCGCGATAGCGGCGACAGCTTGTCTCGTATCATCATGCGGGGAGGAGAGCTTTCCAAGGCCTTGATGGTCGCGGGATTCGCGCGCGGTTTCGCAAGGATGGCGGCGGCGCATGGATTTGCCTGCAACGAGGGTTTCGCCGGATTTTCCGCTTTCGCCCCCGACGAAAATTATGGGCAGGCCTTCGCGCATTTTCTGACGGCGCCGGGAAAAAGGCATCTCATCATGTGCCATCCGGGCCATTGCGACGAGGAATTGGCCGCGCTCGATCCGGTGACCACCAGCCGAGAAAAGGAACTGGCTTTCCTTCTCTCGGATGATTTCTTGCGCCTGCTCGATCAGCGCAAGGCGCGACTTTCACGCCTTGCCATCATCAGGAATTAGCCGACAGCCTTGGTGTAGAGCTCTTCGACATATTCCCAGTTCACGAGGCTATCGACGAAGGCCTTGAGATAGTCGGGACGGCGATTGCGATAGTCGATATAGTAGGAATGTTCCCAGACGTCGCAACCGAGGATCGGGGTCGCACCATGAACGAGCGGGTTCTCGCCGTTCGGGGTCTTCATGACGACGATCTTGCCGTCCTTGACGGCGAGCCAGGACCAGCCGGAACCGAACTGGGTCACGCCAGCCTGAATGAATTCTTCCTTGGCCTTATCGACAGAGCCGAAGCTGTCGATGATCGCCTTTTCGACTGTGCCGGGAATGGCACCGCCACCGTTCGGCTTCATCCACTGCCAGAAATGCAGGTGGTTGTAATGCTGGCCAGCATTGTTGAAGAGGCCAGGATTCTTGCCGAAGGATTCCTTGACGATATCCTCGAGGGACTTGCCTTCGAGGCCGCTATCCTTGAGCAGATTATTGCCGTTCGTCACATAAGCCTGATGGTGCTTGTCGTGATGGAACTCGAGCGTCTCCTTCGACATGAAGGGTTGCAACGCATCATAGGCATAAGGCAGGGGGGGAAGTGTGAGCGACATAGAAGGCTCCTGAATTTCGAATCGCGTGCAGCAGAAAGCAGAATGCGCACATTGCCCTGCCGCTCAGCTATAACTAAACGGCTCCGCTTGGTACGGCAACCATTCGCTAGACAGGAATGCTCAAGCTGGAACCCAGTTCCAGAGCCGGCTTTTCAAGGAACCCGCGCGCATATCCTTGGTTCCACAAGGGCTTCCTTGAGGACCGATGATGAAGAGCAACGGCCATTCACGTTGAACCTTGTTCGATGCTCGCGTGCGTAAGAGCAGAAACTTCAAGAGATGTCGCTGTTTGCTTTTTTTGCGATCACGGACAATCAAATTGTCCCGTCCCGCTAGGGCCAAGGTGGGCCAAACGGCTTTGGCGAGCTGAAAGCCGCCCCTTTTCTTAGAAAAACTTTGTTATTTTACAAATACTTGTATGCTTCTTGTATGGTTATGTAAACCACTGACGGGAGGCCTGTCGCCTCTTCATGGCCGTGGTGCTAAATTTTGGTAAAAATCCATCAAGGCGAGACAATCGTCGCAAAAGAAAGCACAATAGATTGACCTGGGATAATTTGTTTATTTATCGTGGTTTATTCATTGAATTTATTCAAAGGATGCCGATCCATCGTTGTTTGGTTGAAGGCATCTGGTTCGCGTTCACGTGAAACAACTCATTTGACTTCGAAGCATCATGTCGAAGGGCGGATCGTGATCGATCGTCGATAAGCCGGCATGAGGGTGCAAAGATTTAGACCAAGATTTGGATTGAAAACGATGAATTACGCAGTCCTCGCCGTGGGTTTTCTGATGGCCTTGATTGGGCTGATCACGGCCTATCATGGTTATGGCATCATCGAAATCGAACGTGGCTGGACGGCCGTGATCGCGGGTGTCGTCGCGCTCTCGGGTGGGGTGATCATCGTCGTGCTCGGCCTGATTTTGCGGGCCCTCGGGCAAATACGGCTGCTTCTCGAAGCCGAGGGACATATGGCGGCCCTCACACGCGCCACGCCTTTGCCGGACGATCTTCCGGTGCGGCCAAGTCTCGATCTGACGCGCCCAGCTCCGAACCCCTTCCCGGAACCCGAACCGACCCCTTACCAATCTTTCCACGAACCAGAACCTGCTCAGGCTTTTCCCGCAGCGCGCGCTTTTGGGGACGGGCCTCCCTCAACCCATCAGGCCTGGGCATCGGAATTCGGCGCCCCTGCAATTCTGTCCTCCGGGCTCGAAGCCGTGCTTGAGGAAGAACGCGCGCGCGCAGTGACCCGTCCGCACGAGGCAGAGCCCGAGCGGGCTTCCGCTGACCTGCGCACGTCCGCTGCTGATCTCCACGAGCAAGACATCAACGTTGAGCCTGTTTTCCGCAGGATGCCAGAGGCAAATCCGGCGCAGCACCATGACGAAAAGCCATTCGATGCCGTGCAGCGAAACCCTATCGAGGCGGATGAGCCAGAAATCACGCCGACGCATCAAGAAGAAAGCCTAGCGGAATTGGACGAAGCGCCGATCCGGCATGGCCGAGAGCATGATCACGAGCATGACCATGACCAGGCAATCGAGCCGCATCCTCCCGCTTGGCCTGAGAGTACCGAACCCACCCCAGCCGTGGCATCCATGATCGAGGACGACATCCTTCGATTGCTTGGGGCGCTTGAGAAGCCTATCGCTGACGAGGTTTTGGAACCCCACGCGCCAATCATCGAAGAGGAAACCGCTCCGGCCGTCCCCACGGAGCCGGAACCTGAGCCCGAGCCGCTCCCAGCCAAACAGCCTGAGCCTGCTGCACCCGACGCTCCCACGAAGAGCCAGACGATCATCGGTCGTTACGAGGCCGATGGCACCGCCTATGTCATGTTCTCGGATGGATCGATCGAAGCGCATTCGGCGCGAGGCGTCGCCCGCTTCAAATCCATGGCAGAGCTCAAGGCCTATATGGAGGCGGAAGCTCAATAATTTTCAGGCTTTCCTGCCCGGTTTTACGCTTAGAGCATCAGGCCCAAAAGGGGCTTCCCCTTTTGGGCCTGATGCATTTTCAATGAAAATCCAAGGCTCTAAGACGTAAAACCGGGATCAATACAGGCCAAGGCGAAGGCGTATTCATTTGCGACCTCGCTCAACCGGTCGAATCGACCCGATGCGCCGCCATGGCCTGCGCCCATATTGGTCATCAGGAGAATGGGACCGCCCCCTGCCATTGTCGCCCGCAAGCGGGCGACCCATTTGGCCGGCTCCCAATAGGTGACGCGGGGATCGGTCAGCCCGCCCAGGGCTAAAATTGGCGGATAGATTTTAGCTGCGACATTATCGTAAGGCGAATAGCTACGAATGGTGGCAAAGGCCTGTGGATCAAGGATCGGATTGCCCCATTCGAGCCATTCTGGCGGGGTCAGCGGCAATTCGGCGTCGAGCATCGTATTCAAAACATCGACGAAGGGCACATCCGCGATAATGCCGGCAAAAAGCTCGGGTGCCAGATTGGCGACCGCGCCCATCAGCATGCCGCCGGCGCTGCCACCTTGGGCAACGATGCGTCCTTCGCGAGTCAACCCTTGTGCAACGAGATGCCGTCCCGCCGTGACAAAATCCGCAAACGTATTGGTTTTTTTGTCGAGTTTGCCGTCCGTATACCAGTGCCACCCCTTGTCAGTGCCGCCGCGAATATGAGCGATCGCGAATATGAACCCGCGATCGACCAGACTGAGCCGGCCAGAGGAGAAAGAAGCCGGCGTTGGATGGCCGTAAGCGCCATAGCCGTAGAGCAGCACGGGGGCGGAACCGTCGAGCTTGGTGTTTTTATGGTAGAGGATTGAGACCGGGACGCTGGCTCCGTCCGCAGCCGTAGCGAACAGCCGCTTGGTCACGTAATCGGCAGGATCATGGCCGCTCGGCAGGATCTGACGCTTCCGCAAGACGCGGGCTTCGGTCGCGAGATCATAATCATAGATTTCTCGCGGCGTGGTCATCGAGGAATAGGTAAAGCGGAGAAGCGTCGTCGCGTATTCGAAGCGTTCCGCGAGCCCCAGGTGATAGGCCTCTTCGGCAAAGGCGACCGTTCGCTCGGTCCCGGTCACGAATTCATGGATCTTGAGGCTCGGCAGACCATTCTCGCGCTCGAGACGGACGAGATAATCCTTGAATATGGCGCAGGTGATGATCATCCGCCCCGCGACATGGGCCACAAAATCCTGCCAATAGGCCTTGGATGGCGTCGCAAGCGGAGCGCTGACGATCTTGAAATCCTCGGCGCCATCCGCGTTGGTGCGGATGAACAGCCGGTCCCCATGATCTTCCACCTCATAACGCAAGCCACGGGCGCGGGCCTCAATCAATTGTGGAGCAGCGAGCGGATCGCCGAGATCGAGAAGGTGGCATTCCGAGGAATCGTGATCGGAAACGCTGACGATCGCGAATGTCGAGGACTGGCTGCGCCGGATATTGACGAACCAAGCAGGATCGAGCTCCTCGAACACCAGAACATCTTTGGCGCTATCGGTTCCGACGATATGGCGAAAGACTTGAGCCGTCCGATGATTGGCATCGACGCGAACGTAATAGAAGCCGCTCGAATCCCGCATCCAGACCAGATTGCCGTCAGTATCGGGCACGAGATCTGGCCCATCCGTCCCTGTCGCCGGATCACGTACTCTGATCGAATAGAGTTCCGAGCCCTTTTCGTCGACGCTCCAGGCCACGAGGCGGTGATCGGGGGAATGACGCACCATGCCGATGTCGAAGAAAGCCTTGCCGTGTCCTTCTTTTTCGCCATCAAGGAGAACCACTTCGTTCTCCCCAGTAAGATCGGTGCGGCAGAACAAAGGATGCTGTCCTCCCGTTACATGGCGGGCATAGTAGAGCCAGTCACCATCCTTCGTAGGGACTTCGGCATCGTCCTCCTTGATGCGTCCGCGCATTTCCTTGACGAGGGTTTGGCGTAACTCTTCGCCAGGCGCCAACAGGGCCTGCGCATAGAGATTTTCACCCTCGAGCACTTGCCGAATATCGGCTGGCAGAGCGGAAGGATCACGCAGGACTTGCTGCCAATTGTCAGCTTTGAGCCAAGCATAATCATCGACCAACGTCACGCCATGGACGGTTTTCGATTCTGGCCGCTTCTCGACGAGGGGAGGGACGGGCGGGACGGCTAAGGTCTTATCCATGTTCTGTCGTTCGTCATTTCATGTGAGCTGCCTTGTGTTTATCGCAACGCAAGGCAGCAATGTCCTGAAAATTGCCCAGTCAGGAGGATGAGCCGGCATCGAGCTTAGCGAGAGTGCCTGAAATAGACCCAAATTAAATCTTTGAATGTATTCTCTAGCTGTACTGGGGACGCTCATGCACCGATTTCGAGAGGCTTTATTTGTCCGTAGGCTCGAATTTAAGCGATTGGCCATTCATGCAATAGCGCAAACCGGTGGGCTGCGGTCCATCGGGAAAGACATGGCCAAGATGAGCCTCGCATTTCGCGCAGCGGACCTCGGTGCGATGCATGAAATGCGAATTATCCGCATGTTCCTCGACGGCGCCAGCTTGCACGGGCGCATAGAAACTCGGCCAGCCGGTTCCGGAATCAAACTTGGTCTCCGACTGGAATAAAGGTGCACCGCAACAAATACAGGAGTAAAGACCTGGTTTTTTTTGATCCCAATTTGGTCCAGTAAAGGCTTGCTCGGTTCCGTGTCGACGCGTGACCTCGTATTGAGACGGCGTCAATTGAGCGCGCCATTCAGCATCGCTTTTCGTTATCTTGCTTTTAGAATTGTCTTGCGTCATGACACCCTCCTCGGCGTCGATCATTATTCACTCGCCAAGGAATTCGGCAAGCTTTGCATGGTCGAGGCTTTTTTTATCATTGGACTGACCTATATAGGAGCAAGAAGGCACAGTGCAGCATCGATACCAAAGCTATCGATTTTTTACCTGACCGTGCATTGAGCAGCTTATGCAAATGATCACATCACGGAAATTTTCACTTAATTTAACTAAACCTTCCTAAGTGATACTTGCGGATAAGCTGTTATGGTTCTAGAAAAAACGAAAGTTGTCGTAAGTTGATTCGGTATGGGTCCTGGCGTACTTATGTTTGACAGCTTGCTTACGTCTCCACTCATAAAGTGACGCTTCACTTTAGCCGGTCTCTTTCTGACTGAATCCCTTATTCTGGATATTTACCGCCATGAGCGAGACATCACCATCCAATAGTTATATCGAACTGGCCGCTGATATTGTGTCCGCCTATGTGAGCAACAATTCTGTCCCGGCCAGCGATCTACCGAGCTTGATCAACGAAGTACATTCCGCCTTGCTTCGTGTTACCACCGGTACTGTCACACCAACGGTGGAAATACCCAAGCCTGCGGTCCCGACGAAAAAATCGGTGACCAATGAATTTATCGTGTGCCTGGAAGATGGGCGGAAGTTTAAATCGCTGAAGCGGCATCTGCGCACGCAATATAATATGTCTCCAGATGAATATCGGGAGAAATGGGGTTTGCCGGCCGATTATCCTATGGTCGCGCCAAACTACGCCAAGGCTCGCTCCAATCTCGCCAAGCAAATGGGGCTCGGACAGCAGCGCCGCCGCAAAAGGTAAAATGGAGCCCAGATATGGGCCCATCTCCAAACTCAAAAAGCCGCGCCATTTGATCATGGACGCGGCTTTTGTTGTAAGCGCCTTTATAAAAGCTATTAAACCCGAAAAGCAGGGCTTTTCGGGTTTAATTCTACGGTATGACAGGAAGGATGAGCTCAGGCGACAGCGGCTGCGGCGCGCGCGTCATTCTTGATCCGCTCGACCATGGACCGGACGCCATTGGTCCGCTGCGGCGTCAGATGAGCGGAAAGACCCAGACTCTTGAACAGTTCCTGGGCGTCCGTATCGATGATCTTGCTGGCCGTCTGGCCGGAATAAAGTGCCAAAATCAAAGCGACGAGACCGCGCACAATATGCGCGTCGCTATCGCCCTTGAGGTTCAGAACGGGAGCGCCCGAGGCATCAGCGCCGACATTGGTCTCAAGCCAGACCTGACTGGCGCAACCCAAAACCTTGTTCTGATCATTATGGGCGGCCTCGTCCAAGGGCTCCAAGGTCCTGCCAAGTTCGATCAGATAACGATAGCGGTCTTCCCACTCGTCGAGGTAGTTGAAGTTTTCGATGATCTCGTCGAGGTTCATGGCGATCCGAAGGCTCGAAGTTAATTCTCTTTACCGCATCATATAGGCGTATGAGGAGAGAGGTGCCACAAGAAACGGCGGCAAAGATATCTTTGAAGATTTGCTTTGGTTCTTTCCCCTCAATCGCCTTTTCCGCCAATCGCGAAAACCATGAAGGCGCCTGAGCATCAATTGCCAAAACGTTTATCTAAAAGTGGTGTCCACTTTTAGCCTGGTGCGGCGGATACACGGCCCTGTCTCAGGTTGGAAGAACCGTCCCGAAGGATCATGCTTCATGACCCTTATCTGACACTTATGCAATCTCATTGCCACTATGTTTGTTTTGAAGTCGAAAGTGGCCTCTCATCTTCGACTGAGCCTCTTAACACCGAGTCTCGCGAGGCAAATGCCGGTGGTCATGCTCATCAAGATTGATGACTATGCCTTCACCTCACGGATCGACGGCCGGGGAGGGATGAGTTCTTCCTGGCTGTTTTTCGCCTTGTTGTTTCTCGCTCGGGATTTTTTCGCTCAGGATTTTTTCTATAGAGGACTTTGCGCCGGCCAGCCGGCCCAGGCTGAGCCCGGCTTCGAGGCAGGTCCGCGTATTTTCCCGGCAAATCCGCTGCAGGACTCCGGGCGATTCATCGACGAGCGCGCGCAAAACGCCGTCGAGTTTAGCCTTGTCGAGCGGGGAAGGATCGAGCTCGAAAGCGTTACGCTTGGCCTTATCGGCCTCCGGCTTGGCCCGAGACTCGTCCGGCGCTTTGCCATGGGGGATGAGTCCGGCGGTCGGAAAAATCGCGGTAAACACGATCATCAGCCAGAAAGCGACACGGAGCAGAAACATCATGCTTCATGATCGCATGATCATCTTTCAGAATCGTTGCTTCGATCGATTGCCGCGCGGTCTGACGCTCTATTTGTGGCGGAGACAGAGCCATCCAGGCGCGAGCACAATATCTTTTAAACCATAGCCTCGTTTTGCTCGCATTCAGAAACGGCTGCGTTGTGGAAATCGATTCAATTTAGTGCGCTTTTAAGATCAATCTGCGACGACTCAGGGGCTGGCCGAACTTTTCGAAAAGGGGGCCGGGTCGGAGTATGATGCGTTGAGTCTTTTGCGCAGCCTTGAAAATCCTCTCGCCTTGCCTCGGCAGCAGGCCTTCATGCTGCGTCAGGGCCTGCATTGTCTCGCGGTCCTCATCGGCATGCCGCTTTTTTTTGCTTTGCATAAGGCGCCGCATTGGCCCGAGGCGGTCGTGTTCATGACCATGCTGTTACCGCTCAGCGCGCTGGTTTTTGTCGCGCTGACGGATGTTCTGCATTGGGCGCAGATTCTCGTCTCCTTCAGCCTTTGCCTCATGGCCATGGCTTTGGCCTCGGCTGGTGCGGGCATGGGCAGCGTCGGTGCCGCTTTGTTTCTCGCCGCGGTCGAGGCTTTCATCACGTTCGACCCTGTCATGATCGGCCTTGCCGCCTTGGCGACGGCCGGAGCCGTCGCGGGAATCAGCCTTTTGCGGGCTCCGCTGTCCCTCCCGGCCAGTACGATCAGCGTCTTGGACTTGCTTTGCCTCGCGGGTAGCCTTTTCTACGGCCTCGCTCTGATGCTTCATGCCGTGCACCTCCATAAGGTGGAAGCGCAGCGAGCCAGGCGGAGAAATCCCGATCTTTTGCCTCTGATCCATCAGTTGGGCGATTTCGTTGTCGTGCATGATCGCAGCGGCACGGCCTGGGCGCTCAATCGCCATTTCGAACATCATTTGGGTCTTCCACCGGACGATTTGATGGGGCGTGGATTGTTCGACCATGTCCATGTCCTGGATCGCCCGGCCTTTCTGCGGGCCATCGCCGATGCCGCCGGCGGAGAAGGGGCCTCGAACATCACCATCCGGTTGCGGGGCAGGGGGGAGGACCTTTCCTCGGTCGAACCGTGTTTTCGCTGGTTCGATGTCTGTATCAATCGCTTCGAGAATGGCCACGCCAAGAAGCGAGAGGAAGCGGAGGCAGACGATCAAGCCATGATCATCGGCGTCTACCGCGATATCAGCGCGATGAGACGCGTTGAACAGGAATTGGATGCGGCGCGTGTGGCGGCGGAAACGGCGAATCAGGCGAAAGATCGCTTCCTCGCCAATATGAGTCATGAATTACGCACGCCGTTGAATGCCATCATCGGCTTTTCCGAAATGCTCGCCGACCCGCAGCTTTGTCCTCAAGATCCGCTGAAACAGCGCGAATATGCGGCAATCATTCATAGTTCAGGCGAACATCTCCTTCATGTCGTGAATTCCATTCTCGACATGTCGAAAATTCATTCCGGCACTTTCCCCCTGCAGCCGCAACCCATTGTCCTCGCGCCGTTGATCGCTTCTTGCTGCGCCATGCTGCGGCCACAAGCGGAGGCCAAGGAAATCGAACTCGTGCAGATCCATGCTGATCCATGGGACGAGATCGTGGCCGACCAGCAGGCTTGCAAACAGATCCTGCTCAATCTGCTCTCGAACGCCGTCAAATTCACGCCGCGGCGGGGCCGTGTCACGATTGCCGTGGATTGCGTTGTGGATTGTCTCGACGATATCCAGATCGCCGTTCAAGATACGGGTATTGGCATCAGCGCCGACGATCTCACGCGGCTTGGCGAACCCTTCTTTCAAGCCATGGTGCGGCAAGAGCGGCCCCATGAAGGAACCGGGCTGGGCCTGTCCATCGTTCGCGGCCTCGTCGAATTGCACGGCGGCACGCTGCTGATCGAAAGCGAGCCAGACCAGGGAACATCCATGATCGTCCGCTTGCCGCGTGAGGGACGCCCCCAGGATAAGACAGAAGGTCGAGAGTGGCGGACCGAGACACAAACCCGTCGTGGCGTGCCTGCGGAAATTTCGGTGCTCAAGGAAGCAAAGGTGAAGAAAATTGCGTGAAGCCCTGGCAGCCACTGATTATGATTTCGTGATGGCCGAACCCAAGAAGAAATCGCCGGCACGAAAGAAAGACGGCGCGCGGAAATCCGGCGGCCAAGCGAAGAAGGCCAAGGCTCCCGGGCGCATGAAACGCTATGCCGGTTTCGCGGCTTGCGCCCTGTCCGTGGCGGCCATCGGCGGGATTCTCGTCAATGCCCTGATTTTGCAGAAAAGCCGGCATCCGGCCCCGCTCTTCAGCCAAGCGACGCCAGTCAAACGCGCCCCCGTCGAATCGCCGGCGCCACGCGCTCATTCCGTAGCAGTGCCTGCGAGCGAGCCGACCCCGCCCGCGCCACCGCCGGAACGGGCCATGCTCGACAAGCTCGCGGCTAAGGAGGCCAGTCCCTCCGGATCAGCCGCCCCTCCGGCTCCGATGGCAAGCAAACCCAAGGATGAGATTGCCCTTCTTCTCATGGGCAAACAGCCCGAGGCCAAGAAGCCGGCCGCGTCGCAAGCCGTGAAACATGAGGTCCCAGCCAGTCATGAGAGCGCGCACAGCGTTATGGCGCCGAAGGCGGAAGCTGCCAAACCAGTGCACAAGGCTCCGGAAGCAGCACGCCAAGAAGGAGTACATCAAGAAATAGCCCACCAAGAACCAGTCCATAAGGAGCAAGCCAAACAGGATCCGAGCAAGTCGATCTATGCGGCTCAACGCGCGCTGGTAAAGCTCGGCTTCGTTCTCAAGCCTGATGGTGTGGCGAACGAAAGCACAAAACAGGCGATCGCCCGTTATGAGCAGGACCACAAATTGCCCGTGCATGGAGTGGTGACACCCCAATTGCTGCATCGGCTCGAGGTGGAAGCCGGCATCAAGGCGCAATGATTGGCGCGCTGAGAAGAGATCCACTCTCTTCTCGCCCGAAAAGCTTCAGCCCAAGCGTGGCACTCTTCAATCGGTAACAGGACAACTCCAAAAGGGCCGCCTTTTGGAGTTGTCCGGTTTTGAGTTGTGCTGCCGGAAATATCATATCCATGCCTGCATAGACGGTCTGTTTTCGTCCCACATGTGAACGAGATCGAAAGCAGCAGGACAACCCACACCAAGATTATGATTGTTTGTGCACACAAACAAAAAGCCTCGCCGATGAAAGATCATCGACGAGGCTTGAAGCTCTTCTTGGAAAAGATAGGCGAGATCAGAAAAGCTGCCGGAACGACCAGAACAGGAAGCCCGAGAGGCACATCGCGCAGGGCAGCGTCAAAACCCAGGCGAGTGCGATATTGCGCAAAGTTCCGAGTTGAACGCCGGATCCGTTGGCTGCCATCGTGCCGGCGACACCAGACGAGAGCACATGCGTGGTCGAGACCGGCAAGCCATAAGTATCCGCCACGAAAATCGTCCCCATGGCGACAAGTTCAGCGGCGGCTCCTTGACCATAGGTCAAATGCGTCTTGCCGATTTTCTCGCCGACGGTGACGACGATGCGTTTCCAGCCGACCATCGTGCCGAGGCCAAGGGCGATCGCCACGGAGACCTTAACCCACGGAGGAATGAATTTCGTCGCCGAGTCGAGCTGTTTCTTGTAGTTGCCGAGGATGGTGAGATCCTCAGCAGAAAGCTCGCTGGCCTTGTCCTTGGCAAGGAAACGCAAGGCCTCGGAGGCGAGATACATATCGTTACGCGTATTGCCAGCTTCTTGCAGAGGAATCTTGGCAATGGCACCATAGCTCGTGACCTGATGGGCAATATCGCGGATCAGCACGGCAAGCGACGGAAAAGTCCCCTCGCTGATTTCATGCTGCGTGAGATAGGCCGTCACGGCTGGACGCGGATCGCCCAGGATTGCATGACCCGAAGCCTTGGCCTCGACCACCGTGGAGGCCGCTTCCGAAGCTTGCACGAAAGCCTCGACGTGGCTCGCCGGCAAGGTCCTGTTCAAGGCATAGGCGGTCGGCACGGTGCCGATGAGGATCAGCATGATTAAGCCCATGCCTTTTTGGCCGTCGTTCGAACCATGCGCAAAGGAAACGCCCGTGCAGGTCAAGACCAGCAGACCACGAATCCAAAGCGGCGGCTTGCTATTGCCTTTCGGCTCACCATAAAGCGCGGGATTGCGGATCAAGGCCCGCATCACGAGGAGCAGCAAAGCGGAGCAGATGAAGCCAACCAGCGGTGAAAGCAAGAGAGCATAGCCGATTTCCGTGGCCTTGCCCCAGTCAACACCCGCTGTCCCATCGCGGCCGCGCATGAGCGCATTGGTAACGCCGACGCCAATGATCGAACCAATGAGCGTATGCGAGCTCGAGGCCGGCAGGCCGAACCACCAGGTCCCGAGATTCCAGATGATCGCCGCGATCAGCATGGCGAACACCATGGCAAAGCCGGCTTCGGAGCCGACTTGCAGGATCAGTTCAACCGGGAGCAATGAAACAATGCCGAAAGCGACCGCTCCGGTTGAGGTGAGGACCCCGAGAAAGTTGAAGAAGCCGGACCAGACAACCGCGACCTGCGGCTGGAGCGACCGCGTGTAAATGACAGTCGCCACGGCATTGGCCGTATCGTGGAAACCGTTGACGAATTCAAAAGCCAGCGCGATAAACAGCGCGACACCGAGCAACAGAAATGGCAAGATACTCGTGATCTTGGCGCCAGCATCGGAAACATCAACAAATATACTGTAAGCGGTAAAAAATAGACCTAAAGCAATTGCAGTAAGTAAACCAAATAGTGTACGGATGCCCATGGGTTCATCAAGCTTCACCCGTTCAGGCGTTTCATTTTCCTGGTAGTATGTTGGTGCTGTTGCATCGACCATAACCGCCCCCATTGTTACGGATAGGCTTAATGATGCGAAGCGACATTACCATGACAGCTTGGAATTTTACGACATAGCTTGCTTATTTACTCAAGCTGCCGAAAATATTGCGCACGATCGCATGGGCGATTTGCGTTCCGGCCGAACGCGCCGCCGATTGCACGGCCGACCGGACGGCGATTTCGCCGGGCGAGAGAGCCTTGCTGCCGGGTTTGCGGGTGAAGAGGCCACCAACCACTTGGCCAAGACCACCGAGCCAGCCGCTTTCTTCAGAGGTGGGCGGATTCGCACTCGTGTTTGGCTGGGTTCCATATTGGCCCCATTTCGGCCGGGACTCCGGCGCGGCGGCCTGGCCCATCCTCTCATTGACCCGTCCTTGAAGGATTTCAAAGGCGGAATCCCGGTCGATCGCCGTGTCATATTTGCCGAGCACCGGGCTCGCTTGAATAATCTCCGCGCGTTCTTGAGGTGTCACCGGCCCGACACGCGCGGCGGGCGGAGCAATCAATGTTCTCGCCACCATTTCCGGCATGGCTTTCTCGTCGAGCATCGAGACCAAAGCTTCGCCGACACCGAGTTGCGTGATCACCGTTTCCGTATCGAGGGTGGGATTCTGACGGAACGTGCTGGCCGCAACCTTGACTGCTTTTTGATCTCGTGGGGTGAAAGCCCGTAGAGCATGCTGGGCGCGATTGCCGAGCTGCCCCAGGACTGTATCAGGAATATCCGCTGGATTTTGTGTGACGAAATAAACTCCGACGCCTTTTGAGCGGATCAGCCGCACCACCTGCTCAATCGCGGTCAGAAGGCTTTTCGGCGCATTATCAAACAGGAGATGCGCCTCGTCGAAAAAGAAGACGAGTTTTGGCTGGTCTGGATCGCCGATTTCCGGCAATTGCTCGAACAATTCCGACAGCATCCAGAGCAGGAAGGTTGCATAAAGGCGCGGTGAACGCATCAATTTGTCGGCGGCCAGAATATTGATTCGGCCGCGTCCATCCCGATCGGTCTGCATGAAATCATGAATGTCGAGCGCTGGCTCGCCGAAGAATTGCGTAGCGCCCTGATTTTCGAGAACCAGCAATTGTCTTTGGATCGCGCCAATCGTCGCCGGCGCGATATTGCCATATTGCCGAAATTGCGCGGCATTGTCGCCAATGTGCTGGAGCAGGGCGCGCAGATCCTTGAGATCGAGCAATAACAAGCCCTGTTCGTCGGAGAGTTTGAAGGCGATATTCAAGACGCCTTCCTGAACCTCGTTGAGATCGAGCAGCCGCGCGAGAAGGAGGGGGCCCATGTCGGAAATCGTGGCGCGGATCGGATGGCCCTGTTCGGCCAGAAGGTCCCAATAGACGACAGGGAAACGATCCGGTGTATAGGGGATGCCAATCTCTGCCGCCCGGTTCACCAGGGCGGGCTTGCCTTCGCCCGGCATGGCGAGGCCGGCGAGATCCCCCTTGATGTCCGCCGCGAAAACACTGGTGCCGGCCTGAGAGAATCCTTCGGCGAGCAATTGCAGCGTGACCGTCTTGCCGGTCCCCGTCGCGCCGGCGATGAGGCCATGCCGATTACCCATGCGCAAGGTCAGATATTCATATTTGTCACTTTTGCCGACCAGAATGCGGCCCGCCGAGGCTTTTTCATGCGTGGATGGATCGGCCATCGTCTTTGCCCCGCTTCCTGACACTTTTGCGCTGGATTCGCTTTGCGTGAACATACACGCGTCAGAATTATTCCAAAGCTTTGACGCCGGAAAGTGGGGGTCCCCATTTGGGCGTCGACAGTTTACAACTGTACATGGAAGTTCGGATGGTCGCCATCATGAGGTGCGCAGGTTGCGTGCACTCCATGGAGATCAAATCGATTGTCATCCTGGGGAGATCGCATGGAAGAATTGGTCAGTCAGGTGGCGCTTCGCGCCGGTCTCGCGCCGGAAGTAACGGGCCAGGCCATTGCCGTGATCTTTGCCTTTTTGCGCAAGGAAGGTCCCGCTCAAGAGATCGATTCTCTCTTTGCTACAATTTCTGGCGCGGCCGAGGCCGCAGCCACGAAAGCCGATGCCTTCGGGGGCGGTCTTTTCGGCGGGTTCATGAGCAAGATGGGCGGGGGCGTGATGATGCTCGCTGGTCAGTTGACCTCGCTCGGTCTCGGCATCAATGATATGCAAAGCCTTGGCAAGGCCTTGTTCGAGAATTTGCGGGAAAAGGTCGGCGAGGAGCATCTCGGCCGCATCGCCGCCGCCATTCCCGGCCTCTCCCAATTGCTTTGAACCTGAGGACAGATCGCCGGCTCCAGCTTCCGCTCAAAGCGGAAACTGGAGAACGGAGCCAAGGGTACAAAGTGCTTCTCTTGGCCTTATCGCATGATTTCGCGTATTTTCTTCACCTGTTCGGCGGCCTCCGCATCGCCGCCTTCCGCCTTGGCCTCAAGATCGCCAAAATGGGTCCAGCTGGCGCTATCCTCATGATAAATCATGACGTCGTCAGCAGCATTTTGCCGGCGCGCGCGGCGCACCGTGTCATCGACGAAGGATTCCCTCGCCCCTGTAAATTTGCCGTAAGCGCGAATGAACGCATAATCCGTCGCCATTTTTTACTCCGTGAATAGTCCCGGTTGCCTTTGCGGAAAAAGGGGCTCCCGTTTCAAAATCCGGCTGCGAGCGTGATTTCGACACAGAGAGCCGACTTCCGATTTCGATTGGAGGATCCGGCCGCGGCGTCTCGAAAACGACGCGGGACCAGCCCATTATTAGCGCGTTGATACGCCGCAATGTCCGGTAAAGCCATCGCTCTTTGCGGCACGAGGCCAAACCCTCTTTCCTCGATCGAAATCCTTAAGTCCCATGGCAAGGGCTGATCCAGAAGTCGTGCCAAATCCTCCCAAAGCCGGGCGTATTGGGGTTCGGGCCGGATGGCGAGTTTCCCGCAAGATTGATGCGTTAAAGGAGAGGGGCTCCCTCGTTGGAGGGAGGGCGGTTTTCAAAACAAGAGCGGGATCGTCCCCAAAAACGCGAGGGGATGTCACGGCAATGAAACTTTCTGGCCCATCGCGTCTTCTCTTGTGAGCGCAAGCGACAGAGTCGTGAAACTGCCACATCAGGACATAACCCACCCGGGCGCGGGACCAGGGTCAGCACAAAAGGGCGATTAGATCATGGGTGACGTCATCATGTTCCGTTCAACCCCATTCATTTTATGCAAATCCTCCGCTCCATTTGCGGGCCGAGCGGATCCGGCACGACGTCCTTCGGCCAAGATCGCCTTCTTTCCGGGCATTCGCTATCTGGCCGATTCTCAGGACGCCGAGAAGAAATGTTTCGACCTTGCGAGCAAAAAGCCTAAGCCCACAGAAAAGAAATGAATGATCGGCGCCCCAATTGTTATAACATGGGGTACGTGGCAGTGGCGATGAACCGGCCTCGGGGCAGGCGCGGAAGAATAAAATAGACATGGAATAGGGTAACGATACCTGAGAATGCTCAGGCGAGAATGCAGGGCCCGCCGATCATTGCGTTTGTCCTCTTGCTCAAAGAGCAAGTGAGGCTATTTGTGGCTCTATGCATCTCAAGGGCGGAAAAACCGGCACATAGATCGTCAGCGTGATGCTTCATCAGCCTTGCGGCACTGAATCGTTTGCA
This sequence comes from Beijerinckia indica subsp. indica ATCC 9039, assembly GCF_000019845.1. Taxonomy (NCBI): domain Bacteria; kingdom Pseudomonadati; phylum Pseudomonadota; class Alphaproteobacteria; order Hyphomicrobiales; family Beijerinckiaceae; genus Beijerinckia; species Beijerinckia indica. The sequence goes on along the minus strand of NC_010581.1, from coordinate 1,846,210 downwards.
TCCAATTCTTGATTTCGTCCCGCTGACTGGGCCGAGTGACCAAAGCGCGGATGAGAATGAAACCGGATTGATCCGGGGCGATAATCCGCAAATCTTCCCCCGCCGCCGCCGCCGTGTGATCAGTGCCGACGTCCTCACTGTCACTTTCGAGGTCATCGAATTGTTGCTGGTCGAGGAGGAGCAGATGGATCCTCCCATGCTGGGCGGCCCGGTCCGTCACAGCATAAAAGCTCTCTCCGGAAGGCCGATGGAAAGAAAAACTCACGAATTCCATCCCCTTGATTTCTGCATCGAGCCGGAACGGTCGTTCGGAGAGATCGAAGAGGCACAGGCCTTGAACCAGGGCGGGATCCTCGAACGGCGCTCCCGTTCCCGAGGCTGTTGGACTCGGCGGGAGGCCTGGATGCCCTGGTGTCGCAAAAGCGGCCCAGCGCATCATGGCTTTCTCTCCCGCAAGAAAGGGCAAAGCCAGGATCGTAGCGATATGAACGGCCAAAGCCAGGCAAAGAACCCCACCGAGATATAGGAGTGCGCCCAACAAGCGGCCTTCTTTCATCGGTGGAACGGTTGCGGATCGTACTTTCATTCGCAATGGCCCCGGACGAGACGAGGAAAAATGGGAGCGTCCAGAGCAGTATCGACCATGTCGAGTTCATTATCATAGAGCCGCAGCTGCAGGATGAACGGCTCTTGCCCAAGCGGCAGCCAATTGCCCGGCCGTGCGTGACGGGAAAGCATGATTTCGAATTGCCCTTCACTGTCGCGCAAGATTTCACGCGACGTAAACGCCTTGCGCAGGGGATCCGTGTGAGGCAGGCCCGTGGGGGCGAGGCGCGTCAAGGTCCAGAAACGGCCCTGGCTGACGGGTCCAATGAAACGATAATCACAGGAGGGTGTGAGAGGACGGCCATCGCTATCGCGTTCAGCAATGAAGCTCGAACCCTCGCCCTTGGCGAGGGGAAGCTCTCCCGTCAGGGCGAGCTTTGCACGACGGTAGGGATCGATGTCGCCACCGCCAGAATAATCCACCCAGGGACCAATGCGGACGGAGCCAAAGCTCAAGTCATGATCGAGAACGAAGGCCGTGAGACCCAATCCGCCCGCGAGGCCAGCAAGGACCACCAGGAGATAGCCGAGAAACGTTCGCATGGTCTCCTTTAACAGATTCCAATGCTTTTGGCGCCACCCTTCCAGGGTGGTCATAACAAAGAATGAATTTTGACTGTCACCCAATCTCCGGCGACATTCACACGCTTCCCCCTCTGCTGCACGGGGAAGTCCCATTGCCTCCGGTTCAAGGGACCGGCTGAGGCTCAGGAAAACTCCAGGTTCCGTTGAGGATTTCGGCGCGTGGTCGATAGAGGCGCACGGTATAGTTCCAGCCCGGCATGATCGGAAGACAGTTGGCGATTTTGCCGTCGCAGCCACCGAACTGGACTGTGATCGAGCCATCATCGCTTTTCTTGGCCGTGATATCGTTGAGCGTGTAGGCGTTCAGTGGGTTGGGCTGATAATAGCCCTCCGCATTATAGACGCTGACCGACCAGAAGCCATCGACCGGCACATTTTTGACATTGAGGCGATAGATGGTGGCGCCGTCATTCTTGCTCGGCGTAATATTGAGATAAGTGGCGTCCTTATCGGGATTGCCGCCCCAGGCCGACGCCGTGCCGATGAGATGACGCACGGGATCGACATCGTCTTTCGTACCGAATGCCTTTTTGAAGTCGGGCAGTGTCGAACTGAGAACCAGGAGGGCGTCACGCACTTTCTTCTGGCTCGCGCGGTCCCAGTTTGGGACCGTGAAGCTGCCCAAACTCTTCTGCTCGACCTTGATCGCGTCCTGCAGGGCGTGAACTTGATCAATATCCTTGGGATCTGCCGGATTGACCAGCGTGCGGATCGCGAAGAGGGCGTAGCGCGTACCGACCTTCTCCTTGTCGAACGTGTAGGAACCAGCGCCATAGACCACTGCTGGCACATAATGGTCCTGGTTGATCACCTGCATTGACATGAAGCGCTTGCCTGCGTCGGGCAGGCTGATCGTCACGGGCCCCGCGTCGAGGTCGAACACCGCTGACGAATAGAGCGTGTCACGATTCAAGCGAATGACAGTCTGGTTGTCGATCGCCGCGGGCTCTCGGCGATGGTTGAACTTGCCAAGGCCGCCTTCCTTGACCAGAGCCGCGAGATAGGTATCAGACTCGGCTCGAATGAAGTTGTCGACGGTGACGGGGATTGTATTGACCGCACGGGGTTTGGGGGACGATTGCGTTTTGTCATTCACCCGCAGGAGCGGCGGCGCTTTCCATGCGCCATCGAGGGCGGCCGGCTTCGGCCAATAGAGCCGCATCACTGTGAAGAACGGACCATTTGGCGCGGGGAGCCAATTGGCTTCCCTCTCCTTGCCGGGCGAGTCATGCTGGACATAAAGCGTGATACCGCCGTCAGCATCACGCTTCAGGTCCGGCAGCATGGGCGAGTTGATCAGATACCGGTTGAGCGGGTTGGCTGAGAGAAGACTGGATGGCAGTTCATAAAGGGTCAGTGACCAGAACGCGTTGACTGGCGGCAACTGATCAGGGGCAAACCGAAGCTCATAGTGATTGCTTCCGTTCAGCGCTTTCTTTCCGTCATCGACGAAATAGACTGGATAGATCGCCTCATCCTTCGAATTACCAAAGATACCCAGGACGGCCGCGGCCATCCGATCGAGGTAATTTCCGTTCAGGAACGCGCGCGTCCCAAAACTGTCGGCGCTCGCCTTCTTTCCGGTATCGAGTTGATTCTCCTTGAACTCCTTGAACGTGTTCCAGGCATCGGCCATTCCCTCATTGACCGCCTTGCGTATATCGGGTGAGAGGGTTTTTGAATCGAACGTGCCATGTGCGCCAAGCCCCAGCTTGGCAAAGCGCGCCATCAGTTTCGTTTCAGAGGGATGTGTGGGGCAGAATTGGAGAACGAAGTCGAGAATATTGAAAAACTCGGGCGAAGACTTTTCCTCCTCAGCGCTCAATGGCTTGATGAAATTGACGACAGGAGGGGCGGGTGGTGCCGGTTTGCCGAGGAATTGCGACAATGGCACGACCTTGTAGCCGGCCTGGATTTTTTTGACATTGTCGATATCGGCCGGATTGAAAAGCTGAGTCCGATAGAGGACGAAGGCAAATTCTGTTTCTGATCGGATCACCGCCTTGATGCCAGGGGGTGTCTCGCCCTTCCAGTTGGGTCCGGCCAACAGAAAGTTTCCGGCATTATTCCCGGTTGCGCGGCTGCCTACATAGGCAAAATTGAACGTGTACATGTCGATGAATTGGAGCGAGTAGTATCGCTCCTTCTCGATGGCGGGAACGCTGATCACCAGTGGCTCTGCCCGCAGGTCCGCGCCAAGGAATGAATAGGGCGTATCGGAATTAGGTGTCTGGATCGCTTTGTCATCCGGCGTGAAGACGCGTGCGACATTGCTCAGCGTGTTCCAAGGCGCCTTGAACTCAGGATTGTTGCGGTCGACGAAATAGGAATATTGAATACGGTAGCTGTCCACGAGTGGAAAGCCGTAGATGGTGGCGTCCTTGGCGATCGCCCGCGCCTCATCCGGCGAGAGGGATTGCGCCATTGCAGACGAGGCAAACATGTTCATCAAACTGAACAAACAGACTATGATGACAACAAGTGAGCGGGCTCTCGTCATAAATGTTTTCCCATATTCGGGGCCACGAAACCGACTTGTGCTTTGATCTCTACCGAAGCCCCCATGGGAGCCTTGTCTGGCTGTCTATGTTGTTCCCTGCTTTATTATTTCAGCTTGAGCTTTGCTCTTGTCTGCTCGACTCTCGTTTCAACAGCTTACCATCAGTCCTCATCGCATTCCATTTGAATGCACCCCTCGCGAGATCTTCGCAAAAGTCTGAGAATAGCGTAAATGAGACCAGAGCGCGCGGCTTGCTGGCGTGCAGACTTTGATCGATTGAGAGCATCAAACCCGGACGTGGCTTCCACTTTGGGACCTATTTGATGCGTTTTCAGAAAGATGGAGCATCGGATAGAATGCAATTTGAAAGTCCGATGCTCAAGGACATGGATGCATGAGAATCGACGAGCGTCACCCGGTTTGATGCTCCTGAGCATCATCTTGAAGTGGAAAACTTCAGAACGGGATCAAGCGTTAAATCAAAATGATGCTGGGCATTGAACCCGAATGGTACCCTATGTGCGGGCTGAACGGCCCCCAATCCAAGAGCTCTATGGATGATACCCAATCACAAAGTGAAAGACGCCCTTCGTCTTTCGCCTCCCGGCCAGCCACTGCAGGGTCATATCAGACCGCCAGGATCCAAATCGATCACCAATCGGGCTTTGCTGCTCGCGGCCCTCGCCAAGGGTGAAAGCCGGCTGACGGGGGCCTTGGCGAGTGATGACACAGCCTATATGGCCAAAGCGCTCAAGGCGATGGGCGTCGGGATCGAAAGCCCCGATGCGACCACCTTTCACGTCAAGGGAACTGGCCATCTGCATGCGCCGGGTGAAACGCTCTTTCTCGGCAATGCCGGGACGGCGACACGTTTTCTGACGGCGGCAGCGGCATTGGCCGATGGTCGCGTGGTCATCGATGGCGATGCCAATATGCGCAAACGCCCGATCGCTCCTCTTGTCACCGCCTTGCAAAGCCTTGGTGTCTCCATCGAGGCTCCGACTGGATGCCCTCCTGTCACGATCGATGGCCGAGGCCGTGTCGCGGCAGGCGACGTTTCGATCGATGCTGGTCTTTCCAGTCAATATGTTTCGGCGCTTTTGATGCTGGCCCCATGCGGCGAGGGACCAATCAGGATTGTCTTGCAAGGCACGGGCATAGGCGCGCGTGGTTATGTCGATCTCACGCTCGCCGCCATGCACCATTTTGGCGCCGAGGTTTTACAAAAAGACGAAGTGTCCTGGACGCTTGCGCCAACAGGGTATCGCGCGCGCGATTTCGTCATTGAGCCCGATGCTTCGGCGGCCACTTATCTCTGGGCCGCCGCCGTTTTGACCCAGGGAACCATCGATCTCGGTGTGCCAGCCTCCGCCTTCACACAGCCGGATGCCAAGGCCTATTCTCTGATCACATCATTCCCTCATATGCCGGCCGTGATCGAGGGATCACAGATCCAGGATGCCGTGCCGACTCTCGCGGTCATGGCGGCATTCAATAAAACGCCCGTGCGTTTCACGGATATTGCCAATCTCAGAGTCAAGGAATGCGACCGCATTCATGCGCTGGCGACAGAACTCGCACGCATCACCCCGGATTTAGCACGCGAGGAGGGTGATGATCTGATCGTCACCGGCGATCCCGCACTCATTGGACGGCGAACCGACGCTATCATTGAAACCTATGATGATCATCGGATTGCCATGAGTTTCGCGCTGGCGGGCCTGATGATGGACGGACTGACAATCCTCGATCCCGACTGTGTAGCCAAAACCTATCCGGGGTTTTGGAACGATCTCGGCTCGCTGGGTGTCAGGCTTGAGAGGATTACATGATCATTTACATCTACCATTACGCCTTTGACCGAAACGAAAGAGTCCATAGTTGGCTTTTTGTTTTGGCCTCCGCATGGCATTGTGCTGCGAAAGCGCGATAATTGGGCGGGCAGCCCTCGTTTACGGGAGGACCGCCCTGGATTCGTCATGTGGCCGCGAACCCTTCGTGAAAAGCGACTATCCCAGACGGTGTTGAGCTTCCAAAAGGCAGTCTCAGGAAATACTCAGCGGGAGCGTCCTCAAACTTTAATGCAGGATCGTTTTCGAAGCCGAAACGTCGATAAAACGCTGGATCGCCCAGCAGCAAGCATCCCGCTGCTCCTGCCTGTTTCAAACGTACCAATCCTTCTCGGATAAGGGCGCCGCCAATCCCCTGCCTATGGAAGTCTGGCCTCACTGAGACTGGCCCCAGGCCAAACCAACTCAAGTCTCGTCCGTCGATCGTCACAGGTGAAAATGCGACATGGCCGACCACTTCTTTGTCGACGGTCGCGACAAGAGAAACAGTCAGCGCGCGGGCTTCGCGGAGCGCATCAATGATTGCTCCTTCGGTGCCACTGCTATGGGTGTTGAGCTTGAAGGCAGTATCCGTCACTTGACGAATTGTCTGAGCATCTCCGGCACGCTCAGCTCGGATTTCGATGTTCATGTTGTATTTCTCCTAGCGATTGTCGAGTTGAGCGCGAACCGAGCGGCGGCCCTTATCGGAAATCCGATAAGGGCTCGACGCTTTGGATTCGATCAAGCGTTTACGTCGGAGTTTGACGAAGACTTCTAGTGTGCAATCGGCCAAGACATGGCCGTCGCGCGTGAAGCAGAGCACGTCGAGAATACGGCCGTTGTCGGCTCGTTGATGGCGGACATATCCACCCTGCGCGAGCACGTGAAGAACGCGCTGCTCGCTGCGTGAGATGTTCATGGATTAAGCCTGTGAATAGAAGCACCCGCGCAACATTTCAGGCCCGGCAAAACCTGCCGTAGCGAAACGATGCAGCTAGATGTCTCGATCTGTCGAGACGATCAGCGGGTGGTCACAAGCTCCAACATCTACAATTCCTAATCTGTGCGGATTGGACAGCAGCGATTTAGCGCGCTGGCCGGTGCCTCGTCAACAGCACCTTACCTTTATTGGAATCGAGTACTCTGAGTGTCGGAATGCCGTTAATTATAAGAAACTGCTTATTGCAGTGTAATAAACTTTAATTATGAGAAGAAATAATAAATATTTATGATATTCTATATCAGATTTAGGCATTTACACGCATTTTAGTTTTCCTGTGCAGGCTCTGCTTTTTCATCTTGGTTTTCGCCATAGTCTAAAAGCTCAGGGCATTAATTGACCAAGAAGATGAAAAGATCGAGATTCGATATGAAGGGGGGAGCGATACCCTTCGCAAATTGAGCCTCATCATCGTATCGTCGGACCTGCCGCCAAACGCTGCTTGTCTCCTTGCGACAGGGTGTCGGCTATCGCTTTCAAGACCTCGATACCATTTGGTGACAGCAAGGCTGGGCGTATTTGCGTTTTGTCCGCGCTGGCGGTTTCACCAGACTTCGCCACGGTCTCGGCCGGTGTCACGGGTTGCGGCCGGCCGGGGAGCGGCTTCAAATCGATGCCTTGATGGGCATAGGCCATGATCTCGTGCCAAGTCGCGGCGGGAAGTGAGCCGCCTGTCATCTTCTCCATCGGACTGTCATCGTCATTGCCGAACCAGATCGCGCCGACATAATTGCCGGTGAAACCGATGAACCAGGCATCCTTGTAGCCATTGGTCGTCCCGGTCTTGCCGGCGACATCGATGCCCTCGAGTTGCGCTTTGCGGCCGGTGCCAGCCTGAACAACCTGCAAAAGCATGGAATCCATGTCGATAACCGTATCCTCGTTGACGATCCGCACGGGCGCCGGGGCATCGCTATCGTGACGGTAGATGATTTCGCCTCGGCTATTGGCGATTTCCATGGCCGCGAAAGCGGGTGCGCGCAAACCGCCATTGGCGAATGTTGTATAGGCCGAAGCCATATCAAAGACAGTCACCTCGGCAGCGCCGATTGGCAACGAAACTGTATCCGTCAGCGGTGTCGTCAGGCCCATACGCCGCGCGGTATCGATGATCTTGGCACGTCCCGCTTTCGGGCTCCCATCGCCGACGGCTGTCGCCAGACGTACAGCGACCGTATTCAGCGAACGCGCCAGCGCATTCACTAAAGGTAAATGCCCGGCATAGGTGCCGCCATAATTGCGCGGGCACCAATTGCCAATGCAGATGGGCGCATCCAGCACGATCGTGGAAGGTTTGAATTTACCACTCATCAGCGCGGTCAGATACACGAAGGGTTTGAAGGATGAACCCGGTTGGCGCAATGCGTCGGTCGCGCGATTGAACTGGCTGGCTCCATAATCACGTCCGCCGACAATCGCACGAAGGGCGCCCAAAGGCTCGATCACGACCATGGCGCTCTGTTTGACATGATAATCAGGACCGCGCTGGCGTAATTGTTCCTCGATCGTCGTTTCCGCCTGTTTCTGCAAATTGGAATCGAGCGCGGTACGAACGGTCAAAACCCGTTCCTCGCCAAGCTTGCCCGCCGCAACCAGTTTCTTCACCTCGTCATAGGCATAATCGAGATACCAATCCGGGCTGTTATCGCGCCGGCGATCAACGGGAGTGGCCGGATTGCGCAACGCCGCATGGATTTGTCCCTCGCCGAGATAGCCGGCATTGACCATGTTTGTCAGGACATCATTGGCGCGCGCGCGTGCCGCCGGCAAATTAACATGCGGCGCATATTTGGTCGGGGCTTTGAAAAGGCCGGCCAGCATGGCCGATTCCGAAAGCGTCAGGTCACGCACCGATTTGCCAAAATAAAATTGCGCTGCTGCCTGCACGCCAAAAGTGCCGCCACCCATATAAACGCGGTCGAGATAGAGACGCAGGATTTCTCGCTTGGACAGATGTGTTTCGAGCCAAAGCGCGAGATAGGCTTCCTTGATCTTGCGCTCCAGCGTGCGTTGGTTGGACAGGAACAGGTTTTTCGCCAATTGCTGGGTAATTGAGGAGCCGCCCTGGACGACATTGCTCGCGCGCGCATTGACCGTCAGCGCCCGGAACGTGCCGACAATGTCAATGCCGAAATGATCGAAAAAGCGGCGATCCTCGGTAGCCAGAACGGCATGGATCAAGGTCGGTGGAAGTTCCTCGAAGGCGACGGAATCGTCATGTTTGATCCCGCGCTTGCCGACGATCGCGCCGGAACGATCGAGAAAGGTGATCGCCAGATCCTGCTTCTTCAGCCAGTCCTCGGATGTCTCCTGAAAAGCCGGAATGGCCAGGAACAGGGCGAAGAGCCCCCCGGCAATGCTGAGCGTCAGGCCTTCGCAGGAACATTCCACCAGGATACGCCGCCAGCCGGAGACGTGAAACCGTTCCATGAAAGCGGAATAGGCGAGATAAGTCTCGCGCGACCGGATCTTTGCGTCATAAAGAGAGGAATCAATCCATGCATCAAGCTCCAGGAGCAGGCGCCTGACAGTTTTACTCAACCAGGAGAACCATGAAGTGCCCACAGGCTCCTCCTCTCCGGCACGCTTGGAGGACAGTTTGGCAGGGGAAACAGGTGCGAACCTTGCGTCGATCGTCTGTTAACGCGCTGCGGTCTGTCATTTTTGGGATAGATATGCCAGACGCCTGGAACCCCTTGGAAACCCTGGGGACCGAGTGTGCTGGAAATCACTCTCCTGAGCCAGCCGAGATCAACAATTGCTAATTTATGGTGCGTCTTGCCTAATTCAAATGGCAAAGGTTGAATTTCGATGGATTTATCAACCCCTTTCCCTGCAAATGGCGCGAATCGGTTTCTAAATTCTTATCGTTCGAGATAGGGAAGGATTTATGACCAAGGTCTCGCTGCCAACAAAATTCTGGCAGGGCAGGGCGCTCGAGGAATTCGACAAGGCCGAATGGGAAAGCCTTTGCGACGGCTGTGGACGCTGTTGCCTCGTCAAGCTGGAGGACGAGGACACCAGCCAGATCCATTTCACCAATCTCGCCTGCCACTTGTTCGATGCCAAGACATGTGGCTGCAAGGATTATCCGCAGCGTGGAACACTCGTCGAGGATTGCATTGCGCTCACGCCGGACATCGTGCGAAGCCTGAGCTGGTTACCGCCCACCTGTGCCTATCGTCTGATTGCCGAAGGAAAAGACCTTGCCTGGTGGCACCCGTTGGTCTCTGGCGACCCAGACAGCGTGCATAAGGCGGGCGTTTCCGTGCGCGGACGAGTGGCCGCGTCGGAAACCGATATCCCTCTCGAGGATTATATTGACTATATTGTCAAATGGCCCGCCAAGCCTCCACGCAAAGCAAAGGCCAAGCGTTAACGCAAACGAGTCCATGCCTCACCATCAAACACATACCCCAACTCCCGTTCAAGGTCGGTGAAAGCATTCATTCACCCTGGCGCAATCCGGGATCGAGGAATAACGTCGGCATGTCGAGAATCACGGACTGAGCTCGAAACGTGTTCATCTCTTGTCCATGCGGACCGGCTATGAATGACGCATGGGGCCAGCATGCAAGCGGCCCAAGCCATGAGTTCGAAACGATGTTTCGTCATCCTGTTCTGAATGTTTGATGACGCATCATACAATCCAAACGAGTGTTCCCTTTTGAGTTTGACATTGGAGAGCCAGGAGATGCCGATGTACCTTCATCGTTTCGTGTCGGCCCGAGCTGAGCCCACGCTCCGGGCTCTTGGAAACACAATGCCTCTGCCATTGGCCAGCGCGGCGGGGCTGCTGCTGATGGGTTTCGTGGGCCTCGTCCCGGCGCAAGCTCAATCGATCCGCGAGGAATGCAGTCAAAAGTATCAGGCTGCAAAAGCCGGGGATATGTTGAACGGCCGTAGCTGGACGCAATTCTTCTCCCAATGCGCGCATGATGCCCGTGTCGGGTCGAGCGGCACGCCGACGCCAGAGGCAGTGGCGGCAGGCACGCCCGCGGCACCTGCCGCGCCGGCCGCTCCAGCCAATCCGCTTAAACCTGCCACGCCGCCGGCTGCGCCCAAAACTCCGCCCGTGCCCGCCGTGCCCGCCGCCCCCGCTGCGGCTCCTAGCGCGGCGGTTTTCCCCTCGGCGATTTCTGCCAAATACCAGGCTGAAAAACCGGCCAAGGCGCGGATGCATACCTGCCTCGATCAATATAACGCCAATAAAGAAACCAATGCGAATGGCGGCCTGAAATGGATCATAACGGGCGGTGGCTATTACAGTGAATGCAACAAGCGCTTGAAGGGCATGTAAGGCTTTAAGGGAAGCACCGGGCCTGAGTTCGATCCATGCCCGGTGCTTTGAAGCCTGGATCAGGCGTTGCGGCTGACGAGCGCGAAGGGGGCTCCCTGGGGATCAAGCCCATGAATGATCCAATCGCCGCCCGGCACTTGATGCGGCCCATTGGTCACCGTGCCGCCAGCGGATTTGACGCGGTCAATGGCGGCATTGATCGAATCGACGAAGAAATAATAGGACCAGAAAGGGACTGGCAGGATCGGTGGTTTGGTCATCATGCCGCCGATCGGCGCGCCATCATGCGCGAAAAGCTGATAGGTGCCCATCGGGCCCATATCGAAAGTCTGATCCTTGGTCCAACCAAACAGAGCTGAATAAAAGTCAAAGGCTTTTTCCCAGTCTCCGGCCGCGAGTTCATGCCATCCCGTGGTGCCAGGCGTGCCCGGGCTCACCGTTCCCGGCGCAGGGGACGGCATTTCCGCTGCTCCTTTGAACAGAACAAAAGCCGCGCCTTGCGGGTCAGCCACCACCGAGAAACGGCCAATATTGGGAATATTGTCAGGCTGGCGCAAAACCTTGCCGCCGAGTTCCGAGACCTTGGCGGCGCTCGCATCAACATCATCCACGGCGACATAACCGATCCAGCCGGGATGCGCACCAGCGTCGCTCGCTTCCTTGGGCAACACCATCAGGCCAGCCCGGGGGATACCGCCGACCGTCAGCAGCGTATAGGCCATGCCTTCCGTACCCGCATCCTGCGAGCCCCAGCCGACCACATCGCGATAAAAGGTCTCGGCCGCCTTGGCGTCAGTGGTCATCAGCTCATACCAGACGAATGTTCCCTGGGTCGTGGACATAATCATTCCTCCTGTTAGACGGTCACAGCCTTGACAAATATATTGATATCAACATAAATAAATTATCATGTCAAACCAACCGATGGTCCCTTTTGAAACCACGCTTCTGCTTCGCGATACATGTTTATGCCTGCACGTCCAACGCTCAGCGCGGGCTCTGGCGCGGCATTTTGATGATGTGTTGCGGCCACTCGGCCTGACCAATGGCCAGTTTTCTCTCTTGATGGCGCTCAATCAGCCGAAACCTCCGGGAATGGGAATGGTTGCGGCGCTGCTTGCGATGGACCGCACGACACTGACAGCCGCGCTCAAACCCCTGGAACGCCGGAATCTTGTTCAGGTGACAAAGGACCCGAAAGATCGCCGTGGCCGGTTGCTCAACCTGATGCCGGAAGGATTGATGCTTTTGTCGGAAGCTATACCCCTTTGGCGACAGGCGCATGACGCCATCGAAGAACAGCTTGGCAGCCTCAATGCCGAGCGTCTGCGCGTCGGCCTCAGAACCTTAGCCACGCTCTGAATGCATAAAAAATCGGACCCGAAGGGATGTCCCTTCGGGTCCGATGCTTGATAGCGCATACATGTAAACACATGCAAGAAGAGTGATTATAATTCCAGGCCGATCGCGATGGCTGTCACTGGCGTTTCGACAAGCTCGATCTGTTCCTTGCGCTTCGGACGGAAACGGAATTTCGCGCGGAGCGGCGCCGACAATTGTTTCTCGACCACACTCACTTTCGGGAAATCCTTCAGCGTCGCCTTGAACGTGTCATAGAGCGATTGATAGTCCTCGGCGTCCTGCGCCCAGAAGCGCAATTGCACGGGGAAAACATGCTGATAGGTTTTGACGAGATTTTCGACAATGGCTGGATCTTCCGGCGTAAGCCAGCGCGGTTCGAATTTGGCATTGTCCGAGCTCATGCAACGGATGCCGGTTTCGAGAAAATAGAAATAGCCTTCCGCCACGCCGTTGGTGCCAGCGGCGACCAGCGCGCCCGTATCCGGGTTGAAGAGATCATAGCCGGTCTCGACTTCGTGCGCCGTGCTTGACGAGAAAACCTCGAAATCGCCCAGATGATCCTCGCTGGTTTCGAGCACTTTTTCGGTCACGGCCTCGACCATTTTGCAGGCATTGGCATAGATGAGGCTGACGCCAGTGTTGCAATTATTGACCCAATCCGGAAAGGAATTGTCGATGATCTTGGTCAAACGCGCTTCGATCGGCAGGTCGAAGAAGGCTTTGGCATATTTGATATCGTAGCCGGTGGTCATCGGACGTTCGTTTCCTTGTGGTGACGAATTTTTCCCCAGGCGCAAAACCTTCGGAAGCTCTTCCTCAACAAGCAAAAGCGAAGCCAAAGCTCTTGTGAAATCCACGTGAAGGGGAATTTCCCGAGAGATATTCAGGGCAGGTACGTCTTGCCGAAAATCGGCTCGAAAGCCTGGCGCAGGGCCAGATCGGCATCGTCCATACTGACTGGAAGGCCGAGATCGACGAGGCTCGTCACGCCATAATGCGCGCTGGCAATGCCACAGGGCACGATGCCTGAAAAATGCGACAGATCCGGCTCGACATTCAAGGCAATGCCGTGGAACGTGACCCAGCGGCGGACCCTGATGCCGATAGCGGCAATCTTATCCTCGGCCATTTCACCGCCCAAACCTGACGGTTTGTCGGGCCGTGCGACCCACACGCCCACCCGGTCCTCACGCCGTTCCCCCTTGATGTTGAAGGAGGCCAAAGTGTCGATGATCCAGGCTTCGAGGGCAGCGACATAAGCGCGAAGATCGGGGACGCGCCGCTTCAGATCAAGCATGACATAGACCACGCGCTGGCCCGGGCCATGGTAAGTGAACTGGCCGCCGCGCCCGGCGCGATAGACAGGAAACCGTTGATCGAGAAGATCAGAATCATGCGCCGAAGTGCCGGCGGTATAGAGAGGAGGGTGCTCGACCAGCCAGACAAGCTCGCCGGCAGTGCCCTCGGCAATGGCTGCGGCCCGCTCCTCCATCAGCGCCAAGGCTTCCGGATAAGGAACATAAGTTTCCGAAATCCGCCATTCGATGCCGGTGCCATCGGCCTCAGGCAGCATGGCAGGGGTCAAGCTGTCGCGTGTCAGCATGAAGATCTCCGGAAAGAAAAGGGAGGGGCCATGAACCTTACTCGAAAGCCGCCACCAACGCTCTTGGCGACTTTGCCCCAATCCGATCGCAAGAGAAAGTCCAACTAATCGTGTCGAGCTTGTCGAAGGGCGCTTGCCATACCTTCATCGATTTGTTAGACGACGCCCCTGTCGCGGTGCTGAGGGTTTCCTTCCAACACCGACGATTCGCGGCCATGGCGGAATTGGTAGACGCGCTAGCTTGAGGTGCTAGTTGGGAGACCAGTGGAGGTTCGAGTCCTCTTGGCCGCACCATTATATTACGTTTTCACGTGTATAATGGTTGCGCTAGATCAATGCCTTCGGTGTTGAGCGGTTGCATACAATGCGTTCGCACAAGGGCTTCTTAATATCCCTCGCAAGCACATTGCTCGCACAATGTAGGGACTCGCTGCAGTCTCGCAAGGCTCGGCCTTGCCGTCACATGAAGCCTGGGGTTCTCTGTATCTCCGAGCGAGAGTTCCAGCCCGTCTTTTAGTCAAGCTTCGAAGCAAGACTGTCATGCTTCCGATGGGAGACGCTTTTACCGGGTCAAGATCGGGGCGGTCTCACTCACAGGCAGACTGTCGCCCTCGCCGGAGCGCTCTATCGCGATTGGGTTCCTGCTTTCGACGAAGACCTCGGCGAATCGACCTTGTGAGAGAACCTTGCTGACGCCCACTTAACCGGCGACTCAGAAGAGAATCTTAAAATCGCAAAAACGCTTTGCAGGCGTTCGCACTGCTCTTCGCGCTCGCCGCTAAACCACAATCCTGAATTTCATCATTGTGGTAATGGCTCCGCCGACCTTGGTGGCGTTGCCGCTGGTGTCTGCTTGCGGCTTGGCGCGTGTTTGCGCAGGACTGTTTCGATGATGGCCTCGGTCTCCGAAGTCCAACCCGCTGGCGCTGGCATGGTCTCCGTCTTGCCCGAGCCCGGCACGAGATGAACAATTCGAAAGCCGCGCAGGCGGAGATCCTCCAGAAGCTTGGGTAACATGGCGGCGGTCGAGGCCTTGCTGTCATGCATCAGCACGATGCCGCGCCCCTGTTTCTCGATGCGGCCAAGAACCAAGGCTTCCTCGGCTTCCGGCGTCATGGGCAACCAGTCCGAGGCCCAAAGATCTGTCCCGAAAATTCCAATATTGCGTTCGCTGAGCCACGCATTCAAAGCCGGCGTATCCGCAAAACCCGGGAAGCGAAAGAAAGGGACACGGGGTTCGGCGTCTGCCTTGCCATAGGCTGCTTTGTCATCGGCTGTGAAACCTTTGTCGATATCAGCGCGCGCTTGTATGTCGCCGATGCCTCGCAAAGTGGCGCCGGGATGAGAGAATGTATGATGGCCGACCGTATGGCCCTCGGCGATTTCGCGCCGGACAAGAGCCGGGGCCGCTTGCGCGTTGCGCCCGATGAGGAAGAAAGTTGCCTTGACGCATTGCGCCGCCAGTGCATCAAGAATTTTCGGCGTCGTTGTCGGCCAGGGTCCATCATCAAAGGTCAGGACAATTTCGTGATCGGCCAAAGCGAGGTCACGCGGATAGGTTTTGAGGCCAACTTGCAGGCCACCTTGCGTCCCGACCTCGATCTGCCTCGCCGTACCAAGTCGCTGAACACCCGGCTGCTTGGACCCGCAGGCCATGTCGATGGTCTCGCTCGCGGCGGCGGGGCCGGGGCCAAGGTCCAGCCAAACATTTGGCCGGACGAGTGCCGCGACCATTAAGAAAAGAAAGAGCGCGTCCCGATTTTTCATGTGGGGGTGGGTTTACCTTATGGGGCCATGCGGCCTATGAACCGCGCATCCCACTCTTCGTTCCAAGGTAATGCGCGTGGCCGATCTGCAAGACCAAGCGGACATCCTCCAGGATTCGCCTGCTTCTTTCCAAGATGGCATCTCATCGATTTATGATGAAGACGGCAGTGTCAAGGCGGATTTCCTGACCGCCGTGACGGCCGCCGTCGAGGCTGGGGAAGAAGCCGCCGTCCATGAACTGGCCGATGATCTGCACGAGGCCGATCTTGGCGCCCTTCTCGTCGCGCTTGATCCGGATCTGCGCGTCCCCCTGATCAGGCTGATGGGGCCGGCATTCGATTTCGCCGCCCTGACGGAAATGGACGATAATATCCGAGAGGAAATTCTCGCCCATTTTTCGCCAAGGACCGTCGCCGAAGGCGTGCGTGAGCTCGAGAGCGATGATGCGCTCACCATTCTGGAGGATTTCGACGCCAAGGAACAAGCAGAAATCCTGCAGGCTCTACCGCCTGTCGATCGCGCTGCCTTACGCCGTTGCCTCGACTATCCGGACAACGCGGCGGGCCGTTTGATGCAAACCACGGTCGTCACTGCGCCACCCTTTTGGACCGCCGGCCAGGCGATCGACATCATGCGCGAGACCGATGAAGAAGACCTGCCGGATTCCTTCTTTGAAATCTTCATCGTCGATCCGGCGCATCGTTTTCTCGGCAATGTCTTTCTCGATACTTTGATGCGCGCCCGCAGCAGCGCTCTTCTTGAAGACATCATGGAGCGCGATCGCCGTCGTGTTGTCGTCACCGAGGATCGCGGCGAAGTAGCCCGCATCTTTCAGCGTTACAATCTCATTTCCGTGCCGGTGGTCGATGAAGCGGAACGGCTCGTCGGTGTCATCACCATCGATGATATCGTCGATGTCATTCAGGAGGAGACGGATGCCGATCTGCGCGCGCTCGGCGGCGTTTCGGAAGAGGAAGAATTATCGGATACAGTCTGGTGGACGGCGCGCGGTCGCTTTTTGTGGCTGTTCGTGAATCTTCTGACGGCTTTCATTGCCTCCAGTGTTCTCGGCCTGTTCGAGGAACAGATGCAGAAGATGGTGGCGCTCGCGGTGCTCGCACCCATTGTCGCAAGCCAGGGCGGCAATGCGGCGACACAAACCATGACTGTGGTCGTGCGCGCGCTCGCCACACGCGAATTGTCGCGCGCCAACGCCTGGCGCGTCATCCGCCGTGAACTGGCGGTCGGCATCGTGAATGGTCTGGCCTTCGGCCTGATGACGGGCATTGTCTCCGGCTATTGGTTTTCATTGCCGGGCATTGGTGTTGTGATCGCATTGGCTATGTTGATCAATCTCGCGGCCGGCGCCTTGGGTGGTATTCTCATTCCCCAGACGCTTGCTCATTTTAAGATTGATCCGGCGGTCTCGTCAGGCGCCTTCGTCACGACGGTCACCGATGTCGTTGGTTTCTTCTCTTTTCTCGGCATCGCCACCTTATGGTTCAAGCTGGGTTAGCCAAGTTCTGTCAGTGGTGAGAAGAGCGTTGAAACGCCACATAGGCGTCGCGGTAGCCAAGATAATTGGCGAGGGCCGCGACGGCATCGGCGAGGGGCCACAAACGCGAAGGCTTATCCCACTTTGTCAGCAAGGCGAGGGGAAACTTGATGACGATTCCGCCACAGACACGTCTGATCGTTTCCAATTGGACGCGCCGCGCGGTTCGCGGATCTGTGACATCGCCCAATAATTCCGGATATTTTTGCGCCAGCTTGAAATTGAACGCGCCATATTTACGGCGGTGCCGAAACAATTCATGCCAAGTGGAGGGATTACGGTGCTTGACGATGGCGCCGGGCGCAAACTCGATCCGGAAACCAGCCTTTTGGAGCCTGATGCCGAGATCCGCGTCATCGAAACCCATGGTTCCGTCAAATCCCCCCATGACGCGTAAGGGACCAATGCGGAAAATAGCATTGGGCGTTTCGGCATAGCGCACGAGACCTTTGCCCTGGCGCAAATTTTCCTGCTTGATCCAGAAATCCTCGAAATGTTCGATGGTCGTTTTGTAGGAATAAGGCTCGATCATCCCGCCGATCGCCGCGACCTCGTCCGATACCCTTTCGATCGCTTCGACCAAAGTTGCGATCCATTTGGAGTCCGCCACACAATCTGCATCGATACTCGCGATCAGTTGTCCTTCCGCGGCTTCAATCCCGGCATTGCGCGCATAGCCGGAGCCCTTCTGGACTGCTTGAACGATGCGGACTTGTGGAAACTTTTGACGGATTAAATCGAGGCAGCCATCCGTCGAACCATTATCCGCCACGATAATCTCATAGAATTCGCGCGGATAGGTTTGTGCTTCCAGCGAAGACAGACATTCACCGATGGTATTGGCTGCATTATAGCAAGGTATTACCACCGATACGTAATGCGTCATTACGATTCCTCACGAGAATTACGCCGTAAATTATCTTTTTATTTAAAGAAAAAAGTATACATGGATTCCAATGGCTCAGATCCAAAGATAAAATCAGATATGCTCTATAGCATCGCTCAAACATTCGAATGAACGAGCGATGCTATAAGCCTTTATAGGCGCTTCAAATTGACCATAAAAGGACCGCCCACTTTCAGAGGCCATGTGTAATATGATGAAAATACATCACTTCTTATCCGAATGCTACCACTTTCAACCGTAGCATTTTGGGGGTGTGGGTCCACCAACGGAACGGATCTTGGACCCAATCCGAAGCGTCGCACCCGATTCTCGTTCAACGAGCGATGCTCTAATGTCCTATTGTGGATTTTCCAAGCTGAAGGTCGTCGAATTTTCATCATAGGCGAAGAGCTCGCCATAACGGCCCCAATTGATGACGCTTTTCAACGTCTGCTCGGCATAATCGTCCGACATGTAATCCTCGAGTTCCTCAAGGAACCGGCTGGCCTTGGCCCGATGGTTCTGGCGCTCGTCAAGCACGGCCTTGATATGGGCCGCGAGCGGCACATGGGCCAGAAGATGCGCCCCGAAAAGCTGCTTGCGGATATCCACTTCCTCATCGGCAAAGCGCAGTCCTTGCGGAGTCAATTTGATCGCGCCATCGCCGAGCTCTGCGAAACGAAGAAGCTGCAAGGTCTCTCCGACCGGAAACAGATCGTCGATTTCCATTTGCAGACTGTCGGCGAGCTCCGGCAGCGCCGCCTGGCCCTTATAAGGATCGGCGGCGATTTCCTCGATCATGCCGGCGAGCGTATTGGTCGAAATGATCGGCAATGACATTCCGAGCCCAAGGCCCGGGAAACCCGCTTCACGGCCGACGGGGCCGGGCTCAGGCCGTTTGGTCATAAGCGCATAGATCTTATCGACCAATTGGCGGAATTCTGGATCCAACCGATTGCGTGGATGCTGCATGGTCACGGGTATTTCGGCGCTGATGCGGCCCGGATTGGAAGACAGCACGATGATGCGATTGCACATCAAGACGGCTTCTTCGATATTGTGGGTGACCATCAGGATCGATTTGATCGGCAGCCGTCCCTCGACCCAGAGATCAAGCAGGTCGGTGCGCAGGGTTTCGGCGGTGAGGACATCGAGCGCCGAGAAAGGCTCGTCCATCAAAAGAATATTCGGATCGACGACGAGGGCGCGCGCAAAACCGACGCGCTGGCGCATGCCACCCGACAATTCCTTAGGATAGGCGGATTCAAAACCATCCAGCCCGATCAGATCGATCGCCTTCAACGCGCGCGCCCGTGCTTCCTCCCGGCCGACTTTGCGGGCCCGCAGCCCAAGTTCGACATTGGCGAGCACCGTAAGCCAGGGAAAGAGCGCGAAACTCTGGAAAACCATGGCGACACCGTCGACAGGTCCGGTAACGGGCTCGCCGAGATAGGTGAGGTTGCCCGAGGCCGGCAGCACCAGACCCGAAACGATCCGGAGCAGGGACGATTTCCCGCAGCCCGAGCGCCCGAGAAGACCGATAATCTCTCCCTCGCGCAAAGTGAGGCCCACATGATCGAGCACGAGCGGACCGGTCTCGCCTGAGCCTGTGCGGTAACTTTGGCAAATGTCCTTGGCCTCGACCAGGATTTGGGAGGCGGATTGAGTGAACGGGGACCGTATTTCCACCATGACGAGCCTCTTAATCCAATCTGAGCCGCCGCTCCGCGAGGCCGAACAAGGGCCGCCACACGAGCCGATTAAACAATATGACGACGATCGACATGACGGTGACGCCCAGCACGATGCGCGGATAATCGCCCTTGGCGGTTGCATCGGCAATATAGGCGCCGATCCCATGCGCTTCGATGCTGACATCGCCCCATTTCACGGATTCAGCGACGATCGCGGCATTCCATGAGCCGCCAGAGGCCGTCAGAGCACCCGTGACATAAAAGGGAAAAATGCCGGGCAGGATGACGGACGTCCACCAGTTCCACCCCTTGATGCCGAAGGAGGAGGCGGCTTCCTTGAGATCGTTCGGAAAAGCCATGGTGCCCGCAATGACATTGAAAAGAATATACCATTGCGTGCCGAAAATAATCAGGAAGCTCAACCAGATATCGGGGTTAAGGCCGAACCGCACAATCACGACGACGACGATGGGGAAGACCACATTGGCCGGAAAGGCCGCCAGGAATTGTGCCAGCGGCTGGATCTTTTCCGCGAGTGCCGGACGCAAGCCGATGAATACGCCGATCGGCACCCAGACCAATGTCGCCAGAGCCATGAGAAGCACCACGCGAAGCATGGTGAAAAAGGTGAGAATGAGACTCTCTTGAATATCCGCGAACGTCAGAGTCTGGCCGACGAAGACAATGACGAAGCGCAAGGCCCACAGAGAGAGAAAAGCAATGAGGGTGATCCACAAGAGATCGAGAACCCGGCTCGAATGGGCCTGTTTGTCTATGGCCTGCGCCCGCCAGAACGGGAGTTCAAGACGCCAGAGCGCAATGCTCGAGAGCGTCTGAACCGGCATGCTCATGAGAGCACGCAACCAACGCGTACGATTGAACAGATCGGCGACCCAGGAACTCTCCTTCGTCTGGCTCGCGGAAAGCTCAACGCGAAACTTGCCAGCAAACACGACGAGGGGGCGGAACAGAAGCTGATCATAAAGCAGGATGACGATTGCCATCGCCGCGACCGCCGCGATGACAGCGTCAATGCGGCGCATTTCGATCGCCTGAGCGAGATAGGAGCCGATGCCAGGGAGTTTGACCGTCGTGTCCCCGACCGAGATTGCCTCCGAGGCGACGACGAAAAACCAGCCGCCCGACATGGACATCATCGTGTTCCAGATCAAAGCCGGCATGGCATAGGGTGTCTCGAGCTGCCAGAATTTCTGCCAGGGCGAAAGATGGAAACCGTTGGCCACCTCGACGAGATCACGCGGCAGGCTGCGCAAGGATTGATAGAAGGAAAAGGCCATATTCCAGGCCTGAGAGGTGAAAATCGCAAAAACCGCGGCGCATTCGACTCCGAGTGTGGAGCCCGGAAAAAGATGCAGGAAGAAGGTGACGGTAAAGGAAAGAAAGCCGAGGATCGGCACCGATTGCAAAATATCGAGCAGCGGGATGAGCACGAGTGCGGCCCGCTGGCTCTTGGCGGCAAGGGTCGCATAAGTGAACGTGAAAACCAGCGAGGCGGCGATGGCGGCGAACATGCGCAAGGTCGTGCGCAGCGCATAATAGGGCAGGGCGCCATAATCGAGGGATATGTGCGTGGCCTCGGGGGCGCTGAGGGGCAGTGTCAGGCCCGAGGAACCATAGGCCACCGCGACGAAAGCGGCGAGCAGCAGGATGAAGGCGGCAAAATCATAGGGATTTGGCAGACTTTTGCGATCGAGAAAGGCGAGGGAGACGAACCGGGCCAACATCGTGATCGCTCTCCTGCTGCGACTTTCCATGCGAATCATCAGCATGATAGCTTTTTTCCGCGCATGACATATGACAATGCGAGGGCCCGTCCTGACATCACCTTGCAACAAACAAGAAAAAATTTTGCCCTTTTCTTCTGTTTCAGATCGGGTCAGCATGTCACTCATTGGAGCATGGGAGACGGAGCGATCAGGATTTCGTTCGGTCCGTGTCGGAACTGCTCCAAAACGGCGCAAGGGGAGCCCCAGAGCGCGACGGTATGTTTAACGCGATGGAAGCAATTTGAGGCGTTCTGTTGATGTTCAACCGGCTTTTCTCCCTAGTTTTCGCGCCAGAGTCCCCATGTCGATGACCCTTTCGCGTTCCTCATCCCTTCTTGCGGCATGCACCGCGCTTCTCGGCCTCGGTCTTGCCGGTTGTGGCGGACGTGTGACGGCAATCGATCCTTATCCGCATGCCAGCGATTATGAGATTTCCGGGATCGACGTGTCCAAATATCAGGGCGAAATCGATTGGCGGGCGGTTCAAGCGAGCGGTGTGCGCTTCGCCTGGATCAAGGCGACTGAAGGTGGCGATCATCTCGACGAGAAATTCTTCCAGAACTGGATGGCTTCAAAAGCGGCCGGTGTGCCTCGGGGCGCCTATCATTTCGCCTATTGGTGCCGCCCGGGCCACGAGCAGGCCGCCTGGTTCCTGAAAAATGTTCCCTATGATCCAGACGCATTGCCGCCCGTGCTCGACGTCGAATGGAACGGCAATTCCAGGACCTGCCCAAAGAAGATCCCGCGTGAGGTCGCACTCGCCCAGATGCATATGATCCTGACCGCCATGGAACGCGCCTATGGCAAGCGGCCGGTCATCTATACATCCGTCGATTTCCACCGCGACGTGATGCAGAATGAATTCAACGATTATCCGATCTGGGTGCGCAGCGTAAAATATTACCCGACGGTCAAATATGGCAACCGCCGTTGGCATTTCTGGCAACATACGGCGGAAGGTCATGTTCCCGGAATTCGCGGCTTCGTCGATCGCAATGCCTTCAACGGCAATGCGCGGGAATGGCAAGCCTGGCTCCAACCCTCGGGCAGGCGGGAAGAAAAACCGGCGCCAGCACCTGTGACGACAACCGCTTCCATTCCGGCACCTCCGGCCCCTGCGCAGAGCAGCCCCCAAGCGGCGGCTCTGGTTCCTGCGTCAACACCCGTTTCCACACCTCAGACGAACCTAGCGCCCACGATCAACACGGCAAGCACCAGCTCTCCTTTGCTTCCCGCAGCCGCCATTCCCACTGCGACAGGAGCGCCCCAGCCCGAGACCGCGCGCTCGGTTGCCATGAGCCAACCTTAAGAGAGGCCAAAAAAGAAGGACCGCCCCTTCGCAAAACTGCTCGGGAGACGGTCCTTCCATTGTCGGATCGCGGTCCGCGATCCCGGAATAAGGCGGCTTAGAGGCCGAAAGCCCCCAAGAAGGCATGATGCCAGGTCCGGGCCCGCGATGTAAGACAATGAGACACTGGATCACCTCCTTTCGATGTGTTGACGATGCCTTAAAGGTAGCAGGTCGCCAGATTTTTGCAAATCCGGATTTCGCAGAGGGGTTTAGGGTCGCCGCCCTCGTATCCACCTTCTCAAGATGGTTCGGGCCGTGATACGCTCCGCCTCAGCATTCCGATGCCAGAATATCGATATCGAATGTGGCGCGTTTACCAATATCATCGGCATGAGCGGCCAGAAATTCATGCGTCACGCGGCGCCCTTCGGCTTTCAGCATGTCAACGAAGGCCCATTCCGCATTCAATTTCGAGGAATAATTCAAGTCATTCATCATTTCGGTCATGATCAAATGCGAGCGGATATTGGCCCAATGCCGACTTTCCTTGCTGTTCGGATTGGTTGCATTGCGCAACAAGGCGATCATGCGCAATTCCTTCATGAGAGGCGAGTTGAAGGAAATTTCATTCAGCCGATTGAGAATTTCAGCGGTCGTGCGGGGGGTTTCATTCCGTTGGCGCGGATTGATCTGCACCAGAATAATATCATCCGTTTCAACATCCCTGACCAAGGGTGTCAGCGTGGGATTACCCGCGAAACCGCCATCCCAATAAGGGATCCCGTCGATCTCGATCGCCTGAAACATGGTCGGCAAACAGGCGGAAGCGAGGAGGACGTCGGGAGTCAGTTCATGATTGCGAAAGACGCGCCCACGTCCGGTATGAACATTGGTCGCGGTGATGAACACTTTGATGGGCGATTGGCTTAGACTCGGGAAATCGATGCATTCGAAGAGAATGGAACGCAAGGGATTAAAGCCAAAGGGATTGCTCTCATAAGGTGACACTACGCGCGACACCATATCCAAGAATTGGAACATCGGCGACGTGTCGAGAGACCAGCGGCCGAGCAGCCGATCGAGAGGTGTACGTTGGACCGGGTTGAAGGCCGCAGCTTTGGCTACGCGGCTCCAATAGTTATCGAGCGCTTCGCGCGCGCCTTGAGCGCCTCCCTTGATCCAACCATCTGCCAGAATCGCCGCATTCATCGCACCCGCTGACGTGCCCGAAATCCCTTCGATCTCCAGCCAGGGTTCCTCAAGCAACCGGTCGAGCACACCCCAGGTAAAAGCCCCATGCGAGCCGCCCCCCTGCAAAGCCAATGCGACGGGACGTTTCTTGATCGGCGTATCCGGATGATCGGCAGACGTCATTCTGGCCTTCCCATGTTTTTCGCCACAATTTGCGAGCGTGCCTTGTTTTAGGGGGCCGCGCTGCCTTGGCAAGTATTTTCAGTGAAAATCCATAAACAGGATACGTCTTGCGTCCCCATTGATTCAGGTCCATCGGCAAGACGAAATATTCATCCAGAGAAAGTCAATCGACGGGGAGCATGATCACCTTTTCAAGGGTTTCACACGCAAACGACGATAGAGGAATCAATTATTCCCTGTCACGTTAACTTCGCGCTTGTCGCCAGCAAAAAGACGCCGAACCGGCCGGCTTTTCGTGTATCCGCGAAGCACAATGAGGCCGTTCTGCTCGATTACGGATACTTCACCGCAGCGGGTTCCTGGCTCGAGAAGCCATCGTCCAGGGTTTTGAGAAAGGCGACCACCGCATCAATGTCGGCTTCCGAGACCGTCGAAGGGTCTCCGGCCTGTTTACCAAAGGGGGGCTCATTATTGACATTGTCATGGTAAGCAGCGGGCAGATCGTCATATTTGGCAATCGTTCCATCGGCGCCGTGGGGATAATATTTCTCCGGCTTCGTATCGCGTTCGAAATAGAAGGCGACGGCCTCGCGCAAGCTCTTCACGACACCATTGTGGAAGAAGACTTTTCTGCGGGCGACATTGCGGAGGGTCGGCGTCTTGAACAGGCCGCAATAATCCGGCCTGTCACGGAAATCCTGTCGCTCGGGACCACAAAGACCGAGATCGAAAAAAGCCGGATCTTGATTTTGCGCTATGTCGCGATTGCGCGGCACGCCGATCGCAATCAACCCATAATCAGTGAAGAAGGGCGGGGTGCCCGTCTTGCTCGGCGCGCTGACATGGCAGCTTGCGCAATTACCCTTGTCCTCTGCCGTGAAAATTTCGAGCCCGTGTTTTTCCTGCTCGCTCAATTCCGCCTTGCCGCGCAGAAAAGCATCATATTTGCTTGAGAAGGGATAGAAGAGCGCGCCCTCCTGCTGAAAGGCGTCAAGCGCCTTCATCGCCGCTTCGAGGGGCCATTGCTTGTCTTGCGACACCAATCCGCCTGCCACAGCGCGCAAGGCTTGCCCGTAAATTTTTTCGATCGTATCGGACAGCGCCGCACGATCTTCATTCGCCATTTCAAGCGGCGATAAAAGAGGGATCAAGGCTTGGTCCGAGCGCCGATCCACGCGGCCATCCCAGGTCAAGCCGCCCGTTGGACCATTGTCTATGCTGCCGTCAGCTTCCTCGTCGGATTCATAATAATGTTCCGTGGACGGCGGGGTCACCTGTTTATAGGTGAGCGTCGGAGCCGCGCGAAACGCGGCTCGATCGAGGGTTTTGCCGCCCATTTGCACAGCAAGGTCATTGGAGGGCGAAAAAGCATTCTGGGGATCATGGCAGGAAGCGCAGGACAATTTACCCGAGCCCGACAGTCTGGGATCGGAAAACATCTGCCGGCCGATCTCCGACAATTGCCTCGCCTGTTGATAGGCCGTCGCTCTGGTCATTCCTCCTTGCGGATTTTCTTGCGCCAAACTGTCTTGCCCAAAACTGTCAATAATGGCTCCAACAGCCATAAATAAAATCAGACCAGCAAAGGCAGAGAGACAATAATGCATGGAGGATCTTACCGTTGAAACGCGGGGGGACCATGCTCATTGATCACGACGATTAGATGACATCCCCTCTCGTGAAAACTCTTTCTTGTCAGCGTAGACGACAATCCATCCATATTTCATTTTTTTGTCCATTAGTTAGCTTTCCCCTCAAAGAAAGGCTTGGATTGTCAAGAAACTGCAAAGCTCGCACGCTATGACCCTGCGCAAGTCACACTCATCTCGTCGGAATGGGTGATTGAGGGGCTTCCAGGGAAAGATTATCCGATTATGAAAACGCAGTTTCATTTCTTAATATTGACGGCGAGCGGGCTGATTCTGTCCCCCGCAGCCCATGCCTTGGACACGAATCCGCCCGGCTATGAGCAGCCGCAGGAAGTCCAGGACAGCACCACCCCGCGCTTCCAGGCCAAACTCAATCAGATCCAAAATATCGTCGTTATTTATGCGGAAAACCGCAGCTTCGACCATCTCTACGGTAATTTCCCGGGCGTTGATGGTTTGCGCGATCTTAAGCTCGAGCAGATCACTCAGCGCGATCGCGATGGGTCGGTCCTGAAGGAACTGCCGGTCATCTGGGGTGGTCTGACGGGTCCCGGCGTGACGCCGGCCATCACGGAAGCACAGACGGCTCATTTGCCGAATACGACTTTCAAAATCGATGCTCCGGATGGCTTCAATGCCTCCTTGAGTGTCATGACGCGGGATCTCGTGCATCGCTTCTATCAAGACCAGATGCAGATCAACGGCGGCAAAAGCGATCGTTACGTCGCCTATGCGGATTCCGGCGCCCTGGTCATGGGCTATTATGACGTTTCAAAACTGCCGCTCTGGTCGGTCGCGCAGCGCTACACGCTCGCCGATCATTTCTTCCAGGGCGCTTTTGGCGGCTCCTTCCTCAATCACCTCGCTCTGATCTGTGCGTGCACGCCCTATTATCCGAATTTGAACAAGAGCCCCGCCGCGTCGCGTATCAGTGCTGTTGAGGCTGATGGCGTCACCCTCAAACTGGCCGCCAATTCGCCGGCTTCGGCGCTCGTTGGCCCTCCTAAATTTGTGAACGACGGCGCTTTCACGCCGGATTTCTACGCCGTCAATACGATGCAGCCTCCCTATCAGCCGAGCGCCGTCAAGCCAGCCACGGGCGGAGATCCGCGTTATGCCGATCCGTCCAATGCCTCGACCTTGCCGCCCCAAACGCAGAAGACGATCGGCGATCTGCTCAGCGCCAAGGGTATTAGCTGGGCTTGGTATAGCGGCGCCTGGCAGGCTACGCTCGATGGTCAGAATGGTGCGACCGTCCCGAATTTCCAATACCATCATCAACCGTTCAACTATTTCGCGGCCTATGCTCCCGGGACACCGGAGCGCGCCGAGCATTTGCTGGACGGCGGCTTGAATGGTGAGGAATTCATCAAGGCGATCGATGCCGGCAAATTGCCGCAAGTGGCCTTCTATAAGCCGCAGGGTAATTTGAACGAACATGCGGGCTATACCGATGTGACATCCGGCGATCAGCATATTGCCGATATCATTGCCCATCTCGAAAAAAGCCCCCAATGGGGTCGTATGGTCGTCATCGTCACCTATGACGAAAATGGCGGCTGGTGGGATCACCTTGCGCCTCCGAAGGCGGATCGTTGGGGACCCGGCACCCGTATTCCGGCGCTGATCGTCTCTCCGTTCGCGAAGAAGAACTACGTCGACCACACGCCTTACGATACGACTTCGATCATCCGGTTCATTACGAAGCGTTTCCATCTTCGCGCTCTGCCAGGACTTGCCCGCAGGGATAATGCGATGGCCCAAGCCGGCGAGCCAAAATTGGGTGATCTGACCGATGCCCTTGAACTCAGGGGTAATTACTAAGGCTTAATTGGCCTTCCACAAAAAAGCCCCGGACGTTCGACGAGAAGTGAACTGACCCGAGGCTTTTCTTTATGAAGAGTGCTGGAAACTCAGCGCGCTCGCCTTCACACGCCGCCGTTTAAACTTGGACCTTTCGCGGTGGACTTGGCCAAATGTCCCTCCTCCGCCTTATAAAAATATTGGCTTGCCACGAGCCAGCCTTTCAAAGGCCGAAGCGGTGGAATGCAGGTCGCGAGCAGAAAGGGGAGCGTCGTGAACAGATGCACCCAATAGGGGGCCTGATATTCCACCTCGATCCACACCGCCAAAATGGCGCTAGGTACGCAGGCGAAACAGATCACGAAAAAAGCGGGACCATCGGCCGGATCAGCGAAGGAATAATCGAGGCCGCACACTTCGCAGCTCTTGCGAAGCTTTAGAAAGCCGCGAAACAAATGGCCCTTGCCACAGCGAGGACAGCGCCCCCTGATGCCAGTCGAAATCGGCGAAAGCGCCGGCCAGTCACGATCTTCAGACATTATCGTTCCTCAAAATTCAAAGCCAGCCACCATGGCCTCGGATTTCCACGAGAAAGACTCATCCACCCGAAGTCTCCCTGATAGCTCATCCCCTCAGCGAAGAGGGAGATATTTCCGAAAGCCGGAAACCGCCTTCATCACTTAACACTTATATATATTATAATTTGATATTTTGAAAGAATTTTTAAGATATTGAAAAGACGTATTTTTGTGGCGTAGAGGATCGGACTTTCAAAGTGAACCCTATCCGATGCTCTCTCTTTTCTGAAAATGCATCAGATTGGTCCTAAAAAGGGGCTTTTGGGATTGGTGCTCTGGGTGTTTGATCCAGACTTTGATGGTGCAATTCTTTCTGCAGAATGGAGGGATGCGCCAAGACGACAGAGACGGTGCGTCGAGCGATACAAAATAGTCAAAAAAGCCTGAGAACTCTCGCCAGACGCTGTGGGATCAACCAGAAGACCGTCGCCAAATTCACCTGACGACCTTCCTCAACGCCTACAATTACGGCTGACGGCTCAAGGCATTGAAGGGCCTCACGCCATTTGAATACATCTGAAAAGTCTGGACAAACGAAACGGAAGATTCATCCTAAATTCGTTCCATCACGTGCCGGGACTAAGCACCTAAAAATCGGCATTTATCATTGTTCGTTTGTTCACGTGTCCTCGCCTCGGAACCACTTAATAATGCACTCAAGCAGAGGAGGCTTGCTTGCATATTTGGGAACATGGGCCAACCAAGCATCCCACGCGGCGTCTCGCTCGATGCCTGCCGGCACCATGAAATAGTAGCCCCCGTTGTGTCTATGGGAGAGCCAGAAGCCCCCGTATTGGCCTGGAAGTATCCGAGCAACGTCTTCTCGCCGCCATGTCTGCTTACCTAGCCATGTTCGTTTTTCGATATGATCATCATAGAGTGTCACACAACACATGCCTTCATTAAGCCTGTTGAAAAGAACTAATCCTAAGGCGAAAAGTGCAAAAATCCACTCCCAGGCTGGTGACGAAAGACTGAGGTGCACCCGCCCAAAAAACGCTAGAAGCATCAGCACAGAGACAGTCAACAATGGCTTCACCTGCTTTGTCATCGGAGTTCGGTAGGTTGCTGGAAAGAGCTGAGGCTCGTCAGTCCTATCCACCGCACTATCGTTCATTTCGCTTTTCCAAGCCGATCTGATCCAAGGCCTTGTTCCCTTTAGCTTTGACGATAATGCGTACAAATTCAAAAAATTTGCACCACACGAAATCGGCCGTACCTCATGCGGTTTCCGATACACCGCTGTGATTATACAATTCCTCGAGATACTTGCGTGCAAAGCCTATTAAGTTATTCTGCTACGGATACTGCTGATGCCATCATTGGACCTTTAATTTTTTGTCATAAATGTATCGAGAATAACGGACCACGATCAATGAAATTATCAAGATCGCTTTTATTTGGCTCTTTCCTTGTGGCATTTAACATTGCCTCCCACGATGTGGTGAAGGCAGAAGATGCCGAAGAGATAAAATTAGAAGAGGAGCAGGCTAGGCTCAAAAAAGAGGCAGAAGATCTATTTCGATCAGTGCTTGCCGATGAGCCTAAAGCTGAACGTTGCGAAATAGAGGCGGAATGGGGTGAGTATTCGATCCCTGAGTCAGTTGCTCGGCAATATTTGGGATTGAAGATTCATGCGGACTTGTCTCCTCCATATTCAGAAACGAAACCATATTTAGGAATGGCCCCTAAAGATATTATCCACCCAAGCAACGATGCGCTTTGTAGCAAAGAGTCTACAAAAGAGAGGGAAAAAGCATCCGGAATCAATGAAGATAAGGCTATAGACATCCACCATATTAGCTACACATTTCCCGTTTTCGATGATAATTATAATATTGCTATAATTGTTATTACGTCGATATACTGGTCATATCGTTCAATCCCCGGAGCGGGAATTATAAAAATGCCACCTGAAGGCGAGGGCTCTGCTGCGATCTACGCAAAGAGCTTGGACGGCGTATGGCGTAGAATTACGACTATTAATTTATTCCATTTTTCATGATTTTTTCGTTCGGCTGCGAGCCGCTGACATTCTGGCTCTATGAAGTGATGCCGATGCTCGATGCGGTTGATGTTTCACGTTTCGCTCCCAGCCACCTATTTATTTGGCTCGAACTCCCAGCATCATCGTTACAAAAAAAAATCCTCGCGGAAACCAGACGGTCGCCGCGAGGATTTTTCTTTCTGTCGTCGCGGCGGCCTTTTGCAAGGCCGCCGTCATCGCATGGATCAGCGAATGATATCGAAACTGTAATCGCTATGCGCCGGCACATTGGTTGTCTGGTCGATCATATTGAAGATCGCGTCGAGCATGTAGCGCAGGAGATGCAAGCCGCCCTGATAACCATAAATCGGGAAGCGGTGATGGTGATGGCGGTCGAAGATCGGGAAGCCGACACGGATCAGAGGTGTACCCGTGTCTCGTTCGAGATATTTGCCGTAAGTGTTGCCAATCAGGAAATCGACCGGCTCGGTGAAGAGCAGGGAACGCATGTGCCAGAGGTCGCGATTGGGATAGACATGGCAATTGGCGCCGTAAGGCGAAGACGCGAAGACAGCTTTGACCTTTTCGGCCCATTCATTGCCGCCATTGGTCGAAAGCACATGCACCGGCTCCGCCCCGAGCTCCAGCAGGAAAGCCGTCATGCCGAGGCAAAGATCGGGGTCGCCATAAATGGCGAATTTCTTACCATGGATATGGGCGAAGGAATCGGCGATCGCATCGAGAAGACGGCCACGCTCCTTGCGCATGACGTCCGGAACTGGCTTGCCGGTCAGACGGGCGATTTCCAGAAGGAGCTTGTCGGTCGCCTGCACGCCGAGCGGGCAATTCAGCGCGACTGTTTCCTGCCCATGCGCGGCAATGTAGGGCAAGGTTTTCTGCGTGGAATATTCCTGCAGTGAGATGGTCGCCTTGGAATTAAGCGCCGCCGTGGTTTCCTCGGCGCTGGTACCGCCGTCGAACATGCGGAACGTGCCGTCGGTCGGTGTATCCCACACTTCGCTATTGTCGGACAGGATCGTGTAATCAAGATCCCAAAGATCGAGAATGCGTTTCAATTCGCGCAGATTGCCAACCGTATAGGGATCGAAACCGCCAATGAAATTGATCCGTTCATTTGGCTCGCGCACGGGCTTTTCCGCCATGCCGGCCTTGCCTTCCCAGAAATAATCGAGAATGCCCTTCAGCATATTGTCATAGCCGGTGACATGACTGCCAACGAAGGCCGGTGTATGCGCGAAGGGGACATCGAAGTCCATCGGGATCGAACCCTTCTCTCGCGCCGTTTTGATGAAGGCGTTGAGATCGTCGCCGATCACCTCGGCCATGCAGGTGGTCGAGACCGAGATCATTGCCGGGCGATAGAGATTATAGGTATTGGCGAGACCATCGATCATATTGGTGAGACCGCCGAACACCGCTGCATCCTCGGTCATCGAGGAAGAGACACAGGAGCAGGGCTCCTTGAAATGCCGCGACAGATGGCTGCGGTAATAGGCGACGCAGCCTTGCGATCCATGCACAAACGAGAGTGCGCCCATGAATCCGCTGCTGCAGAAGACAGCGCCGAGCGGCTGACAGGCCTTGGCCGGATTGACCGTCAGGGCCTCGCGAGCAAAATTCTTCTCCTGATATTCCGGCGTCTTCATCCATTCGCGGATACGGTCCACTTCAACCTCGGCGACCGCGTTTTCAAAGTATTTCTTCTTATTGGCAAACATTTCCCGATATTCGGGCTGCTTGAAGAGATCGAAATGGTCGAGAACCGATTGGGCGTTTTGCGGCATGAAGAGCAATCCGATCGTCGTTGGGGGAAGGAGGAGAGGAGGCGCAAGGCTACGGGCCGCCAGGGACCGAACACAGGCGCTACCTCTGCGGGCAGAATGCCGACGGTCACAAAAACCACCGTCGAGCAATCTCGAATGTTCGTCACGGGAAGGACGAGTCTTCGAGAAGGGGGACAGGGTGCCGCTAGCACGGCCCCAGGTCTAAGCTATATCTAATTGGATATAACACGGCTTCATAAAACTTGCAAATTGCCCGTGCCACCTTGTGGAAAATATTGGGAAAAGACGGATGGAGCTCTCGCAAGGAGGCTTGTGGCCTAGTATCGAGAATCACAGATTCTCGATCCGTCGCTTTTTAAACTTATCCACTTGTCCTCATTGAACCGCGACACGTCGCGCTTCAATGAGGATGGATACTAGGCGTTTTCCGGTTCAGGGCGACATCCCTGGATGCCTGGCCTGGAAATCTGGCGCGACCTTGAGCGTTACAAGAAAAGCGGCCTTAGACCTTGTTTGGGCGCATGGACTTCCGCCGGGCTTTTCTCAAGACCTTGCCACGCGCACGCAATTTGCACTAAATCCAAGTGCTGGCGTGACCCATTGGCTCCGTCCTGCACTGCAATTCTTCCTGTCAAGAAAGTAGCCTGCTTGCCCACCAATGCACTCGTCGATGGCCTCGTTCTGCGTGATTGCGATGAGAACGATATTCCCGCCATTACAGCAATCTATAGCCATCATGTGCTCAATGGCTTTGGCACTTTCGAGATCGTACCGCCCGGCGAGGCGGAGATGAAGATCCGCCGCAGGGTCATGTCCACCAATCGCTATCCCTATATCGTCGCCGAATTCGAGCGGAAGGTCGTGGGCTTTGCCTATGTCAACAGCTACCGACAAAGGCCCGCTTATTCAAAGACCGTTGAGGATTCCATCTATATTCGCGATGGCCTGCAAGGGCAGGGCATTGGACAGCGCCTACTGTCCCGTCTGCTTGCAGAGACGGCTGGAGCGGGTTTTCGTCAAGTCGTCGCGGTCATCGGCGATTCCGAAAATCACGCCTCGATCCGGCTACACGAGAAGCTCGGCTTCCAGCATGCCGGCACGCTCAAGACGGTAGGCTGGAAAAACGGCCGCTGGCTTGACACGGTCCTTATGCAATTACCGCTCGGCGATGGAGCCAGTACCCCGCTGTAATTACAGCGGGGTACTGGCTCCATCTCCACGCCTGCGATGCGCGTGCTCAGGAGCGCGCCATGAGTTCCACCGCCAATCCATAAATACGGCTGCGCCCCGGCTCCGGCATGGCAGCCAGCGTTTCGAGATAGATCTGGCCCGCTCGGCACATCCGCCTCGGCTCGATGGGAGGATCGCTCATCTTTCCGTCGAGGACGGCGGAAATTTCGGCGTCATTCAAGCCTTTCTCACGCAGGGCCTTGTCGAGAAGAGCGAAATCATTGTCGTCGGGCGCGGTTCTTTCGACAGGCTGCGCCTGGCCGTCAGCCACTGCGGCAAGGCCTGCGAGCGCCATATCTCCGACGAGCATGCGATGCGTCGCGGAGAAATCGAAAAAGGCGCTGCTGGCGTTACCATAAAGAAAATCGACGCAAAGCTTCTCATCGGCCACGGCCAAAGCCCGCATGACATTCAATTGCATCGTGAAAATGCGGTTCAGAGCTTCCGTATCGGCCTTGGCCGCGAGTATGCCATGCGAGAGACGCAAAGTCCGCACTGCGTCCGAAAGGAGCCGGTCGGCATTCGCCGTTTCGCCCGTGACCACGCCTCGTTTGGTCGCATTGGACAAAAAGCTTTCATAATCGGCTGGATAGAGGGTTTTGAGCCGATCGAAAAAGGCCGCATATTCGGGCGCGGCGGAAATCGTCGCCACGAGTTTCTCGCGGGTGGCGTGCATCTCCGCCAACAGATGTCGCGAGCTCCCTGGGGGCGTCTCCCGCCCTGACTCAATCGAGGTGGGAGCCTGAAGCGCCTGTTGAAGAAAACTCCAGCTTAAAAGGAGCGCGGCAACAGCGGCAAGGCCGAGCAGCACCAGCCGCAAGATATTCATTTCGGCCTCAATGATTCATTTTTCCAGTCATTCCCGAAGGCTCGGGCGCCCCCATAAAGCTGTCCTCAGGCAATGCCGTCAAGTCCGCTTTGCGCAATGGCCTCTTTGGACTGATGGAGCCACTTCAGGCATGCGCGTTGAGACGCTCGAAACCGGCGGCGAGATCGGCTTGCAGATCCTCGATATCTTCGAGGCCAATCGAGAAACGCAAGGCAGGCCCCGGCGGATTCCATTGCGTCGCCGTGCGATAGGTCCGGCAATCGAAGGGAATGACGAGGCTTTCGAAACCGCCCCAGGAATAGCCCATGCCGAATAATTCGAGACCATCGAGCATGGCGGCGAGCGCCTCGCGCGAGAAAGGGGCGAGCAGTACTGAAAATAAGCCGGTCGAGCCCAGGAAATCGCGTTTCCACAAGGCATGACCAGGGCATTGCGGCAAAGCTGGATGCAGGACCTGCACGACTTCCGGCCGCGCGGCCAGCCAGCGCGCCATAGCGAGGCCCTGGCGTTCGGCCTCGCGCAGACGCAATTCCATGGTACGCAGTCCGCGCAAAGCGAGAAACACATCCTCCGGGCCGGGGCACATGGCAAAGGCGTCATAGGTCGCGCGCAGGCGCGGATACCAGCGGGCATTAGCCGAGACGAGGCCGAGCAGAAGATCAGAATGGCCGGAGAGATATTTCGTGCCGGCTTCGATCGCCATATCCATGCCGCGCTCATGCGGCGGGAAGAAGAGGGGGGTGCCCCAGGTATTGTCGATGATGGTGCACAGATCATGCGCCTCGGCCACCGCCTTGATGGCCACGACATCTTGAAGCTCGAAACTCTGCGATCCGGGTGTTTCGAGGAAAACGACGCGTGTATTCTGGCGCACGAGCGATTCGAGCCCGCCACCGATCAAAGGATCGTAATAAGTCGTTTCGACGCCCATGCGGCGCAAAACCGTGTCGCAAAAATTGCGGCACGGCCGATAAGCCGAATCGGTCACGAGAATATGGTCGCCTGCCTTGACCGCGGTCAGGAGCGCGAGTGTGATCGCGGCCAGTCCGGTCGGAACTAGAACGGTCCCTGCCGCACCGGCGAGCTCGGTCCAGGCCGTTTCCAGGGCCTGCGTCGTGGGCGTGCCCTGCGTGCCATAGGAGAAACGTCCACGCCTTGCATAAAGATCATCGAGCGTCGGATAGAGCACGGTCGAGCCGCGATAAATCGGCGTGTTAACATAGCCGAATTGCTCGGACGGATCGCGCCCGGCATGCACCAGCCTGGTCCGGCTTTTAAAACCCTTGTGCCCGTCTCGCTTCGTGTCGGTCATTCGTTCCGCCTGCCTGCCGTTCTCGCCCCTCACGTTTTCCTCGTGGAGGCGAGACTCGTCAAGGTGCGGCTGAGAGCAATATGATTCCCGGCGGCGAACCTTTTCACCCGTTTGAAAGGTGCTGGCCCGCCGGGCCGTGGGTGCCACGGCCGCACATCGTGATCTATATTGCTGCTGATGACGCCCAGATTATTCCCTATTAGCCACCGCTTACATTGCTAACAGGGGCTGGCACAATTCCAGGGAGATAAACGCTGCCAATAGGGGCGCCAGTGTTGTATCCTACCAGACCGCTGACACTACCGGAGTTTGTCAAATTTACAGTGGCATAGGAGTTGGTAATAATGCCGCTCGTGTACCCTGCCAGACCATAGATACTACTACCGGAGCTTATCACACCTCCAGTGAGATATACATTGCTAATAGGGGCGTCAGTGTACCCCACCAGACCGCCGACACTACCGGAGTTTGTCAAATTTCCAGTGGGATAAGAGTAGATAATGTCTCTGGCGGTGCCACTATACCACATCAGATTGCCGACACTACCAGAGCCTGTCATAATTCCAGTGGGATAGGAGCCAGTAATAGTAGTGCTGCCTATAGACCCTACCAAGCCGCCGACACCACCGGGGACTGTCACAGTTCCAGTGGGATAGGAACCGGTAATAGGCGCGGTGGGAATGGTGCTGCTCCAGAAATCAACACTCTCCAGCCTGATATCGCGAATAATGCCCCTGGTTGAACCAATTGCGGTGTGTAAACCAGAATCACCAAAAAAGCTGATGTACATGTTATCCGGTTCATGCCCTAGATCAGCAAGCGTCGTGTTGACACCGAAATGAATGCCTCCTCCACTCGCCGGCCGGATTGTTATATTGCTGCTGGCCAGCTGTGTTCCGGTGACGTCCCCACTCAACATGATCGTGAAATCCTTGGGACTGATGAGCCAAGTGCCATCCTGTCCGCTCGCCGCTTTCGTAATGATCGTTGCTTTTGAGGCCACCTGCACTTTATTGGCGCCGGTCTCGATCGATCCGCCGTTACCCTGGTTCGGCGCCGAAACGTCGAGCTTGCCCGCGACCTTCGTGGTCCCGCCCTGCGCCAGAAGTTTGATCGTGCCCACATGGACCGAGCCGCCTGTGGATCCCGATGTGGCTTGGCCACCCTTGAGATCGGCCATGGTGCGCGCTTGGATGATGCCGCTATTGTTCACCTGTGCCGAAAGCACGGCATCCGCCGCCTTGGCGGTCAGGATCACCCGGCCACCATCTGCCTGGATCGCCCTTTTGTTCTGGACGAGCGCGTTCAAGGTCCCCTTGTCGATCGTCACATCGATCAACGAATTGCCATCGAAGTTCAGCGTGATCTTTTCGCCCGAGGCCATGGCTACCGTACCGAGCGTGGCCGTGATCACCCCCTCGTTCGAGACCGTCTTGCCGAGAAGCGCGACATAGCCGCCCTCATGTGCAAGGATGTGGCCGCGGTTGATGACCGAGGCCGAGGAGGTGCCGGAGAAGGTATATTTTCCGGCCATGAAGTCTGTATTGGCAATATCGAGGGTCGAGGCGACGAGACCACCAACATTGACCTGCGCCCCGTGGGTGAACAGAACACCCGCCGAATTGACGAGAAAAACCTGGCCATTGGCGTTGAGCGCGCCGGCGATGACACTCGCCTCGTTGCCGATGACGCGGTTCAAAGTGGCGGCGCTGCTCGAAGGCTGGTTGAAATTCACCGTCTCATGCGCGTTGATGGAAAAGCCTTGCCAATTGATGATGGCTTTGGGCGTGGACTGATTAATGGTCGTGACGCTGCCCGCCTGCGAGATGGCCGCTTGTCCCGCGACGACCGAGCCACCGTCAGGCCCCGCTGCAACCGGGCGTGGCAGGACCATAAGCGCCGCCAGAGCCGTCATAGCAATGAGGGGACGGAATACTGTGCGCATCCTCTCGGAGCCAAAGCTCGAAATGGGCATCACCGGATTTTGCAAGGTGGTTTTCAGGACGGATTCCGAGCGGGGCATGGCAAAGGGCTTTCAAAAAATGATATGGTATTCCAGTGACTTATAGATATATCTCGACAAGCTCCCGCATGGTTATACGGCGCTTGGAGGAAGGGATGGGGCAAACCCAATGGCCTGCCGGAATGACTATAGGAATCGATATTGCTACATTTTTAGGAATAGCTTCGCTCGAGGTCAAGCCGGTGTGATGCATTTTTTGCACGCATCGGTTGATACAATAAATAGTCACAAATTGGGCATTCTAATCCATTAAACGGCTCTCGCTCAGGTTCAACGGAGCAGGGCTGATACAGGGGAGACGCCTTGACCAGCCACGGCAAAAGCCCCTACTTGCACGGAGGGATTGCCGAGGTTCAAGTCTTTTCCGGAAAAGTGGAATTCACTCTTCCAGAAGGACTAGCCCACGGTGTCTTACTCGATCGAAACCGGATTGCCTTCATGTTCAAATCCATCGTTTCCGCGGGCCTGTTCAGCCTCTGCGTGACGACCGGCGCCCTCGCCGGCACACTCGACGAAGTCAAGGGACGCGGTTTCCTGAATTGTGGCTCCAACCCCGGTCTCGCGGGCTTCGGCCTGCCGGACGACAAGGGTCAATGGGTCGGTTTCGATATCGATTTCTGCCGTGCCGTCGCGGCGGCGATTTTCGATGATCCCACCAAGGTCAAATTCCTGCCGCTCAGCGGCAAGGATCGTTTCACCGCGCTGCAATCAGGCGAAATCGATATTCTCTCGCGGAATACGACCTGGACCCAATCCCGCGAAGTGGGGCAGGGGTTCCTGTTTACCGGCATTACCTATTATGACGGTCAGGGTTTTATGACCCATCGCAAGCTCAACCTGACGTCCGCGCTTGAACTTGCTGGAGCCTCGATCTGTGTTCAGCAGGGAACGACGACGGAACTCAATCTCGCCGATTTCTTCCGCGCCAATAATCTGCAGTATGAGCCAGTGAATTTCGCGACTGGCGATGAAGCCCTGAAAGCCTATGATACCGGCCGTTGCGATGCTCTGACCACGGATGCATCCGGCCTTTACGCCCAGCGCGCCAAACTCGCCAATCCGGATGATCATGTCGTTCTGCCCGAAATCATCTCCAAGGAGCCGCTCGGCCCCCTGGTGCGTCAAGGCGACGATCAATGGTTCAACCTTGTGAAATGGGTGCATTTCGCCTGGCTCAACGCCGAGGAAGACGGCGTGACCTCGAAAAACCTGGACGAGAAGACGAAATCGGAAAGTCCGGAGATCAAGCGCCTGCTCGGTTTCGAAGGCAATTTCGGCGAAGGACTCGGCCTGACGCGCGACTGGATCTATCGCATCATCAAACATGTCGGCAATTATGGCGAGGTTTTCGACCGCAATCTCGGCGAAGGCTCGAAACTGAAAATCAAGCGCGGCATCAACAATCTCTGGACGAAGGGCGGATTGCATTATGCGCCGCCGGTCCGCTGATCCGGTCAAATAGCATGAGCCTGTCCGATCAATCCGCGACCGACCGCGCGACGCTCCTCGCCGTCTGGCGCGATCCACGTAAACGCGGTTTCATCGTACAGGCTCTTTTCGTGCTCGCGCTCTGCCTCGTGCTCGTCGGCATGTTCACGACGCTCCACGCCAATATGGTGGCGCGCGGCATACCGACGGATTTCTCTTTCTGGAACCAGACCGCCGGTTTCGACATCAATCAAACACCCATCGCCTATTCGCCGCTTTCGACCTATGGCCGGGCTTTTCTCGTTGGCCTCATCAATACATTGATCGTGGCGTCGATCGGTCTTGTCTGTACGACCATCATTGGGGTCATCGTAGGCATCTCGCGCCTGTCCAAAAACCGGCTCGTCTCTTTCCTGGCCGCGACTTATGTCGAAACCCTGCGCAACATCCCGCTGCTGCTGCAGCTCTTGTTCTGGTACAATGCGATCCTGAAGCCGCTGCCCGGGCCGCGCCAGTCACTGCTCTTTCCCTTCGGCACCGTCCTCAACAATCGCGGTCTATTTCTGCCGCTGCCATCCTTGCTTCCGGGCGCGGCATGGGTCGGAGCCGCTTTGGCTCTTGGTTTGGCTGCCTCCTTCCTTGTGGGACGCGGCACGGCCCTGAAGCCTGGTTGGCCCAAAACCCTTCTCTGTCTGGTTCTCGCCTTGGGGCCGGCGATCATTGCCGCCATGCTGGCACCGCCGCTCGCCTTCGACAGACCCATTCTGAAAGGGTTCAATTATACGGGCGGCTTCCGGGTCTTGCCGGAACTTGTGGCTCTGCTCCTCGGCTTGAGCCTTTACACAGCCGCCTTCATCGCCGAAATCATTCGGGCGGGCATTATGGCCGTCCCACGGGGCCAGAGCGAAGCCGCCGAGGCGCTCGGCTTGCCCTCTGGCCTCACGATGCGACGGATCATCCTGCCGCAAGCCCTGCGCGTCGTCATTCCGCCGCTCACCAGCCAATATCTCAATCTGATCAAGAACTCTTCCCTGGCCGTATTCATCGGCTATCCTGATCTCGTGCAGGTTTTCGCCGGCACGGTGCTCAATCAGACGGGCGCTGCCGTGCAGATCATCTTCATCACCATGGCCGTCTATCTTGCTGTGTCGCTGGTGACCTCGTTCGCCATGAATCTCATCAATCGCCGCATGGCGCTCGTGGAGCGATAGCCATGTCTGCTCATTCCTTCGCCCCCGGCAATTCCTATCTCCGGCAAGAAAGCGCGCCCCTTCTGCCGCCGCCAAAAGATCGAACCTCTCTTCTCGAGAGGATAAGGCGCGGCTTTTTCTCCAGCCTGTCCTCCAGCCTGCTGACATTGGCGGCAGGCGCACTCATCCTTTGGCTATTACCGGACCTCCTGCGCTTCACCCTCATCGACGCGGTCTGGAGCGCGCCGGACGGTGCCGCCTGTCGGGCGCCAGACGCCGGTGCCTGCTGGGCTTTCGTCGCGCAAAAATTGCCCTATTTCACATTCGGCTCTTATCCCGTGGCCGAGCGTTGGCGGGTCGTGACCGTGCTGCTCCTCGGGTTTGTGCTGATTGCCTGGCTTTTATGGCCGATCCGCAAAGGCGCCCATACGGATAAGCGCGTCGCGGCGCTCCTGTTCTTCCTGCTTTATCCGCTCATCGCGCTGATCTTGCTGCGGGGGACGCCCTGGCTTGGCCTGCCTTTGGTCGATACGGATCTCTGGGGTGGTATTTTCCTCAGTCTGGTGGTTGCCGGCGTCGGTATTGTTGTCTCCTTGCCGCTCGGCATTTTCCTGGCGCTTGGCCGGCGCTCCACTTTGCCTGTCGTGTCGCTCGCCAGCACTTTATTCATCGAATTCGTCCGCGGCGTACCGATGATCACCGTCCTGTTCATGGCCAATTTCATGCTGCCGCTGTTTCTTCCAGCGTCGATGAGCGTGGACCGGCTCATCCGGCCGCTTATTGGCGTGGCCCTCTTCGCATCGGCCTATATGGCGGAAGTGGTGCGCGGTGGCTTGCAAGCCGTACCCAAGGGCCAGTTTGAGGGAGCGGCTGCACTCGGTCTTCCGCCCTGGAAAACCTTGCAACTCGTCGTTCTGCCGCAAGCCCTGGCCCATGTCATTCCGGGCATCGTGAATACATTTATCGGCTTGTTCAAGGATACGACACTCGTCGCGGCCGTTGGCATTTTCGATTTTCTGCGTACCGTCGATTCAGCGCGTCTTGACCCAGCCTGGGCCGGGCCGACGATCAGCGCCAGCGGTTATCTTTTCGCGGCTTTGTTCTATTTTGTGTTCTGTTTCGGCATGTCGCGCTATTCGATCGGCGTCGAGCGCCGGCTTGCCAGGGGACAGGCGCGGTAATGGCTGCACGCGCAGCGAGCGCCAGGGAGAGAAAGATCTTGCCGGGAGAACAGAACGAATATGCGGTCTCGATCCGGGGCTTGAACAAATGGTATGGCGCCTTTCAGGTGCTCCGCGATATCAATCTCGACGTGGCGACGGGCGAGAAAATCATTTTGTGCGGCCCTTCGGGCTCTGGCAAATCGACCCTGATCCGCTGCATCAACCGGCTGGAAATCTTTCAGGCGGGCAGCCTGACGGTCGATGGCATCAAGCTGACCGATGATCTGAAGCGGATCGATGACGTGCGTCGTGAAGTCGGCATGGTGTTTCAGCATTTCAACCTGTTTCCGCATCTGACCATTCTGGAAAACTGCACCCTGGCACCGATCCATGTGCGCAAACTCCCGAAAGAGCAGGCTGTGGAAACCGCCATGCATTTCCTCAAAAGAGTCCGCATTCCCGAACAGGCTGATAAATATCCCGGTCAATTGTCGGGTGGACAGCAGCAGCGAGTCGCCATCGCTCGCGCTTTGTGCATGAATCCCAAAATCATGCTGTTCGACGAGCCAACCTCGGCGCTCGATCCCGAAATGGTGCAGGAAGTGCTCGAAACCATGGTGGAACTGGCCAGGGAAGGCATGACCATGCTGTGTGTGACCCATGAAATGGGTTTTGCCCGGCAAGTGGCCGATCGGGTCGTGTTCATGGATCGGGGTGAAATTCTGGAAATCGCCGCGCCGCAAGCTTTTTTCGCCGCGCCTCAACACCCCCGCACCCAATTATTCCTCGGTCAAATCCTCTAAGGATGTGCTGAACGAGCAACCGAGTTCTCGATGGACTGGCTTCAGCAGCAAACGCTTCCTATATAGCTAGAGCATTCAGGTGGCGGCCTGACGCCTTCACCTCACGACATTCTCTTGGGAGCCCGGAGAAGATGCGGTTCGGTCCAATGCGATTGCTCGCCGCCTTGAGCGTGCTTTACGGGTTCGGCTCGGCGCCCGCAGCGGCGCAGGTCCCATCTCCCGGCCCGGCGAACGGCCTCGATCACATCTATCGATCGCTGGAGGAATTACGCGACGAGGCCCGCGCGCAAGCGGGCTACCACAAGGCTCGCTGGGTCTGCTACCGATCATCTGGACAATGTGTATGGCGGCCAGGCTATTGGGGGCCACCGCCGCCGCCCAAACCGGCGATCCGCATCCAGCCGATTGAGGAATGGGGTCGCGAAGAGCCGGATGGTCTCTTCGATTGAAGTCAGGCTCTTGGAAGAAACACGCCGATGTGATCCCGAAAGGGCTTCCGATATTCGGATTGAGCGGCCGAGGCCAAGCTTTTTCAGCTTCCCTTCATCTTCATTTTGCAAAACTCCAAATCGAGACCTTCGCTCTTTGACATCCGTCCAAGGGCGACGCTCTAGATCTTTGAAAATGCATCAAATCGTCCAAGTGATGCCCACTTCGGGTTTGATGCTCTAGCCAAAGGCGATTGACGGTTCGGCCCTTGGGGCTCGTGCCGTGGGTTTGACGCGTTTTTCAGGGCTGGGACTTCC
Source organism: Beijerinckia indica subsp. indica ATCC 9039 (assembly GCF_000019845.1). Lineage (NCBI taxonomy): Bacteria > Pseudomonadati > Pseudomonadota > Alphaproteobacteria > Hyphomicrobiales > Beijerinckiaceae > Beijerinckia > Beijerinckia indica. The sequence goes on along the minus strand of NC_010581.1, from coordinate 1,803,522 downwards.
TCCGGCTACTTAATGGGCTCGTACTTTCCCCTCTGGGCCTGAATGAAAAACGCGCTCTTGATTGGAGTTTTCCATGCATAATATCGCAAAGTCTCTTCGGGCCATCGCGCTGGGTGCGCTGACGCTCGGCGCGGGCATGACGGCCGCCTCGGCCTTTCCCTCGATGCAGCCGGAAAAGGCGGTGATCACAGCCACTGACGAAGCCCCCAAGGTCGAGCGCGTTCAATGCGGTCCCTATGGCTGTGGTTATTATGGCGGCGGCTATTATCGTCATGGCTATTATGGCGGACCTGGCTGGCGCGGACACCATTATTGGGGGGCTGGCCGTGGACCTTATGGCTATTATCGCGGCGGTTATGGCCGTGGCGGCTATGCCTGGGGTGGTGGCGGTTATTACGGTCGCGGTTATTGGTAGGGCATCCGGTCCCAACTGATCTCGAGGCCATAATTTTGTATCGAGAAGGGGGCAGAAATGCCCCCTTTCATGCATGAACACTCAAGGCTTGTGGATCGCGGTGCTTTTCCCCTAAACCCATCCTGGCCTCATGCATTATGCTCCGGGCATGATAGAGGGCCTTTCATCAAAGGCCCTAGTATCCGCTTTCATTGAAGCGTGACGAGTCGCGCTTCAATGAAAGCGGATACGGTTAAAAAAGTGACGTATCGAGAATCTGTGATTCTCGATACTGGGAGCTTGCCGTAATCACATGCCCGGTTCCGTCGGTTTCATCCATCTCCATGTCCACAGCGCCTTTTCCCTGCGGGAAGGGGCGATCAAGATCGAGAAATTGGTCAAGCTTGCCGCTGCGGACGCCATGCCGGCCCTGGCCCTGACCGATACGAACAATCTTTTCGGCGCTTTGGAATTTTCCGAAAAGCTTGTTAAATCAGGTATTCAGCCTATTGCCGGCCTGCAATTGACGGTGGATTTCGGCGATGGCGCGGCCATGGCTCCCCGCGGCGAGGAAAACGGCGCGGGCCGCGCCAATCTCGTCCTGCTGGCCCAGGATGAGGCGGGTTATGTCAATCTCATGCATCTCACCTCGCGGGCTTGGCTCGATCCCGTGCCCGGCGATCCGCCGCATGTGCGCTTCGATCAACTGCATGGCCATGCGGACGGCCTCATTGCTCTGAGTGGTGGTCCTGACGGGCCACTCGACCGCGCCTTTGCCGCGCAAAGACCGGAGCAGGCCGTGCTCCGCGCCCAACATTTGGCGGCCTTGTTCCCGAACCGTCTCTATGTCGAGTTGCAACGCCATAGCCTGCAGGCGGAACGTTCGAACGAACCGCTTTTGCTCGATCTTGCTTATGATCGCTCGCTGCCACTCGCCGCGACCAACGAGCCCTATTTCGCTGCAGCCTCCGATTATGAAGCCCATGACGCGCTTCTTTGCATTGCGGAAGGCGCGGTTTTAGGCGAGCCTCAACGCCGCCAGCTTTCGCCCGAACACCGGTTGAAAACCCGCACGGAAATGGTCGCGCTTTTCGCCGATCTGCCGGAAGCCACCGCCAATACGGTCGAAATCGCCATGCGCTGCGCCTATCGGCCCCTGACGCGCAAGCCAATCCTTCCGCGTTTCGGCGATACCGGCCACGCCGATGAAGAAGCCAAGGAATTGCGCCGTCAGGCCGAGGCAGGCCTTGAGAAACGGCTCGCCGCACATCCTCCCGCGCCCGGTTTTACCGAGGACGATTATCGCGCCCGTCTCGCCTTCGAGCTCGATATTATCGTGAAAATGCAATTCCCCGGCTACTTCCTGATCGTGGCGGATTTTATCAAATATGCGAAATCGCAGGATATTCCTGTCGGGCCAGGACGCGGCTCCGGCGCCGGCTCCCTTGTCGCCTATGCCCTGACGATCACCGATCTCGATCCGATCCGGTTCGGCCTCCTGTTCGAGCGTTTCCTCAATCCGGAACGCGTCTCCATGCCGGACTTCGACATCGATTTCTGCCAGGATCGGCGCGATGAAGTCATTGCCTATGTGCGCCGCCGTTATGGCGAGGACAAGGTCGCACAGATCATCACCTTCGGCTCGTTTCTGGCGCGCGGCGTCATGCGCAATGTCGGCCGCGTTCTCGAAATGCCTCTCGGCCAGGTCGATAAGCTCGCCAAGCTCGTCCCGCAAAATCCGGCCGCGCCTGTCAGCCTCAAACAGGCGATCGAGGGCGAACCCCGGTTGCAGGAAGCAGCAAGCTCCGAGCCGCGTGTCGCGCGCATGTTGACCATCGCCGAGACGCTTGAAGGCCTCTATTCCAACGCCTCGACCCATGCGGCGGGCATTGTCATTGGTGATCGGCCGCTCGAACATCTGGTGCCGCTCTATCGTGATCCGAAATCGGATATGCCGGCCACACAGTTCAACATGAAATGGGTCGAGCCTGCGGGCCTCGTCAAATTCGACTTTCTGGGCCTCAAAACCCTCACGACGCTTTCGACCTGCGTGAAACTCTTGGCCAAGCGCGGGATCATTGTCGATCTCGCCAAAATCCCGCTCGATGATCAAAAAACCTATGCCATGCTCGGGCGCGGTGAGACGGTTGGCGTGTTCCAATTGGAAAGTGCGGGCATGCGCAAGGCGCTCGTCGAAATGCGCGCCGACCATTTCGAGGATATTATCGCCCTGGTCGCCCTCTACCGGCCGGGCCCCATGGCCAATATCCCAACCTATTGCGCGGTCAAGCTCGGCGAGGAAAAGGCCGATTACATCCATCCCAAGATCGAACATATCCTGAAGGAAACCTTCGGCGTCATCATCTATCAGGAACAGGTGATGCAGATCGCCCAGGTGCTTTCCGGCTATTCGCTCGGCGAGGCCGATCTTCTCCGTCGCGCCATGGGCAAGAAGATCAAGGCGGAAATGGATGCGCAGCGCAGCCGTTTCGTCACGGGCTCGGTCGATCGCGGCCTCACCAAGAAACAGGCCGATGAGATTTTCGACCTGCTCGCCAAATTCGCCGATTACGGATTCAACAAGAGCCATGCGGCGGCCTATGCTCTGATCGCCTACCAGACCGCCTGGTTCAAGGCCAATCATCCGGTTGAATTTCTCGCTGCGTCGATGACACTCGACAAATCCAACACGGACAAACTGGCCGAATTCTGTAACGAGGCGCGCCGTCTCGGCATTCCCGTCGATCGCCCCTGCATACAGAAATCCGGTGTCGATTTTGATGTCGCTCTCGAAAACAAAGGGGCAGGGCAAGAGTCAAAAGAGTCCGAGAACGCAAATCTCCACATCCGTTACGCGCTTTCAGCCATCAAGGGCGTAGGGTCGGCCCAGGCCGAGGCTTTGGTCGCCGCCCGCGCGGGACGGTCCTTCAAGGATCTGAGCGATTTTACGCATCGTCTCAATCCGCGCGAGATCAACAAACGCATGCTTGAATGTCTGGTCGCGGCCGGAGCTTTCGACACGCTCGACAAGGATCGCGCCAAGATTTTTGCCACGATCGAAACCCTGCTCGCCATGGCGAACCGGCGATGCGAGGAAGAAGCAGCCGGCCAAAGCGTGCTGTTTGGCGGGCCGGCGGCCAGTGCCATCATCTTCCCCCAAACCGATCCCTGGCCGCTTGCTGAACGCCTGCAACGGGAATTTGACGCGGTCGGCTTCTTCCTGTCAGGCCATCCGCTCGATGGCTATGCATCGATCCTCTCCCGTCTCAAGGTTCAACGCTGGGCTACCTTCGCGAGGCAAGTAAAACAAGGGCAGGCCTCGGCCGCGCGCCTCGCCGCGACTGTGCTCGACCGCAAGGAACGGCGCACGAAATCCGGCACCAAAATGGGCATTGTGCAACTATCGGATCAATCCGGCCAATATGAAGCGATCCTGTTTCAGGAAAGCCTCAACCAATATCGCGACATGCTGGAAAAAGGCTCGGCCGTCCTGCTCGCCCTGCAAGCCAATGTCGATGGCGAGGATGTCCGCGCACGCATTCTCTCCGTGGAGCCGCTCGATCAGGCGGCAAGCCGCATACAGAAAGGCCTGCGCGTGTTCGTGCGCAACGAGGACAGCCTTGCCTCTGTCGCACAGAAATTGACGACACGCGGCGATGGCGAGATTTCCCTGATCCTGATGACGAATGGCGGTGAAGTGGAAGTGAGGCTGCCAGGCACATTCAATGTTTCAGCGCAACTTGCCGGGAGCTTGAAAACGATCCCTGGTATTGTGGCTGTTGAGCCGATTTAGATTAAGCTCACTCTTATATAACATATGGGATAAAGACGATCCGTGGCGTTGATTACGAAGTTCTGTTAATATTAAAATTACAAATATTGCTTTTACCAGATGCAAAAAGATACTGCCACGGATTATTTGGAGGGGGCAAATGTCTGGTTTTAGCGGTTCGCGCATAGCACGCTTGCAGTATTTACGCGCGATAGCCGCTTTATCTGTAATGCTCTACCACGCTTCGTATTACCTGAATTCGATGCGAGGCAACTCTTCGTTTTTGGCTGTCTTTGGAGGAGAATTCGGAGGATTTGGGGTCAGTCTGTTCTTCGCAATCTCTGGATTTTTGATGGCATCACTCGCCGACAGAGATCCACCGCCGACACTTTTCCTCGCACATCGTCTCATTAGAATCTATCCCATCTACTGGATCACCGCAGGTATATGTCTTTGGATAAGATACATACTTAACGAGGGAGCCGTTCTTGATCCACTTGCACTCGGGCTCATCCCAGGAGGCCCACACTTTTACGTGCTCCAGATAGAATGGACTCTACCTTTCGAACTAACTTATTATGTGATCGTATTTTTCATCATCCTGGTGCACGCACAACGGATGCTGCCCGCTTTGGCCGCAGCGTGGGCGCTTGCCGTGTCATGTGGCCTAGTGTTCGCACCCTACTTGCAGAAGGGGCAGTTTCCAACACTGCTCTTCATACCACTTGCCGAACAGAGCCTACCTTTTGCCGCAGGGCTGCTGGTGCCTTTAGCTATCCGGCGCGGTCTCGTCGGCGCATGGACCCCCATCGTTGCCGTGGGGCTTCTACTCATGAGCGATGCAGCCCCGCCCCTGCGCCCATGGCTACTCAACATCGGATGCGTCATGTTGGTCGCCACTGCCGTCCTGCCGAGATCTGATGTACGCGATGCCTCCTATGATCCCGGCCTTGCGCTTGGAGACTGGAGCTTCGCCCTCTACCTCTGCCATGCACCCATTATTATCTGGCTCTTCCAGTTCGCGCCGATCGGCATGTCACCAGCCGTGCTCTGGTTCGCCTCCATTGGCGGGGCACTATGTGGCGCGGTAGTTCTTGGATCAGTGGATATGGCGCTCTACCGGTGGATTAAGCGACGTGTTGATTGGGCCCCGTCATCAATCCGCACCACGGCCACCTCGGCATTTTTGATCGGCTTATGCGCCCTTGTACTATGGCCCGAGGTGATCCGCGTGCTCGACGAAAGAGAGGTTGCAGAGGCGAGATCGACTGGACTTCAGATCCAATCCGCTGCACATGCCGGACAAACCATTACAGTTGCGGCCGACGCCGTGCCCCTACGTCGCGACGATGCTCTCCGCCTCTACGTAGACAGTATTAGCTATAGTGAGGACGCCACAATGACTGTGCGGGGATGGGCCCTCGACGTAGAGGGGCGGAGCAAGAAAATGTCGCTCATGGTGTTTCACAATAGCGATTTTCTCGATGCATTCGTTCCGCGTGTCTATCGTCCAGACGTCCTTGCTGCTTTTGGCCTGCAACATTCCGCTGTCCCACCGGGATTCTCGCTCAGCGCTCATGTCATCTGTCACCAGAACGACAGCATCATTCTATTGCTAGTGACCGATGATCGTCGATATACGCAAATCGCGTTGCCCACCCAATCTCTCAGGTGCAAAACGCCGTGACACACTACCCACAATGACGCGACCAGCATCGATTGTCACCCACCCTGTTCATCATCTCGATTAGCGCTAAGGCCTGATAACGCTAGATATGAGTCGAAGACTTGTCGCAATAAAGCGAAAAGCTTCGCATTCCACAAAAGCACATGAGGCGCCTGATCGAGCGTGGAGGCAGCCACCTTGGATGACGATGGATCGGCCGCATATCAGTCAGCAGCAAAACATCGCTTGCCCTGATGTCCATGTATCCTTCCCCTTCAAAAGCATAATGCCCCAAAAGCCTAAACTTTTGGGGCACATCTTGTGTGTTAAAAAAGCAGAGAGAGCTTTTTCGTTTCAAGCGAAACAAAATACTTTAGTAGGGCAACCCGGGCAGAGCGCGCGTATTTTCGATCTGCACCGCTTGCAATTCATCCGCGGGGATGCCGAGCAGCTGGAGGATGGTGGGAGCGATTTGCGTGGTGAACACAGGGTGCGGGTCAACGCTGCCCCGAAGGCCCGGCGCGCTGACCAGCAGCGCGACATGGCGATCGTCATCGGCCAAGCCACCATGTTCGGCGAGCTTGCTACCGCCCGTGTAGATCACGCCCTTGTTCGACACCACAAGGAAATCCGGCGTGCGGCTGTCGGTTGCCGGATCACGATAGGTTTTCGTGAGCTCGTTACGATCGAGAATGGCCGAGATGCCAAGCGCGCTTGACGCGGCCCGGAGATCGGCCAAGGTCGACCTCAAGGTCGCCGGCGTGCGCTTGCTCGGATCGAGCCAGATCAGCGAGGCGTCATCGGCAATGTTGAACCCATAGCCGTCATTCGCGAGCACGGTGGAATAAGTATCTTTGATCGCATGGCGCAGGGTGGGATCAATCGGTGACTGGCCATGCTTGGCGCTGATGATGATGGCGGTGTCATCATAACGGTTGTATGTCTTCAGCGCATTGACGATCTCGAGGATCGACTTATCGACGAAGGCAAGCTGCTGGCTCAGGGCATTGCCAGGCGTGCCAATCGCGTTGAGGTAGCCGCCGGTCAGGCTGGGGTCATCGCCGTAACCAGCTTTGGCGAGCTTCTGGCCGACGCTGACCGACTGGAAATTCATCCCGAAGATCACCGGGACATAGCCGACCGGGTAGCCCAAGCTATTCTGCGCCTGGATCTGGTGGATCACGGCCTTGACCTTGATCTTATCATAATTGCGCACGCCGACGTAGCTGGTCGTGTTGTCCTGGCCTGCAGGGGCGCCGGGCAGTTGCGAGTTGATTTCCGGAGTGAAGAGGTCTTCGATACCCGTGCCGGAAGGGCCATTGAGGATTTCATAGGCCGGGTGCTTGTCGGACCAAGCGGTGTGGAAATGGTGCGCGCGCAGCACTTCGAAAATCGTGTTCACGCGAATGAACTGGTGTGGATAGACGACGACGCATTTGCCATCGACAAGGGTCATCGGCAGATTTGCCGGGTTGATCTGCGACAGCGGATTGCCAAGCTTGCCGCCACCAGTCACGTCATTCAGATTGTAGTCGAGGTTTTCCGCAAAGGTCGTCTCGGCCCCAGGGGTGCCAGCGCAATTGGAGCTCGGCGGAAAGAACGTGCGATCATAGCTGTCGTCATAGAACACGCCAGCCGAAAACGGCGTGCCGCCGGTGACCTGGGCGATCATGCCGGGGAAGCTGTCGGAGGGAGCGGTGGTATAGGCGTCCGTATAGTTCAACCCGCGCCTCGACAACTCGGCAAGCGCGCTCGTGGGATGGGCCTGGATCCAACGCTGTAGATCAAGCCCATGCATGCCATCCACGCTGATCAACAGCACATGCTTCAGACGGCCGGCTGGTTCATCCGCGGATGCGGTCGTGATGATGCCAAGCAGGGCAGCACCCGCCAAAAGAAAACGTCGCAGTGAAAACATTCCCTATCCCCATATTGAATGACGCTCACCAAGGTGTGCGCACACTCACTAGCTGCACAAAATGTAACGGGCAGATGACATCTGTCCGATACTTTAGTGACATTGGGGCGGATGATTAGTTCTTGGGGATGGGATAGACTTGCAGCATCGCTCGTTCCTTCTTTTCACGGGCAATGCTGCAAGTCTTTATGATTGCTTCAAATTAACCACAAAAATGCCCGGTTTCTGGCTTGATGCCCTGACATTTTCCGGTTCCAGGATGGGGCTGAAAGGTCTGAATCGGCCTCTTTTTTTAATATGTGAACGCATTCCTCTTTCGGTCGATCTTGACACAGCTGAACCGTTGAACATCCCAGGCCGGAGTTGGCCGAATGGCAACGGTTACGGTTGTGCGATGAACCGAAGAGAAGGCAGAGTCACATTAACAGGAATGACAGTTCTTCCGGCGGAGTGACATTCTTGTCAGTGGCATACACAGCAAAGGTTCAGCTTTCCAGAATGTCGGCGCTTGTCACACAAGCCACGCCATGCTTGGTCAAACTCTGTTTCGCTTCCGCCGCTGAGCCCTTGATGTCGAGGGCGCAGCAGGCGTCCTCGATAACGAAAACGTCGAAGCCTTCCCGTCTGCCATCTTCCGCAGTGAAACGGACCGTGAAATCAAAAGGCAGGCCCGCCAGAAACAGACGTTTCACGTCCTTTTCACGCAGAAAACCGGCCAGTCCCGTCTTGGTCGCACGATCATTTTCGACAAAGGCAGAGCTCGCGGCAATCCGATGATCGAGGCCCCGGCGCAGAATCAATTCGGCTTGCGGCACACGAAGATCGTGCCGCAGATAGGCTCCGGGCGTGCCTTGCACACAATGCGCTGGCCACAGGATTTGCGGACCATAGGACAAAACTTCTGTCTCGAACGGCTTTTTGCCGGGATGCGCCGACACGAAAGCCTCATGGCCCGGTGGGTACCAAAGTTGCGTCACGATGACATGGTCGAAGAATTCCGCCACCAAACTTGCAACCATGGCGATGTTTTCGGCACCGGAAATCGGGAGAGCACCACCCGGACCAAAATCATTCTGCATGTCGAGGAGCAACAATATATCGCCTGTCTCGATTTCCATGCATCCTTCCCCTTTGAGAACGTCATTCCCAAAAGTCTGAAACTTTCGAGACACGGGTCATGCGTTAAAATGATGGTTTCACCTATGGCCGTTTCGGCTTCAATGTGAAATCAATCGAGCGTTCACCCTTATTCAGGGCGATTTTGCGCGGCTCGATCAGCGAGACTTGCCATCCATCGATCGCATCGCCGGGTTTGAGGCTTTGCGGTTTTGCCGGATTATTGACGATAACAATCGCTCGCTTTTCATTCTCGCTGAAAATAACACCGACGAGTTGCAGGTTCGGTGGGGGTGCTTCGACAGGGGGACGGGGTGGCGGCTCGACCGGAACAACAGGTTTAGGCGGCAACCGCCGATTCGGCGAGAAGAGTGGCCGCTCCCGCGTCGCGTCCAGATCGGCAAGCGACGAGCCGGCCATAGCCTTCGGCGCGAAAACGCCGACGAAACACACGAGAAAAAGCAGAACCAGAGCGGTCGCTAAAGCCATTTGGAGGGATTTGAGCCATTGGCTCCATTGAGCGCTCATGTCGGTGCCCGCCAATAGGCTACGGCCTTCAATGTGACTCGCAGAAGGGGCGAATCGGAAACCTGCTCCCCGCCTTGCGCAGGTTGCAGATTCAAGGTCTCGATAAAGAAAAATGGTGCGTCGGTTTCGAGCTTGAATAAGAGCGCCTGAACAGCCTCGATCTTGCCTTCGATGACGAGATCCGCGGCGATGCGATGATCCTGCCCACCACGCGTTTGCTTCGCGTTGAGGGGCATGCTCAGGAGGACCTCGTTCTCTGCTCCCTCAACCCGGCTCGAGAGGAGATTGCCTGCGGTTTCGGCAACAGCCGCCCGCAACAATCGATCGACTTCGGCGGCCGCAAGCGTCTTTGTCGTCGCAAGGATGAAGGGCTCGCGCGTTTCAGCGTTCTGGCCGTTCTCGTTCCCGGAAAAAAACCCAGCAGGTTGTTTCCTATGCAGGACAGCAAGTTGCTCGGTCTTGGCGTCGCGTTCGAGTTTCAAACCCGCGGTTTCATCCGCTTCTATCCAAAGAAGGCTCACGCCGAGGATGAGCGCGCCAATGAGTGCGGCAAGAGCGCCTATGGGTCCTTTGAAGCTCAGATCCGCTGTCGCGAGATCCTTGAGACGACCCGCCAAGGACGCCCAATCAATCGCGGCCCGATCATAGCGAACCTTACGCAGCACGCTCAGGAAAGAAGCTGGTGGCATCATGAGCAACGATTTTCCGATTTCGCGACAATCCGCATTTCGAGATGGAAACGATCGGCACCATTCTCCTCTCGTGTCGTCGCCCCTGTAAAGCCGGCCTCGCTAAAAATGGATGTCCCCTCAAGCAAAGGCACGAGCTCCGAGACGTGACGAGAGACACCGGATATGCGCAACACGCCTTTGTCCAGGGAGAAATCATCGAGATGAGCGTGATCCGGCAAAACCTTGGAAAGATCGTCGAGAATGCCGACAAAACAGGGGCCAGCCTGATGACGCCGACGCAAGGATTGCGCAGTCGCCACACCATTGTCGTCCATTTGATCCGCTGGATGCAGGAGTGCGCGTTGATGGGCGATCTCTTCGTCAAGGGTCCCGATCGTGGATTCGAGCGTCCATTTTTCCAGGGTCAAAACACCGAAGCCCAAGATGAACAAAGCCATGCAACCGGCCAGGCCGAAGCCGATCTGCCGCCGCAAGCGCTCCAAGCCGCGATCGGCGCTGCCATCGATGCGAATGACGAAATCAGGGGATGTCTGGTCGCCCGTGGCCAACAGGCTCGAGGTCGCCACTCCAGCTTGGGCCAGAAAATCCAAATGCGGCCGGAGCATGGATTTCGCGACGACACCAACCTCAACATGGCATTTTGCGGCATCGTCCTCGAAAGGCCAGGTTCTGACACCGAAATATGTATCGGCGGCCCGCCAGGGCGTCAGCCGATCGATCTGATGACGTGCCAAAGCTTCAACGAAAGGGAGGCTTTCCGTTGCGATCGGCTGCAGGGCGCGGCGCAACATCCAACCACGCGGCAAAACCGTCTCCACCCAGGCATCCTTGAACGTTTCACGCAGGCTCATGGGACAGCTAAAGCCGGTCGGCTCTTTCACGATCGAGCCCAACAGGATCCCGTCCGCTGAAAAAATCTCTGATCCGCCATTTTCATCCAAATGCAGGACAAGACGTTTCGGCGGCGCAAAATGTTCGCGGCAGGAGAGGACGACGCTGCTCAAGCCGTCAACGAGCCAGTCCCAGACGATTTTCGGTTTGGCGAGCAACTCCGTGTCTATCATCACAACCTCATGGGACCATGCGCCAAGCGATAACATCGACTTTATCATCGCGGGGCTTGGGTGTGACGAGGATGAATTCGAAACGTCGCCGGAAACCGTTTTGAAGCCTGACACGGGCGCTGGCGCGGCAGGCCGGGGCAGGGGTGAAACTGACGGCCTCGCGTGCCTTGGCGGGCAAGGCCGCCTGGGCGTCCCCTTCAGTTTCAAATCCTTCTGCGCGGCGCGCGAGAAATATTTCGCTTGCCGGTCCCTCGCCTTCGAAGAGTGCAGCGACCACCTTGGGATCGGCGATCAGCGGATCGATCTTGGCGCTGCCATTCGTGACCGTCAGAAAGGGACGCAGGGAAGCGAAAATATCGGGATCGAGATCCCAGGCCGAAGCAGCGTCCTCGACATCGTTGAAAGGCTTCACATGGTCCCCCTGCCGCTGATCCCCCTGCCGCTGATCCCCTTGCCGCGCATGAGCAATCCGTTCAGCAAGCGCGCTCGCCTCATTTGGTTCCAAACCACTCGCCTGGCCCAAGGCCGCGATGAGGGTGGGAGGTGCGAGATTGACGTCGATTCGTGCGGATTCGGAGAGATAATCGACTTGGATTTCAGCATTGTCGACAAAAGCGGAGAAAGAACCATTACGCCGCTCGGTCGGACCACCGCCAAGGATCTGGCCGGCGAGAAGATCCACCGCCACGCGGCCAAGTTCCTCCGCCCTCAGGGAATCGGCGAAAGCCTTGGCACTTCGCGCATTGGCCACCGCTATATGTTGCGCCGTGGCGAGCAGGCTTGAAATCAGGGCCACGAGCAAAAGGACGAGGATCAGGATCGCCCCCCGCCGGGGATCGCCGGACTTGCTCCTCATGGTTTGCTCCTCATGGCCTGAGCCCCCAGAGGTCTGGAGACAGCGCGAGCACGGCCGCAAGAATCCAGCCGGATGGCGCCAGAAAGGCGCCGAAGGGCAAAAGAACTCTGCGCTGCTGCCGGACCGCTGCCATGGCCGCTACGAGGAGGGCGGATAAAGTCGCCAATTGCAGCGCCAGCGCGAAGGTGAAGGGATCGAGCCAGAGCGCGAGGGCAGCGGCAAGTTTGACATCGCCAAATCCGAGCCCTTCCCGCCCGGCATAAAAGCGATAAAGACGGGCGATCGCGTAAAACAAGACGAAGGCAAACAAACCGTTGGCCAAGGCGGGTAACAGGGTGGAGGCGAGAACTCCCCCCAGAGATATCAAATCCCAGGACCAACCATCGGCGATGAGCGGCCACAGGCTATGGAGAAGCCCGAGACACACGATGCCAAGACTGGCCCAGTCGGGAATCAGATAGAAATTGAGATCGGAATGCATCACCGCCAGAACGAGGAAGGCGAAGAGGATCAGAAACCCGCCTTCCCACAACGGGAAGGAGAGCAGGCCGAAGAGGACCACGACAATCGCCAGCACAGCATAAGCAGTAGGAGAGGGCACGGAGCGGGCGTCGTTTCCAATGGGTCCGCGTGCGGCGCCCGGCTCCAGAAGAGGTGAATCGAGGAGAGGCGGATCAGGCGAAGAAGAGCGCATATCCTCGAACACGGCTGATCCTCACGGGTGACTGCGCATCATCTGCAAGCGCTCACGAAATTCCTCGGAAACCTGCTGCGAGTCGAAACCATTGCGGAGGATCTGAGGCTTGATGAACATGATCAATTCGGTGCGGCTGTCAGATGAATTATGATTGGTGACGAGATCGTTCAGGAAACGGATCTTGCTGATGATGGGGAGGCCGGACCGGGTTCCATTGGTTGTTTCCTGGATCAGGCCGGCGAGCAGAACCGTCTGGCCATTGGGAATGGCGATGGTGCTGCGAACCCGCCGTTGCGAAATCGTCGGTGTCAAATTCGTCGGGTCGGGGTTTGTCACCGCGCTGATTTGCTGCTCGATATCCAGCGCCACCACGCCATTGGCATTCACACGCGGCAGCACATTCAGGATAATGCCGGTATCCTTGTAATCGACACTGTTGACGATCGCCGGGTTCGCCGTTTGTGTCGAGGTTGCCTGCTGACTGAGGATGGGCACCTGATTACCCACCTGCAGCACAGCGGGCTGCCGGTCGAGCACGACGAGCGAAGGTGTCGAGAGAACCTTGACATCCGTGATATTCGACAAAGCATTGATCACCACACGCGGATTGGCGATCTGACCGATCATCAGGTTCACCGCCGGATGGGGCGTGACCAGGGGAATGCTGGCATTGGAAATACCGGCGCTTCCAAGCATCTGCAACGAGCCGGCGGAACTGTTGAGATAGGCTTGTACGCCGTAATTGAGCGCATCCGTCAGGGTGACCTCGGCGACGGTCACTTCGATCTCAACCTGGACCGGTGGCCGGTCCATGGCGTGAATCGTGTGTTCGATCAACCGATAATCGAGCCGATTGGCGTGGATCAGCAGCGAATTGGTCGAAATATCGGGCGTAATGCGTATGTTCTTCCCTTTGCCCGCACCGCCGCCGCCGAGCCCGCCCGAATCGTCTTGCCCCGTCGACGATCCACCCTGGCCGGCCGCTCCTGTCTTTAAGCTGCCGAAGGGGCTTGTCCCGAAAGAAGAATTGGATGACGCGCTGGCAAGCTGTGTCGATCCAAAAGAGGATTGTCCCGAGGAACTCGGGTTTGCGGAGGACACCCCGCTGCTTTGACCAAAGCCCCCACCGGTCCTTCCTGTGCCGGTCCCGAATCCTCCAGCCTGCGCACCCGTGGTGGACGTCTCACCGGGTTGCAAAACGTCTTTATCCTGATCCTGGCCGGTTTGGCCGCCGCTGCCGCCATAGATCTGGTTCAGCATGGCCGCGACGTTTTTGGCATTGGCATATTGCAGCTTGTACACGTTGACGCCAAGGGCGGCGTAATCCGCCTTGTCCAACTTGGCGACCCACCGCGTCACTTTATCGATCGCGGCATGGTTTCGCGAAACCGCCAGCACCGCGTTCAGCCGGTTGATCGGCTGCATCTGGACAATATCCTTGCTCAAACCGCCTTCGCCGGTGCCAAGGATACGATGGACTTCGGCAATGACCGTGTCCGGCGCCGAATTGGTGAGAGGCAGAATGGCGACGGACCGGGTTTTGAGCCAATCGACATCGACCATGGAGGCCGCATCGAGCGCGGCCTGCCGCTCTGAGGCCGTTCCCTGAACGATCAGAAGATTGGAATCGGCCTCCATCCGGACCGAGCCGCCACGGCTCCCCAATCCTTCGAGAACGCGTCCGGCCAGCGCGACGGGGACATTCTTCATGCCGATGACCGTCACGCCAAAGCCTTCGCCCGCTTCATGGTAGTGGACATTCTGAATCGTGGTGGCGTCGCCGGCCGGCACGACCCGGTAAAGGCCGTTTTGCTTGAGGATGACGGCATTGATCCCGCTCAAGGCCGATTCCAACAATCCCACCAGGGATTTGCGCGGAACCGGCCGGGATGAGGTCAAGCTGATTTGCCCATTCACGCGCGGATCGATGACGTAATTGACCTGCAGGACATCGCCCAGCACGGTCTTGATGACGGCCGTGGCATCGGCATTTTCGAAATTCAATTGATAATCGCCCGCGCTCTCCACAGGCGTCAGCGTGACATTACCCGTAACCGCGCTCGCGCCGTTTTCCGCGAAATCGCTCGCATTGGCTTGGGCAGCGCCAGCGATTCCTCCGCGAGAAATGATGGGTCCCGGAGCCGCGGGGAGCGGCGAAGCGCCAAAGGTATCGTTTCCATTCGTGCTGGAACGCGCAGCCAGATCCTGCCCGCCAAAGCCATTCGCCTTATCGAAGGAAGCCTTGACTTCGGACTCTGTGAGTCCGTTGCAAGCGGCCAGCATTGTGGCAAGAGCGAATATTAAAGCGACTTGAACGATAATCGCAGGGTTACGATTTTTCGTAAAAACCCGCCATAACCTGCCAGATAGGCTATAAGAATCCATATTACTCAGCCCATCGTCAGTGCAAGCGGAGGCTTTCACTTTAACTCCTGCATCAGTTTGTCATCGAACTTTCAAACTTTTTACCGTTAAATTGGATCGTTAAATTTAGTCGTCAAATTCTTGGCACATGCCATTTGGATATAATTCAGCTTAAATCCTATAAGCTCAAGCATAATGCAAGCTGACTTCTGCTCTCCTCAGCCCTCAAATAAGGTTGCCGGATCTTTCTCGATAAAGCAGAGATCCCAGAATACAATCGATGATAATATCGATTCCTGGCCAAGGATAGCATTCTCCGCTGGGTAACAGTGGAGAATGAGCCGGGCTCTGTCCTATATTTTTGCAAAATGTCAAACTTATGAAGCCATTGATGGACGTCGACAAAACCAGTGATTTGGCTCTGCCCGTTTCGGGAACGGATGTAGCGGACGGCGATCTGACCTTATCCATTCCGGATGAAGGTTCCGACCCGCCTCGCATAAGTCTAGCCATGATGCAGGCGGCCTCTTCATTGGCTGGGCAATTTTCCCAGGTTTTTTTGCGCGAGTCGGGGCTTTTTCCTTTTCGGGCGGAAAATGGCGCCATTTGGATCGCCGCCGCTGATCCAAACCGACCGGAACCCATTGATGCCCTGCGGCTGACGCTTGCCGGTGACATCGCCATTGCGACGGCGGCCCGCGAGGATATTGAAACAATTCTCGATCTCGTATCGACGCGGGAAACGGAGACGGAAGCCCAGGCCGGAGATAGCCAGAGCCCGGATGTGACCGCCGAGGATGCCGAAAGCTTGCGTGATCTCGCAAGCGGCGCCCCCGTCGTGCAGGCTCTCGAACAGATTTTTGAACGTGCCGTGACCTGGCGCGGGACCGACATTCATATCGAACCTCTCAAACGCGAGCTTCGTGTCCGCATCCGCGTGGATGGCATCCTGCGATTGATGCCCGTTCCTCAAAACGTTTCCGCTCGCGCGCTCGTCTCGCGGGTGAAAATCCTAAGCGGCCTGAACATCGCCGAACACCGCTTGCCCCAGGATGGACGCGCCCGCATGCAAGTGCGCGGGCGCGAATTCGACCTCCGCGTGGCGACCATGCCGACCATGGGCGGAGAAGCCGCCATTCTGCGTCTGCTCGAGCGCAATTCCACGCTCGTCGCCTTCGGCAAAATCGGCTTCAGTCCACGCGATGAAGCCGTGTTGCGCCGGCAACTCGGGCGGCCGCATGGTCTGCTGATCGTCACGGGGCCGACGGGAAGCGGCAAGACGACCACGCTTGCCGCCAGTATTGCGGAAATGAATGACACGAGCCGCAAAATCCTGACGATCGAGGATCCGGTCGAATATGAGCTCCCCGGCGTCAGCCAGTCTCAAGTTCGCTCCGCGATCGGTTTGACCTTCGCCAACGCCCTGCGCGCGTTCCTGCGTCAGGATCCCGATGTCATCATGGTCGGCGAAATCCGCGATGGCGAAACCGCCAGCATCGCCATGCAAGCGTCTCTGACCGGCCATCTTGTGCTCAGTACCCTGCATACGAATAGCGCGGCGGCGGCGCTCAATCGCCTCACCGATCTGGGGATCGAACCCTTTCTCGTCGCGTCCACTTTGACCACTGTGGTGGCCCAGCGTCTCGCACGCAATCTTTGTCCCGATTGCAAGAAACCGGCGGCCGTGACACAGCAAGATCTCGAGGAGGACCCCCGTCTCACGGCCTTCGGCTTCGAGATCGGTACCATCCTGCACCACGCGGTGGGTTGCGAGCGTTGTGCTCATACCGGCTATCGCGGGCGTGGCGCCTTATTCGAGGTGCTGGAAATCACCGACGAGATTCGGCGGCTGATCTTGAATGGAGCGGATGAGGGTATCATCGTTCAGACGGCCCGGACGCAGGGCATGCAGACCATGCTGGACGACGGTCTCGCCCGCTGCCGCCTGGGTCAAACGACGATCGACGAAGTTTTCCGCGTCGTCGCGCAATCCTGATTTCGTTCTGGCCTGATTTTCTGTTCTGAAAAGAGCCATAAGGGTAAAGGAGAATTACGCTGGCTTCCTGGACCGCCCATGAGCCAGGCTCTGACACTCCAGGTTCAGACAAATCTCAGACAATAAGATGAGATTTCCTTTTCACGCTGTAGAAAAAAATATATCGAAAACCATGGTCTTTTCGAGAAGGTGAGCGAACGGTGACGGTTTATCGTTACAAAGCACTTTCGCTCGATGGCCGATCGATCGAGGAGGAGCGCGAACTCCCCGATCTCGCCGCCGTCATGCGCGAGCTCGAGCGGCGTAATCTCGTTCTCGTCGCCCATCGTGAAATCCGCCCGAAACGTCAGCTGATTGCCTTGACCGGCACGGTCAAGCCCGTTGCCGTGACATCTTTCCTCAACGAACTGGCGCTTCTGCTGCGCAGCGGTCTCCCGCTTGTGGAAGCCCTCGATCTTGGCGCCCATGGCTTGCCGAAACCCCTGGCGCGGGCGGTGACGAGCTTGCGCGGTGCTCTCCTCGAAGGAAAAAGTTTCTCGCAAGCGTTACGGCAGCGTCCGGAAGTGTTCGGTCCCCTGATCGCCGCTCTCGCCGAGGTGGCTGAGACGGTCGGCGATCTCGACGGCATGCTCGCGGCGGTCGCCAAGCAGCGCGCCAGCGATCAAGCGCTCTCCGACAAAGTCTCCGCCGCGCTCCGTTATCCTGCTTTCCTCACGATTTCCGCGTTTCTGGTTCTTCTGTTTTTTCTTTTGCAAGTCATCCCGCAATTCGACGGTGTCGTCTCCGAGGGGTCGGGTGATCCCGGCGTCCTCGTGGCGACCGTCTTCGGTCTGTCGCATTGGCTTGTTGAATGGGAATCTTGGGTGTTGATCGGCTTGCCGTCTCTCGTCTTTGCCGGTTTTCTGATTTCACGCAGCACATCAGCCAAGACCTGGCTGGCGAATATTTGCGTGCGTCTGCCGATCATTCGAGGCCTTGCCGATATGCGGCGCTCCGCCGTCTTTTTCTCGACCCTCGCCATT
Organism: Beijerinckia indica subsp. indica ATCC 9039; assembly: GCF_000019845.1. NCBI lineage: Bacteria > Pseudomonadati > Pseudomonadota > Alphaproteobacteria > Hyphomicrobiales > Beijerinckiaceae > Beijerinckia > Beijerinckia indica. The sequence continues at coordinate 1,785,437 of NC_010581.1, read as the reverse complement.
CTGGTTCGGCAGGGCGTGCCGATGACTGAAAGCTTGCGCGTGATCGAAAATTGTCTCGGCCCCACGGTCAAACAACGCTTCGCTCTGATCGGCGACGCGGTCCGGCAAGGCAAACGTTTGCATGAGGCGGTCAGTGCCGTGAATCTTCTCCCGCCAGTCGCCCAGCGCATGCTCCGGATCGGCGAGGAGACAGGTGAACTGGCCAAGGTCGCGACAGAGGCAGGGGCGCTCTATACGCTGAAACTGGAACAGAGCCTCGTCCGCTTGACCGATATCATTGGTCCCGCTGCCATCCTCTTCATCGCCGGCATGATCGGCGCCATGATGGCCGCCATCATGTCAACGATCGTGGGCATCGACCAGATGGCCACTTGATCGAGGGCCGGTCGATCAACGTCAAGCGATCGACATTATCTTTGCCCAAAAAGTCTTCTCGACCCGCAACAAGGGACCTTGTCCATGAATGACATTCGTTTGATCCGGCCGCTCCATTTTCTTCGACTATGGGACAAGCGACGCGAGCCGGCCCAGGCTGATGTGGCATCCGCGTCCAAAGCGGGTTTCACCCTCGTCGAAATGCTTGTCGTTCTTGCCATCATCGGCCTTCTCGTCGGTCTCGTCGCACCGCGCGTGCTCGGCCAGCTCTCCGAAGCAAAAGTCAAAACGGCGCATATCCAGATCGAAAGTTTCAAGAACGCGCTCGATCTTTATTTCCTGGATGCCGGCCGCTTTCCGTCCACCAATGAAGGGTTGATGGCGCTGTCTGCACCACCGCCGGGACAAAGCAATTGGAACGGTCCCTATCTGAAGGGGACAAGCGTCCCGCGTGATCCCTGGAACCATCCCTATCTTTATCGTTCTCCCGGCGCTAATGGCCGGCCTTATGATATCGTTTCGCTTGGCCCGAGCGGGCGCGAGGGTTCCACTGAGCCTGGCGCTGGAGCCGTGACCAGTTGGTAGACGAAAAAGCCGAGACGCTACGGCACGAGGCTCGGGCAGGCTTTGTCCTGCTCGAAATTGTTGCTGCGCTCGCTATCGCAGGCCTGCTCTTCGCCCTGATCTTGCCCTGGGTCGCGCAAAGAACCTCAACCTTGCCTCTGGAGGCTCTTCTGGCACGATCAGCGGCGACCTTGCGCGATACAAGATCGGCGGCGATTGAGGCGGGGCGGCCAGCAGCGGCCCGTTTCGATCCAAATAGGCGTCAACTCAGCGGGACTCGCGATACGGTCACCTTTCCCGTCGATCTCGCCATCGACATGACGGCCGGCAATGGCTGTGACACACAAGGCGCCACCCTCACGCTGATCTTCCAGCCCGACGGGCAGAATTGCGGCGCTATCTTGAAATTCCAACAAGCGCGACGCGTGGTCCGGCTGCGCGTCAATGGAACGACAGGCGCAGTGGATATTCAACGGGGAGAGGCCGACGCGCGCCAATGATCGATCTGTCAAAGCCCCTGCCACGCTGCGGCACCCATCAGCCTTTGGACGGGCCGGAAGGTTCTGACCAAACGGGAACGGATACTTTCTCAGCTCCCAAAGCATCGCTGGGAATGGCCAAGATCTTCCGGTTCGGAGGAAACAGGCAGGGCTCTCGCGGTTTCACCTTGGTCGAAACCCTGGCCGCGCTCGCCGTCGCCGCGATTTTTATGGCCGTCCTGACGCGTGGTTTCATCTCGGCGAGAGCGTCCTCCGATCTTGGTGAAACGACCCTCCGTGGCATAGTGCTCGCGCGGACTTTGGCGATGGAATGGCGCGAGAACCAACTCACCGACCTGACTGGAACCCGTGCAGGTTTTCATTATCGCATCGAGACCCGGCCCGTTCAGGTGCAAACGCGGCCGTCCGCTTTTCCTCCGGCCCCCATGCCGAGCCAGGATCAAAATGCCGCGGCCAATAATGCTCAACAGCCCGGAGCAGCTCAAAAGCCTGGAGAAGATAAAGGACCACCCCCGGTCATTGCCAGAGTCGAGGCGCGCATCCATCTCACGACACCGTCCGGTCATGTGCTGAATTATGCAACAGCCAAGCTCGCATTCATCCGCCCATCGCAAGAACAAGAATAAGAGGATATCGGAGAAAAGCGTGGAGGATACGAGACCAGCAGATAAGAAATGCGCGGGCTTCACCCTGGTCGAGACCATGGTCGCGCTTGCTTTAGCCGCCTTTCTGATGGCTTCCGTGATTCCCGCTCTTGATCATCTTCTTGCTCATTGGTGGAAGGGGCAGGGGGCTCCAGAATGGCAGGATCAATGGATGCTTGCCACTTTACGCCTCACCCAGGACCTGGAGGAAAGCCTCCCGCTAGCGGTCGGGGCGGGTGACCCTCCTTCACTCGCTTTCACGGCCAGCGCCAATGCCTTGTCATTCGTGCGGCGTGGGCAACAAATCGGCCGCCGAGACGGCTTGCAGAACGTGCACTTGTTTATCGAACAAAATGCGCGAGGTGATCGGCTGCTACGCCGGGCCACAGCCTTCGATCCGGCTTTTTTTGCGAACGAGGGGGGCGCTTCCGATGGTGCCGGCTCCGGTGGCTTGGTCCTGTTGGACGGACCCTATCGGCTGCGTTTCACAATTATCGAGCGGGAGCGACGGGATGATGACCGACGAGATGATCGAAAGGCAGACGCGGGGCAGGGCAGGCAGGAATTGCCGAAACAAGTGATTTTGCGCGCAACGCCTGTGAATAATGGCGTCAAACCCGTGCCCCCTCTGATCTTTCCGATCATTGCACGGCAGCCGATGAAGCAGCCCGCCAACGATGGCAGCAACGGCAACGATAGCAACAATGGCAATAATAACGGCCCGGCCGGCACCGCTGGCGCCGCCGGTACGATTCCGCAGCAGCGCTGAAGCCAAAAAATTTCAAGGTTTTGGTTAAGCCCCTCTGGCGGGGCGCCCATTGCGTCTTATTTTCAAGGAATGCCGTGAGCCAGAGGCCATTGTTTACAGCTTGCACGCCAAGCAAAATCAGGGCATGCTGGACCATAATAGGGTGTTTAAACCCAGCGGCACGAGGTGCAAACCTGTTTCTACTCAGAAACAAGCCTGGTGAAACTTCAAAATCGAAGAGCGTGAACACCGAATCAGATCAACATGATCGGGCCTCATGCAACAATGGGAGGATTGCAAATGACCGTCGCGCGCATTCTCGCGACCAAGGGACGAGGTGTCATCGGCGTCCAGCCGCATCGTACCTTGCTTGAAGTTACCGAAATCTTAATGAAGAATAAGATTGGCGCAGTGGTCGTGACCGACGCCCATGGCCATCTGCTTGGCATTATTTCAGAACGCGATATCGTTATGGCCCTCGGCCAGCGCGGCCCCATTGCCTTGGAAGATGCCGTTTCGACGCATATGACGTCCCATGTCGTCACAGTCAGCGAGGACGAAACCGTTCACGAGACTGTCAGCAAGATGAACAGGGGTCGTTTCCGCCACCTCCCTGTCCTTTTGAATGGGCGCCTGTGCGGCCTCGTCTCTATTGGCGACGTGGTCAAATATCGCCTTGAGGAAATGGAAAAAGAGAAAAACGCCATTCTCGAATATATCGCGATGGCCTAACAATGACCGCCGCCGGATGTGATGCATTCGGCGTCGGTAAGGGATTTCGCTCCCGGCTCATTTTTAAGCCTGGACACGTTTGCCCACTTTTTTCAATTCAATGTCCAAGCGAATTTTTCAACGGCTTCATGCCCGTTTCGTCGCACCTTGGACTGATACAGGCCGGTCAGTGAGCGGGATGCTCTTTTGCTGAAACATCGGCTGTGGTCTCCTCCTCGAAAACTAGCCCGGTTCCTTTCTCACCCGCGATGACGCGGCGATAGAAACAACTTCTCCGCCCCGTATGACAAGCTCCGCCATCGCCGCCGGGCTCGACGCTGAGAAGCAGCGCGTCCTGGTCACAATCGGTGTGAATCGCCTTAACCTTCTGAATCTGACCAGAGGTCTCACCCTTGCGCCACAATTTTTGCCGTGAGCGTGACCAATAATAGGCCTCTCCCGTTTCCAGCGTGAGCCGGAGCGATTCGGCATTCATATGGGCGAGCATCAGGATCTGGCCGTCACGCACGTCCAATGTCACACAGGTGATCAGACCATCCTTGTCGAAACGCGGCGTGAACCTCGTCCCTTCCTCAAGGTCCGCCTTGCTGTCTGCGCTGGGGAAAACCGCCGCCGGCATTGTCATCTTGAGCCTGTCACTACGAATGATTGATTTTACTGGATTTTATAATCCAGCTTAAAAGATAGAGCAAAATGGGCGTGTCGGAAACAGTGTAAGGTCAAGGCTTCGCCCTCTGAAGCAATCACACGGTTGGTTGCGTCGACAAAATCGCGACGAGAGAGCGAAGGTATTTCAAGCTTGATCCGAACCATCAACGCTGGTCTAAATATCTAAGCGTAGACAGCAGAGATGAGCAAACGTCTCAGTAGTTCACGGCCGATGTCTCTGGCTGCATGACTCTGCCATGGAAGCGCGGCAAAGAGATGGGAGCTCAAATGCGCAGCTTAATCCCTCTATTGAGCCTGACGATGATGCTGCCGGCCAGTTCGGTATCCGCTCTAGACTGTAGGGAATTGAGCCCAACTCCTCCTCAAAATACGGATATTTCGTCGACAAGGAAACTCAACGCTGCCGTCGACGGTCTGTTCAAAAAATTGGCGGGGGTAGGCGGCTCGGCGGAACATACCTACAGAACGGTAGCGACGAGCGTCATCCAGCAATTCCCGAATGCCAGTTCAGTCTATATGTGGGAGAGGATACTCTATTTACAATGTCAAACTCTGGCTGATGACAAAAGCATTTCCAAAGCAAACCAATTGAAAATGATCTCTGAATTATACGGAAAGTTTGCCCAACCGCCAGAGCCCATTGACAGAGAGAGCACTTCGAATTCCATCATAAACAATGGCAACAATGTTAATATCATTCGTGGAGTAGGAAATTCTATTTCCATTAATAGTGGAAAGTAATAATGCCAAAGTGTTTTAAGCAAAGATTGACCACAATCGCCGTTGGTGCCGCTACAATATTCTTGCCTGCCGCTGGTGTAGGACAGCCAGAATCAGCCCATAATTCGGGCGACTGCACAATCCTAGTCCAAGGCAACAATAATCATGTTGCTGTATCGGGTCCATGCGCGCCTGCCAAATACGTGCAGGTGGCCGAAGCCTCAATTTCAGATCAGACTCCAATGCCACAGGCCGAGCGATCCAGTCTCCAATTTACGGTCAGGGAGTTCGTATTCGATCCACACTCTAAAATAGTCTATGCGAGTGTAAGCGTAGTGAACCATTCAGCAGAAGAGGCCTATCTTCAAATTATTCCTTCCCTTTCAAGCCTTGAACTCTCGGACCCGCCTGCTTCATTGCCAAATTTCGAGGTGCATGGGCTCGGAACGTGTGTTTATTCAATCAACTTCGCAAATCAATGTCCAGAGCATGTTTCCGATATCAATATCACAACGCTTGCGCCTGAGCAGCAATTGGGATTCCGGCTGATTGGTCACTTGACGAATCCACGTGAAAATACAGCCACCTCTAGTGGCTCGCTTAACCTTGTCTTTTTAAGAAAAATCAATAACAAAAGTAAATATACGAGGCTGGACGTTTCTTTCATGGGCGTAAAATTAGCTGAAAGCCCATAAATCGAGACTCGCAGCGAAGTGTCAAACCGAAATCGATCCCATTTGTGGGATCGATTTGATACATTTTCGAAGAGAGCGTTAACCAAAAACGGATGTTCGAGGTTGAGGCTCTAGCTGTCAACTCTTCGGGTTGCGGACCATGCCGAAGAAGCGAACCTGCTCGGCCGGATCGTTTTTGAAAACACCTGTAAATTGCGTTGTGAGCGTAGATGTGCCGTGTTTTTGCACTCCGCGCATCGACATGCACATATGTTCCGCCTCAAGCATAATGGCGCAGCCGCGGGGCTGCAAATGCTCGTCGATCGCCCCAATAATCTGAGCGGTCAAAGCCTCTTGAGTCTGCAATCTCTTGGCGAAAATATCGACCAGGCGGGCGAGCTTCGAAAGCCCGATCACACCGGCTTCCGAAGGATAATAGCCGATATGGGCGACCCCGAAGAAGGGCACCATATGATGCTCGCAGTGGGACGAGAAAGGAATGTCCCGCACGAGCACCATATTGTCGTAGCCGTGCACCTCCTCGAAGACGCGCGAAAGGACATCGGACGCGTCGGCGTTATAGCCGGAGAAGAATTCCTCGAAAGCCTTGACGACGCGCTTTGGCGTATCGCGCAAACCCTCGCGGGATGGATCATCGCCCGTCCAGCGCAACAGCACTTCGACGGCGGCCTCGGCCTCTTCGCGAGAGGGACGGGCAGGAGCAGGTTTGGTCAAGGAAGAAGTCGTTCTTTGGAGTAAGGACTTAACCACGTCATCCATGTGGCGCCTCCCGATAAGTTAAGAGGAAAAGCCCGCTGCTGCTTTTGGCCCAGGCACCGTTACGGGCTAGAGATGCGTACCTGGGATAATATTTGCTAGAGCTTCAAACCAAAAATCGGGACCTCGTTCGCCAAGCTCCCCATCCCTATATAGGATGTTATCTTGGCCGTCACCCGAACCGAAGCGGAATCGATGCTGACCAATCTTTACAACCAACAGATCCTTGATCTAGCAGGGAACATACCACGGCTCGGACGACTCGAAAAACCGGACGCCAGCGCCAAGGCTCATTCCAAGCTCTGCGGTTCCACGATCATCGTTGATCTCAAGATGCAGGATGGCAAGGTGGTCGATTTCGCCCATGACGTCAAAGCCTGCGCTTTGAGCCAGGCGGCGGCTTCCATTATGGCGCGTCATGTGATCGGCTCGACGGGGCCGGAATTGCGAGCCCTGCGGGAGACCATGCGGGCCATGCTCAAAGCCAATGGCGCGCCGCCAGAGGGACGATGGGCTGATTTCGCGGTGCTCGAACCAGTCCGTGATTTCAAGGCCCGGCACACGTCCACGCTTCTGACCTTCGAGGCCATCGTCGATTGTCTCAATCAGATCGATGCCGCCGATGCCGCTTCCGCGGCGTCTTAAGCTGCGGATAAGATGTTCTTTTGGGATTTAGGCGCTAGAGCCAATCCGTTAAACCAGGATCAGAATCTGAAATAGGCTCTAGCGTTTTGAGAACGCGCAAGATTCCCTCTGCGGGATATTTCCATTTAGGGTCGATGCCTAGAAATCGAGCCCGATGGCATGGGTCGCTTGTTTGAGATCAAACGTATAGGCGATGATGCCGCCAACCGTATATTGGTTGCTGGATCCGAGCCGATTGGGGATTGGGCTTTCCGCCGCGCTCTCCATCAGGCGCTGATAGCCGCCGAACAGATTGAAACTCCAGGCCTCGTTGAACTGATATTTGATGGATGTGAGAGCACCGAACGAGGTCATGCCGCCATACGCATTATAAGGATAGACGCGTCCGTTCAGCGCGGCTTCCTGGGGCGTCACAGAGAAGAAGGCCTTCATGAAGGTATTATTGCCCAAGGCCATGCGTGGACCGATAGAGAAGGTCCACGGGCCCTGGCGATAGACGTAATCGATCATGACGTCGCCGACCAGGCCCTTATGGCCATTCACGCCCTGACGCAATTCCAAGCGGGTGCGCAAGAAATCAGCAAGCCACACCTCGGTGAATCCGCCAATTTCGAACGTCCAGTCGATATTGTGCAAGCCATAGAAATTGGCGTTGCCATTGCCCAGCGTCCGGGATTCACGCAAGCGGGCATCCGGGCCAGCCCGGAGCCAGCCGAGATCGAGCAGCGCGATATCGAAACCGTCATCGGGCGCGTAGAAAGGATCGGACTTGCCCCAACCGAAATGGGCTGTCGGAACCGCTCGAAATCCCTTTGAACCGGGAAAGGAAGGCACCATTTCTGGGCCAAGGCCCAAGGTGACATACCAACTTTCCGGCGCCTCCTGCGTCGTCACTTTCGGAGTCGCCGCTTTTGGAGGGGTCAGATCCGCGGCCATCGAGGCTTGCGTCCCGAGGAAAAGAAGGAGCGCGGCTCGCAGGGATTTGCAAAAAGACACTTCAAGCACTCTGATGCACAGATTCGTTGCAGAGCCACTATGGGCACTCCAGCCGGTTTCGACCAGTGTATATCTGCAACACTCGTTCTTGATCCTGGCCTTACGGGGCCAAACTCATATCCCGGCTCTAGTCAATACAAGACCATTCCTCAAGGATACCCTTTCACGGTGGTCAAGAATGCGGCCCGAGATTATTGCTCCATTGCTCCCCTTTTTCGGACCTGCCGGAAACAGGATCTTGAGAGGGAAATCGCGATAACTTGTCGATAAAACCGTTTTCTTCCAAACGCGTAGTTAATTACTGCTCCCGGACTTGCTGTCCGGTCGAAAGGACCCATACGGATGAGACGTTTTGTCCGTTCTCTCTCCTCCACCGGGCGGTCCCAAACAGGGAGCCTGCCCGTGCGCGGCCTGCGCAAGCTGCTCCGTTTTTACCAGCTCACCTTTTCTTCCCTCGTCGGCACACAATGCCGTCATCTGCCTACTTGCTCCGCCTATATGGACGAGGCCCTGGCCCGGCATGGGGTTTGGGCAGGTCTCTTCATAGGGCTCGCGCGCCTGTCACGCTGCCATCCCTGGGGCACGGCGGGCTATGATCCCGTGCCCGACCAGCTCGATGCCAATGTGCCCCGGCTGCAACCCTGGCGTCACGGACGCTGGCGCGGACCCCTTGAAATCACATGGAAACCTGAGCATAAGGATCAAAATTTATAATAATAAAATTATATCAATATTTTATAAAATAATGCTAAATTGAAACATTAGCCTGCAAAAGACATGGCCTATCTCAATCCGGAATTGAATAAACGTTCATAATTCATTGTTCTTCAATAATAAAATACAAAAAGACGGCAAGCTTGACAGATTTCTATATTTTTATAGATTTACTGGATTAATCAACCTGGGTGACTCATGTTCCAATCCCTGACCCATCGGCGCCGTCAATCATTGAGAGCCGCGTTCATCCTCCTCGGCTCCTTCTCCGCAGCGCTCTCAGCGCAAGCGGAAACCGCTTTGCTGAATGTGTCTTATGATCCAACGCGTGAGCTCTACCGCGCCATCAACGAGGCTTTTGTTCAGGATTGGAAGGCCAAGACGGGCGAGACTGTCACGGTTCGCGCCTCGCATGGGGGCTCCGGCGCCCAGGCTCGCGCCGTTATCGACGGACTCGATGCTGATGTCGTCACGCTGGCGCTTGCCGCTGATATCGACGCCATCGCCGCCAAGAGCGGTAAAATTCCCGCCGATTGGCAGAAACGTCTACCGCATAATTCCACGCCCTACACATCGACGATCGTCTTTGTCGTCCGCAAGGGCAATCCCAAGGGGATCAAAGATTGGAATGATCTCGTCAAGCCGGGCATCTCTGTCATTACGCCCAATCCCAAAACCTCAGGCGGCGCCCGCTGGAACTATCTGGCGGCCTGGGGCTATGCCAATAAGATTTTCGGAGGGGATGACGCCAAGATCCGCGACTTTATCGGCGCGCTTTATCGCAACACGCCGGTGCTCGACACCGGCGCGCGCGGCTCGACGATCAGCTTCGCCCAGCGCGGTCTTGGGGATGTCCTGATCTCCTGGGAGAATGACGCTTTTCTAGCCAGTGAGGAATTCGGCAAGGATAAATTCGATGTTGTCGTGCCGTCGGTCTCCGTCCTCGCCGAACCTCCCGTTGCCCTGGTCGATGGCAATGTCGACCACAAGGGAACCCGCAAGGTGGCGGAAGGCTATCTCGATTTTCTCTATCAGCCGAAGGCGCAGGCCATCATCGCCAAGAATTACTATCACCCGATCAATCCAGCAGCTGCCGCGCCGGAAGATCTCGCTCGCCTCGCCAAACCGGCGACGCTCGTGACGGTCGATCAGGATTTCGGCGGTTGGACCAAGGTCCAATCGACCCATTTCGCGGATGGCGGCGTGTTCGATCAGATCTACACCAAGCATTGAGACTTGAACGGAAAGAACGCTGTGAAGCATGATGGAGGTGTCCCCCATCATGCTTCACGAGAAGATCATTCCATAAGCCGAAGAAAATAGAGCAATATTGAATCCATCTGCGTCTTGCTCTGTCATCCATCCTCATCCGTTCCTGAGCATCTTCGTTGACGACGGAAAGAGGGCATGGACCACAATCCTGAGCCCTGAAGCCCCCAGGATCACGCGGGTTGTCATCGGCCAGGCGAGATTCAGTGATATCTGTGACCATCCTGCCAAGATTTTTCCTCGGGCAGCATTTCCATCCAAGAGATAGCCATGACTCAAGCCAATCTCCGTAAAGCGGACCATCCGGTCGAAACCGTTTTTCTTGAACGTTGGTCGCCGCGTGCCTTCAGTCCCGAACCGATCCCCGAAACTGATCTCCACACGATCTTCGAGGCGGCCCGCTGGGCACCCTCCGCCTATAATTCGCAGCCGTGGCGGTTCCTTTTCGCTCGCCATGGCACGCCGGAATTCGCCACGCTCCTCGGCCTGCTCATTGAATTCAACCAATCCTGGGCCAAGAATGCGGCGGTCCTGTCTCTTCTCATCTCGAAGAAGACCTTCGTTCCACCGGGGAAGACGGAGCCTGTCTTATCGCACAGCCATTCGGTGGATGCCGGTGCCGCCTGGGGCTTTCTCGCCTTGCAGGCGACCAAGCTCGGCTATGCCGTGCATGCCATGACGGGCTTCGATATTCCACGCGCCGCGCTGGAACTGAATATTCCAGATGATTATCGCGTCGAACTGGCCTTTGCGCTCGGCCGCCGGGCCGATAAATCCATCCTGCCGGAAGGTTTGCAGGCGCGCGAAGTTCCAAGCAGCCGGAATCCGCTGTCCACTTATGTCTTCGAAGGTCAATTCAAGCCGGATTGATCGCGCCGGCCGACAAATCCGGCCTGCTAAGCAGGCCGGACTTTTTACCCTAATGGCGGCTGATTTAGCCTGCGGCCAAAGCCTTTTCAGCGGGTTTAAGATCGAGCTTGAGGCTCGCGGCCACAGCCGGATGCGTCAATTGACCACGATGGACGTTGAGCCCGGATAAAAGGCCTGGATGGCCGGCAATGCCCTTGATCCCACCGGCCGCCAACGCCAGTCCATAGGGTAGGGTGGCATTGTTCAGGGCATGGCTCGATGTATAGGGCACGGCGCCCGGCATATTCGCCACACAATAATGCACGATGCCATCAACCACATAGGTCGGCGCGGCATGCGTCGTGGCATGCGAGGTTTCGAAACATCCGCCTTGATCGATGGCAACATCAACCAGCACAGCGCCGGGCTTCATGGTTTTCAGCATGGCTTCGGTCACCAGGCGCGGTGCGCTGGCCCCCGGCACGAGGACCGCGCCGATGATGACATCAGCAGCGCGAACTTCCTCCTCGATCGCCATGGAGGACGCAAAGCGCGTCTTGGCCCGGCCCTGAAACAACTCATCAAGCTGGCGCAAGCGGGGCAGGGAACGGTCGAGAATGATCACATCGGCGCCGAGGCCCGCCGCCATGCGGGCGGCATGCGTGCCGACCACGCCGCCCCCAAGCACCATGACTTTGGCCGGCAGAACACCCGGCACGCCGCCGAGCAACATGCCGCGCCCGCCGCTATGGCGCTGAAGCGCGGATCCGGCGGCCTCGATGGCAAGACGGCCAGCCACTTCGCTCATTGGCGCGAGAAGCGGCAGGCTCGTCCCATCTGGCCCCAGCACGGTTTCATAGGCAATGGCGGTAACGCCCGAGGCGAGCAGTCCCTTGGCCTGCTCAGGGTCGGGGGCAAGATGCAGATAAGTGAAGAGAATCTGATTTTCCCGCAGTTTCACCCATTCGGACGGTTGCGGTTCCTTGACCTTCACGATCATTTCCGCCTTGGCGAAAACCTCATCCGCCGTCGGGACGATCGTCGCTCCCGCCTCTTTATAGACAGCATCGGTGGTATTGATGCCGGCACCTGCTCCCGTCTCGACGATGACCTGATTGCCCGCCGCCACGAATTCGCGCACCGCCTCCGGCGTCAGCCCCACGCGATATTCATGCACCTTGATTTCTTTCGGCACCCCGACCAGCATGATCCTTCACTCCCTGCCTTTCAGATAGGCCAAGCGCCGCCGGCCCTCTCCGACATTCCGGCATGATGCGTCGAACCAACATTGCCGAGCATCATGCCGTCTTCTTGAAAAGACTTCCTATTCGTCTCAAGGCCACAGTCCGTCCTTGATCTTGACGCAAATCCAATAATAATGCGCTCTTGACGCAATTTCCGATCTTCTTTCGCCTGGAACCACTTATTTTTGCCAGATAATAGCGCATTTTTGTAAAAATACGCAGGAATCCCGCACCATGGAGCTCGACCGTTTAGACCAGGCCATTCTCCGCGCTCTCGCCGATGATGCCCGGCTCAGCATCGCCGATCTCGCGCCACGCGTCGGCCTATCGGCCAGTGCCTGCGCCCGGCGCCTCAAGGCGCTTGAGGAGCAAGGCATGATCAAGGGCTATCATCTGGCGGTGGATCCGCGCCGGCTCGGCTATAAAATGACGGCCTTGGTGCGCGTCACGCTCGATAGTCAGAGAGAGGAGGCGCTGGAGGCCTTTGAGCGCGCCGTCGTGCTTTCCCCCTCCATCATGCGGTGTCATCTCTTGTCCGGCAGCGCGGATTATCTTTTAACGGTCCTCGCCCGCGATATGGAGGATTTCGAAGCGATCTACCGGACCGAACTCTCACGCCTGCCCCATGTCGCCCGTCTCGAATCGAGCTTTGCCATGCGCGATGTCGTCGATCGCCTGTTCCCGCCCTCGGTGCTCGGGGCGTCCATACCCGTGCCGTCCCGATCCACTCCCCCCAAACGGCGCTCGACTTGAGAGCAAAGCTGGACCAAATTTGTAAAACCCGGCGGATGACTTCCACGAGCCCGGCGAAGCTGACGTCAAACTGAATGAATCGATGCGGAAGAGGGCGGTATCGTCACGCTGGTGTCATCAAACATAGTAAAGGTTACGCCAGCGAACGCGCTTATTCCCCCGCTCCCTTGACTGGGAAATATTCTCGCTTCTTTTATTTTACCTGTCGTTTTGGCAAATTTCGCAGATTTTCACGACGTAAATTGCCGAAACCAGGGCCCCGAGGAGAATTGCAGTGAGCGCCCACACCGAAGGACAAGGCACCGACGCGAAACCGGCCCAGAAGGCCACGTCTTCCGCCGCGAGCAAGGCTGAGGCCGCCAATTCTTCGGTCGAGGCTCCGCTCACCAAGGCGGCCATTGCTGCACAGGCCAAGGCCAAAGCCCAGACCGAAGCTCAAGCTCCGGCCGATGCCCACGCCCACGATGCTCAAGCCAAGGTCGATGAGACGACCAATAATAATGAGGCCGATCCGACCGCCAAGGCGCCCGCCGCTGCCATTCCTGTCATGGAAGAACTGGGTGAAATCGCCCAGTTTCCGGCAGAGCTCGCCCATTCGCCGCGCCGTTTCATCAACCGGGAATTGTCGTGGCTCGAATTCAACCGGCGTGTTCTGCAGGAAGGCTCGAACCGCAATCATCCCTTGCTCGAACAATTGCGTTTCCTGTCGATCTCGGCGACCAATCTCGATGAATTCTTCATGGTCCGCGTGGCGGGCCTTCGGGGGCAGGTGCGCGAAGGTCTTTCCACCCCGTCCCAAGATGGCATGACCCCCGCCGAGCAACTCGGCAAGATCCGCGAACGGGTGGCGCTTCTCGCCGCCGAGCAGCAGCGGCGCTGGCGTGAATTGCGCCGCGAGCTGAAAAGCGCGCATATCAATCTCATCGATGGCCGCGATCTCAATAAGGCCGAGCGGCCCTGGCTGGAACAGCACTTTCTGTCCCATATCTTTCCGATCCTCACGCCACTTGCCATCGATCCGGCCCATCCATTCCCGTTCATCCCGAATTTCGGTTTCACCATGGCGCTCGAACTGGTGCGTCCGGGCGACCGCAAGACATTGCACGCGCTGATCCGCCTGCCCGCCAAGGTCGAGCGTTTCATTCATCTCCCTGATAATCTCGGCGAGGACGGCCAGCGTTATATCGCGCTTGAAAGCGTGATCAGTCTTTTCACGCAGAGTCTGTTTCCCGGCTATCTGGTGCGCGGCCATGGTCTGTTCCGGGTTCTGCGCGACAGCGATCTCGAGGTCGAAGAGGAAGCGGAAGATCTCGTCCTTCTATTCGAAAGCGCCTTGAAACGGCGGCGGCGCGGATCGGTCATCCGGCTCGAATTCGACAGCCAGATGCCGGAAGGATTACGCGGTTTCGTCGCGGCCGAGCTCGATGTTTTTCCCGAGGAAACCTCCATCCTCGATGGCATGCTCGCCCTGAACGATCTCTCCGAACTCGTCAGCCTTGACCGACCAGATCTCAAATTCCAGCCCTATACGCCACGTTTTCCGGAGCGGGTGCGTGACAATGGCGGCGATTGTTTCCTCGCCATCCGCCAGAAGGATCTCGCTGTCCACCATCCTTACGAATCCTTCGATGTGGTGGTGCAATATCTCAATCAGGCGGCCGCCGATCCCAATGTCGTCGCCATCAAGCAAACGCTTTACCGCACCTCGTCCGACAGCCCGATCGTGCGTGCCCTGATCGAGGCGGCCGAGGCCGGCAAATCGGTGACCGCTCTGGTGGAACTCAAGGCCCGGTTCGACGAAGCGGCGAATATTCGCTGGGCACGTGACCTCGAACGCGCTGGCGCGCAAGTAGTCTTCGGTTTTATCGAATTGAAGACCCATGGAAAATTATCCATGGTCGTGCGCAAGGAAGGGACTGGTCTCGTCACTTATTGCCATATCGGAACGGGCAATTATCATCCCATCACGGCGAAGATCTATACCGATATTTCGCTGTTCACGGCCGATCCGGCGATCGGACGGGATGTTGCGCGCATTTTCAATTTCATCACGGGCTATGTGGAACCCGCCGGGCTCGAGCGCATGGCGGTCTCACCGATCAATCTCAAGGAGCGGCTGCTCCAGCACATTGCCGATGAAATCGCCTATGTGAAAGCCGGCAAGCCTGGTTCGATCTGGGCCAAATGCAATGCCCTCGTCGATCCACAAATCATTGACGCCCTTTATGAGGCGAGCCAGGCCGGCGTCTCGATCGACCTGATCGTGCGCGGTATCTGTTGCCTGCGTCCGGGGGTTCCGGGCTTGTCCGACAATATCCGGGTCAAATCGATCATCGGCCGTTTCCTCGAACATGCGCGCGTCTATTGCTTTGGCGGCGGCCATGAATTGCCGCATCCCAAATCTCACGTCTATATTTCCTCCGCCGATCTGATGCCGCGCAACCTCGACCGAAGGGTCGAGGTTCTCATGCCCATTCTCAACCCCACTGTGCATGAACAAGTGCTCGATCAGATCATGGTCGCCAATCTGATCGACAACCAACAGAGCTATCGCGTCTTGCCTGATGGATCGAGCGCGCGCATAACGCCGCGCAAGGGCGAAGAGATCTTCAACGCCCATTCCTATTTCATGACCAATCCGAGTCTCTCAGGCCGTGGCAAATCGCTCAAGGAATCAAGCCCAAAGACGCTTTTCAAGCGGTTGGAAAAACATTGACACCATGATGGTGCCACCACGCCCCGCCATCTTGTCCACGACGATCGATCGGCCCGTGGCGATCGTCGACATCGGCTCCAATTCGGTCCGCCTCGTCGTCTATGAGCGTTTGACGCGCTCACCACGGACGATCTTCAACGAAAAGTCCCTCTGCGCGCTCGGCCACGGTGTCGTCACCACCGGGCGTTTGTCGAAAAGCGGCGTCGAAAAAGCGCTGATGGCCTTGCGCCGCTTTCGTGTCCTTTGCGGCATTATGGAAGTCGGCGAGATCCATGTGCTGGCCACCGCCGCGGCGCGCGACGCGAGCAATGGCGCCGAATTTCTGGCCGCCGCCACGGAAGCGATCGGCACGCCGATCTCACTGCTGTCAGGCAGCCGCGAGGCCGAGCTCTCGGCGCAGGGTGTCCTTTCCGGCGTGGCGAAACCCGATGGCGTCGTCGGCGATCTCGGCGGAGGCTCGCTCGAATTGATCGACGTCAAAGGCGATTCCATCGGCAAGGGGACCACTCTCCCGCTTGGTGGCCTCGCTTTGATGGATGCCTCCAACCAGAACCTGCGCGAGGCCGTGAAAATCGCCCGAGCGCATCTCGCCAAATCCAAGCTGCCGGAGCGTATGCTGGGGCGTACTTTCTATGCCGTGGGCGGCACGTGGCGCGCGCTCGCCAAGCTGCATATGAGCCAGCATAATTATCCGATGAACATCATGCACGGTTATACAATGGCCGCGCGGGATGCTTCCGACCTGACGAGCCTCGTCGAAAAGGTCAATACCGATACTCTGGTCTCGATCGAATCGGTGAATGCCGCGCGTCGCCCCTTGCTCGCTTACGGCGCCGTGGTGCTCGACGAAATCATTCGCAAGGGCAACCCCAAAAAGGTCATGATCTCGACGACCGGTGTGCGCGAGGGCCTGCTTTATGAAAAGCTCGACGCTGCAACGCGCCGACTTGACCCCTTGCTGGTCGCAGCCGAGGAATTCAATGTCCTGTTCGCCCGCTCGCCCGCTCACGCGGAGGAATTATGCGGCTGGACCGATGTTTTCATGGCTTCGACGCCGCTCGAGGAAAGCGACACGGAAAAACGCCTGCGCCACGCCGCCTGCCTGTTGAGCGATGTGAACTGGCGCGCCCATCCCGATTACCGCGGCGAGGAAAGCTTGAACCTTGTCGTTAACGGCTCCTTCATCGGCATTGATCATCCAGGCCGCGCCTTCCTGATCCTGTCGGCTTCCTATCGCTATCTCGGCCTCGACGAAGATGTGAATCCGCAATTACGCGGTCTCGTGTCCTCGCGTTTGCTCGACAAGGCGAGGACGCTCGCCGCCACTTTGCGCGTGGCGACGGTCATATCCGGGTCGATGGGCGGAATCCTGCCACGCACCTCGCTGACCTGCGTGAAGAGCAAAGTGATCCTGAGCCTACCCGGCGATTTGGTCGATCTCGTCAGCGAGCGTCTGCAGAACCGGCTGAAACAATTGTCACGGTTGATCGGGCGCGAACCCCAGGTCGAGATCAAGGGGTGATTTGCCGAGCCTTATAAGCTCGCTGCTGTTTGTAGCGGAGGCCTCCATCGGGCATGAACTGACGGTGGATGCTCTTGAGATCGGTTTGGCGCTGCCATCGTTGCTTATAAGGACGCTCTTCAAAAAACTAACGCTGAGCCATCCTACTGAAAATTGACCGCCAGTCGGCTATCACGCGGAATTGACAATATTGGAAATTCGAAATCGTCATTGTTGACAATTGCGTCCGCGGTCACTTTGGGACTGCAAAGACGTTCATATTGTTCGAAGGCTGGCAGATAACGCTCAGCATAAAGACGGCGAGCGGAATCCTCACCGCCCAAAAGCTCTCGGTCCCGGTTGATCCCTCTGCTTTCAGAAACCTCCTCCGATGATTCAAGGAAAATCACCAGATCCCATTCAGCAACCAGCTCCGGTCTTTGAAGAAAGGTGCCATCAACGATCAGGATAGCATCCTCTGGCGCCAACTTGGGTTCCTGCTCGACGGGCTGATCTTTCACAAGGTCGAAGGATGCCGTTCGGTAAAGACGATCGCCGCCAGGCCCCAGCGGACGAAGAAGAAAAGCTACGACAGCAGGCAGATCATAGCCATCATGATAATAGCCTTCAGCGGAAAGTCGTCCGCGCGCATAGCGATCCGCTTTAGGCAGATGAAATTCGTCGATCGACGTGCGGATGATCTCTCTGTTCTGGATCCGAATACGTTGCGCAAGCTCATCAGCGAACGTCGTCTTACCTGAGGCGGTTCGACCATCTATCGCGATCCTAAGCGGACGGGCCAACTCAAAGCTGGTAACCTTTGCAACAAGCTGATCCAGCATGCTTGATCTGCTACTCATCAGCGATTTCTCCTAGCGTCGACGGCGACGCCATGAACAAATCGTGTAGCCATCGTATGTCCTCGACATTCCCGTAGCTCAGCGGATAGCGCAAATACCAGGACACGTCCTGGATAATCAGCCAAGCCTCGAAATGGCGACCTTGTATCGTCCTTGGATAAGCCGTTTCAGCTTCTCGGCAATGGCATTGATGATCATGGTTGGCCTCCCAAATCGGAGGTGCAAAATCCACTCATTTCCTCAAAACACCGTTAACCTAAAAATTTTGCGACACGGCCAGAATAAGTCTATCGCAACACCACGACCTTGGTGCCGACCTTAGCGCGATCATAAAGATCCACGATGTCACGATTGGTCATGCGGATACAGCCCGATGACACCGCTGCGCCAATCGTATCCGGCTCGTTTGAGCCATGGATGCGGTAATTGCTCGATCCCAAATAAAGAGCCCGCGCGCCGAGTGGATTGTCCATGCCGCCTGGCATGTATTTCGGCAGATCGGGACGACGCTTCAGCATTTGCGCTGGCGGATGCCAGTCCGGCCATTCGCGCTTGCGGGTGACGGTTTTGGTTCCCGCCCAGGAAAAGCCCTCCCGGCCGACGCCGACGCCATATTCATAGGCGCGGTCCTCGCCCAGCACATAATAGAGCCGCCGCTCCTTGGTTGAGACGACGATCGTGCCCTTGCCATATTCTGGATGGTTCCAGATCACGAGCTGGCGGGGAATGGCCTGCTGATGAAAAATATTTAGGAAATCGGCGAGCGGCCCGCGATTCAAGGGGTTCTCGAGAGCTGCGGCGGGCGAGGCCAGTGCCAGGACTGCTACGCACACCAAAACAATCCGGCGCTCGAAAAATTTCGCTCGGGTCATGCCCCGCATCAATCTGCTCCTCCGACTAGTCGGCTGGTTTTCGTGAGGGAATATGGCTGGATTTTGGTCATGGCCAAGGTTTGTTTCTGGGGATCATGCCCTGGCAGAGTTTTCGGCGCCTCGCTTTTCTCAACAACCGGCCGTAGAATCGGAGCGTGTCGAAACCGCTTACGCCCCCATCCTCCCGTCCGTTTCTCAATGTCGAACGCTCCGTCCAGGGACGGGTTTGGCGTGATCGGCTGGATGCTTCCGGCCAGGCGCAAGCCCTCGCGCTCGCGCAGATTCATGGCCATGGAGACCTTCTGTCCCGTGTGCTCGCCGGGCGCGGCATTACTCCCGAGGACTGCGAGGCCTATCTCGATCCAAGCCTGCGCCGGCTGATGCCAGACCCGACAATCCTGCTCGACATGGACAAGGCCGCGGTGCGTATGGCTCGCGCCATCATGGCCGGTGAAAAAATCGCGATTTTTGGGGATTACGACGTCGATGGCGCGTCGTCCTCGGCCTTGCTCGCCGATTATTTCACCGCCTGCGGCACACCGTTCCAGATCCATATTCCCGACCGTATTTTCGAAGGCTATGGGCCGAATGTCGACGCGATCCAGGCGCTGGCCGCCGGAGGCGCAAAACTGCTCGTGACCGTGGATTGCGGCACGACAAGCCACAATCCGCTGGGGGAAGCCGCCAAGCTTGGTCTCGACCCGATCGTGCTCGATCATCATCAGGCACCTGCCGATTTGCCGGAAGCGATCATCGTCAATCCCAATCGACAGGATGATCTTTCCGGTCTCGGCCAACTCTGCGCGGCGGGTGTCGTCTTCATGCTGCTCGTCGCTCTCAACCGGCGCTTGCGCGAACAGGGTTTTTTCACCGCGGAGCGGCGTGAACCCGATCTCCTCGCCTTTCTTGATCTCGTCGCGCTGGCGACCGTCGCCGATGTCGCCCCCCTGACAGGCCTCAATCGCGCCTTTGTCACCAAGGGTCTGGCGGTCATGCAGATGCGGCAGCGCGCCGGGCTGCGGGCTCTCTTCGATTGTGCTGGCGCGCGGGAAGCCCCCAAAGCCGGTCATCTCGGTTTTCTGATTGGACCGAGAATCAATGCCGGGGGGCGAATCGGCGATGCGGCGCTCGGCGCGCGCCTGCTGATCGAAAGAGATCAGATCAAAGCCGAAGAAATCGCCAGACGACTCGATACGCTCAACCGCGAGCGTCAGGTGATCGAGGCCGAAACACTCGAACAGGCCTTGCTGCAAGCGGAAGCGGAGCAGGGGCTTCAGGACGATGCCAAGGCGGGTGCTGCCATCGTGACAGCCTCGGAGGATTGGCATCCGGGAATCGTCGGCCTCGTCGCCACGCGACTCAAGGATAAATATCGTTGTCCGGCTTTTGCCGTTGCGTTCAATGAATCGGGAATCGGCACCGGCTCTGGTCGCTCCATCGCGGGTGTCGATCTCGGCCATGCCGTGCGTGAAGCGGTCGAGGCGGGCCTTCTCATCAAGGGCGGCGGCCACGCCATGGCGGCGGGCATCACCCTTGTGCGCGATCATCTTGCGGCCTTTCGCGCCTTTCTCGAGGAGAAACTCACTGAGGCTGTGACGGCTGGCCGTTCCGGTGACGCCTTGTTCGTC
The DNA here is from genome assembly GCF_000019845.1 of Beijerinckia indica subsp. indica ATCC 9039. Taxonomy (NCBI): domain Bacteria; kingdom Pseudomonadati; phylum Pseudomonadota; class Alphaproteobacteria; order Hyphomicrobiales; family Beijerinckiaceae; genus Beijerinckia; species Beijerinckia indica. Next base: position 1,764,987 of record NC_010581.1, on the reverse strand, counting down.
GATGCCGCCTTGACGGCCTCAGGCGCCAATCCTGCCCTGATGGCGTCATTGGAAAAAGCCGGCCCGTTCGGCGCCGGCAACCCGGAACCCGTCTTCGTGCTGCCAGCACATCGCCTGATGGATGCGTCGGTGGTGGGCAATGGCCATGTGCGTTTTCGGGCCGAGGCGGGCGATGGCGCGCGCATCGAGGGAATCGCTTTTCGCTCTGCCGCCGAGCCCCTGGGCGATGCCTTGCTCGCCGGACGCGGCACGAAGATGCATTTTGCCGGGACTTTGATGCTCGACCGCTTCGGTGGCCGCGAGCGCGTCCAGATGCGGCTCACCGATCTTGCGCCGCTCGCCACACAAAAAACTTTGTGAGCTTGCAAGCTGGTGAAAGCTTCATTATACACCCGCCATCGCATCGTTGCAGTGACGGCGCGATCCTTCGGTTCCCCTCGGTTTTGAGGGGCGATGCGCTCTTCGTCTATCGGTTAGGACGGCACCCTTTCACGGTGCAGAGAGGGGTTCGATTCCCCTAGAGCGCGCCACTACCGTATATTTATCCCACACGCATGATTCGCTGATGACAGCCTCACCCCTCAAAGTGGGTACATGTGAGAGCTGATAGGATGCGTCTCTAACACTTGAGAGCCCCTCAGGCGTCCGATTAACGCTAGGATCTATGGCGTGAGGCATGCATAAAGCTCGTGCCTTTGGACTGACCACGAGAAAGCTGCCTGATGAGTAATCCCCCCAAATTGGCGGATGTGATTTTGGATCTCTGCCGTGAGGCCGGTCCCGAAAAGACGCTCGACCCCGAGCAAGCCGCGCGCGCCTTCGTCGCCGTGGACGGGCGCGGCTCGGCCACCGCTTGGCAGACTTACCTCCCTCCCGTGCGCGACAATGTCGTGCGGCTTGCCCTGGAGGGCAAGCTCGTGATTTACCGCAAGGGCGTGCCGGTGGAAGATCCAGCCACCTTCAAAGGCGTCTACCGTTTCGGCCTGCCAGCTTCCGGCTGAAACTATTTCAACACCGCGCAGGCGATTCGGGCTCCAGCCCCACCGATCGGTGGATTGGTGTAATCATCCGGGTTTTCATGCACGACCAGCGCGGTGCCGGCGCCTCCGAGCAGGGCAGGGCGCTGTTTCTCGCCATGCAGCGAGACGAAAGTCGAAAAAGTATCGGCATGTACAGTGCCATCGGCCGCGGCGAAAACATTCGGCAGATCGGCCGCATGCGTGCCCTGTGGATTGAGGAATCCATGGGCGAGTTTCTCGCCCTCAGCCTCGACATGAGCACCGGAGTTCAAGAATTTCGGATCGCTGCAATCGCCCTTGGCGTGGAAATGCACGCCATGCCAGCCGGGCTTCAATCCATGCAGGTCAAAATGGACGAGCACGCCGAGGGGCCCTTCCTTCAGATCGACCGTGCCGAGTTCGGCACCATCTGCTCCCTTGATCACAGAACTATATTCGGCCGGCGCAGCCAGGGCCATGGGGCCCGCCAGTATCAGGCTGGCGGCGATGAGCAATCCTCGCATTGATCTTCTCCCGATTCGTTCACCCGGTATCACGGGTGAAGAGAAGGGATCAGAGGAAAGACGCACTTGCAAGAGTGAGAGCGGGGCGGGGTAGGACGGCTTTTGCGCCTTTTCCGGCCTGGATAATGCTTGTTCCGTCCTGTCAGGCATGACAAAAAACGCTCATTTCAGTCGGGAGCGGAGCAAAAGCGCCCGCTCGTTCAGGATGACAACCTTGCCGCATTTGATTCAGACGAATCTGGTTCTTTCCAGCCTCTCGAAAGCATTTGAAACCTGCCTCCGTCTGAAAGGATCGCGCTCATGACCGAAGCTGATGGAACCTCGATCGGACCGCGCCTCAAACCGCTGCTCGCGCAGCGACAGGACGATGTCGAGAAAGCCAAGGCCAAACGCTCGATTGGCAGCTTGACCGGCGCCATCGGCGAGGCACAGATGACGCGCGGCTTTCTCGCGGCCCTCTACGAGTATTATGCGAAGCACGGCAAACCTGGCGTCATCGCCGATATACGCGGCAGTTCGCCCGTCTCGAAATCCACGCGCTCGCGCCTCGATGTCATGGAAATGGCCGAGGATTATCGTGACGCCGGCGCGGCTTGTGTCTCCGCCTCGCCGGATCGGCGCTTTTTCCGTGGCAGCATCGCCGACCTTGCAACGGCCAAAGCCTCCAACCTGCCGATCCTGGCCAATGATATCGTGGTCGATCTCTATCAGGTCTATGAGGCGCGCTATGCCGGTGCCGATGCGAGCCTGCTCATTGCCAGCATTCTCGGCAAACAGCTCCAGGAATTCGTCGCCCGCGCCCAATCGATCGCCATCGATCCGCTGGTCGAAGTCCGCAATGAGGCCGAGCTTGAAATAGCGCTCGATGCGGGCGCCAGCCTGATCGCCGTGAACAATCGTGATCTCGAAACACTCGAGGTCGATCCGACGGTCTGTGAAAGGCTGTTGCCGAAAATCCCGCATGACCGGGTTTTCGCCATTGCGTCCGGCGGCATCAGAACGCCGGAGGATATCGAAAAAATGGCGTCGCTCGGCGCCAAGGCGGTGCGTGTCGCGAGCGTGCTCCTGGAGGCCAAGGACCCCTATCTTGCCCTTCACCAGTTGCTGGGCACCACGCCGCCGGACGATGACGCGGCGGGTTAAACCCACAGCACCCGAAATCAGAAAATTTTAGATATTTTTAACACACCATCCCCAAAAGTTGCCGCTTCTGGGGATGGTGCTTTGCGTCTTGCGGACGTGTTTTGATATCGTGACCAGGACCGTAAAGTTAAAAATCTGATGGAGGGAAACAAGCCGATGCCACGCCACGTCGCGTTTTTCCGCACCGCGCCCAAGAGAGTTCTGCATGCAGCATGAACCCGGCGCGAGCTTCCGCAAGGTTGCTCTTGGCTCCGACCGCAAATTCGGTCTCGTCTTCGGTCTCGTCTTCGCAGTCCTCGGCCTATGGCCATTGGCGCGGCATGGCGAGTCGGTCCATCTCTGGGCACTGATTCTTGCCGCGATCTTCGTGAGTCTCGCGCTTGTCGCCCCTCAGATCCTCGCGCCCTTGAACCGTGCCTGGTTCAAGCTCGGTCTTCTTCTGAACATAATCGTCAGCCCGCTCTTGATGGGCCTGATGTTCTTCGGGGCCGTTTTTCCCTTCGCACTCTTCCTGCGCCATAAAGATCTGCTGAACCGGCGTCTTCAACCGCAAGCCGAAACCTATTGGATTCCTCGTTCACCACCGGGGCCTGCTCCGGATTCCCTGACCAAGCAGTTTTAAGGATAGCTTATGTCGATGGTCTCTGAATTGTTCGAGTTTCTCACTGCGCGCAAGAAGCTTTGGCTCGTGCCGCTTCTCGCCTTGTTCTTGGTTTTTGGTGGTCTTTTCGTTCTGAGCCAGGGATCGGTCATCGCGCCCTTCATCTATACCCTGTTCTGATACGATCTAATCTTTAATACCAAAGGTCGTGAAGAACGACCTTTGGTTCCTTTCTTGGATTTTCGCTTTTTCAAAGCGATGGCGAAAATTCAAGAGTGGTCCAACGGTCATTTATTATGACCGTTGGTATAAGGTTAGAGAAGACTTCAAAGTATTGTTTATCAATAACTTTACCGCGGAATGGGCTGGCAAGCCCGTTTCGGGGCCGTTTTAACGCGCAATTGGTTTGGCCACCATGATCGTTCTTGGTATTTCAGCCTTCTATCATGACAGTGCAGCCGCCCTCGTGCGCGATGGCGCAATCATTGCGGCGGCTCAAGAGGAGCGTTTTACCCGCAAGAAACATGATCCGGTTTTTCCCGTCCATGCACTGCGCTATTGTCTCGACGCGGCTGGAATCAACGGGTCCCAGGTCGATCGCGTGGTTTTCTATGAAAAGCCATTTTTGAAATTCGAGCGCTTGCTCGAAACTTATCTCGCATTCGCGCCGCGTGGTTTCACCTCGTTCCGCAAGGCCATGCCGTTGTGGATCGGCGAGAAATTGTTTCAGCGCGACATGATTCAGCGAGAATTAAAAGCTATTGCGCCAGAGCTCGCGGCCAAGGGCAAGCTGCGTTTTTCAGAACACCATTTCTCTCACGCAGCCTCCGCCTTTTATCCTTCTCCTTTCGAGGATGCGCTGATCTTGACCATGGATGGCGTCGGCGAATGGACGACCAGTTCGGCGGCGATCGGGCACGGAACAAACCTTGAGATCTTCAAGGAGATCCATTTTCCCCATTCACTCGGGCTGCTCTATTCGGCCTTGACGTATTACACGGGCTTCAAGGTCAATTCGGGGGAATATAAAGTCATGGGACTTGCTCCCTATGGCGAACCGACCTTCGCGAAATTGATCCTCGATCACCTGATCGATGTGAAGCCCGATGGCTCCTTCCGGCTCAATCTCGATTATTTCGATTATTGCACCGGCCTGACCATGACGAATAAGCGTTTCGATGCCTTGTTCGGCGGACCACCCCGCAAGTCTGAGGAACCGCTGACCCAGCATCACATGGATCTTGCCGCTTCGATCCAGGCCGTCACAGAGGACGTCGTGTCCCGGCTCGCCCGATCGCTTCGCAAAGAGACCGGCCAGAACAACCTTTGCCTTGCCGGTGGCGTGGCGCTGAACTGCGTCGCCAATGGCAAGATTTTGCGCGAAAATATCTTCGACAATATTTTCATCCAGCCAGCGGCGGGTGACGCCGGCGGCGCGCTTGGCGCCGCGCTGGCCATTGCCCATAGAGAGGGCGGCGAGCCGCGTCCGCACCAAACAGGCAAGGGGGCAGGGGCAAAGCGAGACGCAATGCAAGGTGCCTATCTCGGCCCGAGCTACGAGCAGGACGAGATTGAGCGCCGCCTCAAGGCGGTCGGAGCGGTTTTCACCGTCGCCCCGGACGAAGCTCATCTCATCGAGGAAACGGCCCGCGCCCTAGCAGAAGAACAGGCTATTGGCTGGCATCAGGGCCGGATGGAATTCGGGCCGCGATCCCTTGGCAATCGCTCCATCCTCGGTGATCCGCGTTCGCCGACCATGCAGAAGACACTCAATCTCAAGATCAAATATCGCGAAAGTTTTCGGCCTTTCGCGCCTTCAGTATTGCGCGAGAGAGTCGCGGACTGGTTCGAACTCGATGCCGATTCACCCTATATGCTGCTCGTCGCCAATGTGCGGGAAGAGCACCGCAAGCCGATGACGGAAGCGCAAAAGGCCTTGTTCGGTATCGACAAACTGAATGTCCCGCGCTCCGACATACCAGCGGTGACCCATGTCGATGATTCAGCGCGCATACAAACCGTACACAAGGACACCAATCCGCTCTATCATGCCCTGCTCAGCCGGTTCTCGGATCTGACCGGCTGTCCCGTTCTGGTGAATACGAGCTTCAATGTGCGTGGCGAGCCGATCGTCAGCACACCAGAAGACGCTTTTCGCTGTTTCATGGGTTGCGAGATCGACATGCTGGTCGTCGGCCGTTGTATTCTGCGCAAGGTGGATCAGGATCCGTCTCTCGCGCGCGACTACAAAAATGCCTTCGCGCTCGATTGAGGAAATACGTCCTTACGATACGGCTCTTTAGGGGACGCCCTTATTCAGGCTTGTTCAAAGCCTGTTTATCGAGGAATCAATCAGCAATTCTGCCCGCAAACGATTAGCTCGCCCTGTCGGATGCCCATCGCTCGGAATTTCCAGGCCAAGACGCGGGTTTTTGACATCAGTGAGCGAGGCATCGATCACCTTGGCCCCCGCGGCTTCGAAACGCTCGACAATATCCTGATCAGTGAAGCCTGTCCCAGCAAGATAAGGCTCGCCATCGGGAAGATAGGGAATGATCGTCTCTACACCGTATTTGGCCTTTGACTGCCGGACTGCTTCCAAAACGACGCGAATATAAAGCTCGACGTCATCATGCGTGAGCCTTTCCGCGAAAGGCGTTAGAAAGAAGCGGTAAAATGCCGTGTTATATAAAAACTCCGACAAAAAAAGGTTGAAGCCCTCTTCCCGGCATTGGCCATCGAAGGCAATCCCCTCGTCCGTCAGGTGATAACGGGGAGCCCTTGCGAGCCAGGAGGCTTTGCAAGCGGTCCGTTGCGCGTGCCACGGGGCTGTCAGGAAAAAGAAGATCTTTGGCTGATCACCGATGATCTTGTCGTAATAACCGGCTTCGACGCCACGCAAGAATTGTTGCGGCCCATAGCCGGAAAAGCCCAGATTGAGGACTCGGTCTTGCTGGTGCCGCAAATCGGCAAATTGCTGAGGCAATGTATCCGAGTCATTGACTCCTTCACCAAAGGTGAAGGAATCGCCAAAGAAAACTACGGCCGGTCCATTGGATGCGGAGCGGGTTTGCCGCAAGAGATTATCGTCAATTGTGTAATCGACTTGGTAGATGAGCTCACCCCCGGCTTTCTGTTTCCGGGCGTGTAAAATGCCAGAATGCCCCGGCCCCCAACCAATCACCGGACGGGATACAGACCAGCCGTCAGTGACTGTGAGATTAGGCCTACGCTCGATCAGAAGAGCTGTGCCCTCGAGAAGGGTCAGTCCCAACAAGAAAGCCGCCAGCATCAGGCGGGAATCACGCGTCTTGCCTGAGGACTGGACCGTCGCAATCACCGCCGCGACGGTCGCGGCAAAGAAAGTAAAAATGTGGGTATCCCGCACGAAATGGTGGATCTCTCCCCATACCGCTAGGAATATTGCGAGAAAGAATAAGAAACTGAGAAGCAATTGTGAGCGCGTGAAAGAAGTCATCTCTGTAGCAATGTTACCGGGATGAAGGATTATTCAGAATAGGCAATAGAAATAGAAAGCGGAGGGTTACCGACCCTATCCACTAGAGCATCAGACCCAAAAGTGGGCACCACTTTTGGGGCTAATCTGATGCGTTTACAAAAACTTAGAGCATCGGACACGAGTCCATTTGAACGTCCGATGCTCTAATTGAGTGTATGAACCATAATATGAAAGTCGAGAGTCCCGCAATGTCATTCTGGAAGCGGACACCAAAACGCATATCCGCTTCCAGGTTTGATGCTCTATTGTGTCCTCTCAGTCACATGTATTCCCAAAGCTTCAATGAGAAGCCCGGCCCGAAAGCGATTGGCGAGAGGGGTCGGATGACCATCATTGGGAATTTCAAGGATGAGGCCGTCAGCCCTCGCCCTGTCGAGCGAGGCGTCGATCACCTTGGCGCCCGATGCTTCGAAGCGCTTGATAATATCGTCGTTTGTAAAACCCGTGCCCGCGAGATAAGCGTCCGGCACTCTCATGTAGAGAATGGCTGTATCAACGCCATATTTGGCTTTGGACTGACGGACTGCCTCCGACAAAACACGAATATAGAGCTCCACATCATCATGTGAGGGCTTTTCAATAAGCTGCGAGATGAAAACACGATACGCGGCGCTATTATAGAGGAATTCGTGCCACAGGAGGCTCGCGCCTTGATTACAGCTCCCATCAAAGGCAACGCCGTCCTCCGTCAGACGGTAATGCGGTGAATGCGGTGACCAGGAGACTTTACAGGAGGTTCTTTGTGCGTGCCATGGCGCTGTCAGGAACAGGAAGAGTTGTGGCTTATCACCAATGATTTTGTCGTAAAAACCGATTTCGACACCACGCAGAAACTGCTGCGGTCCGTAGCCGGTAAAACCCAGATTGAGAACACGTTCCTGTTTGTGTATCAGATCGGCGAATTGTTGCGGCAACGTTTCAGAGTCATGTACACCATCGCCGAACGTGTAGGAATCGCCGAAAAAGACCATGGCCGGTCCTGTCGTTGCGGAATTGGTATGCCGCAACAAATCGTCGTCGATCGTATAGTCCGTCTCGTAGATGAGACTGCCGTCAGGCATCTGTCTCTTGGCATGGAACACGCCTGGATGTGCCGGCCCCCAGCCGAGAACGGGACGCGCCACCGACCAGCCTTCCGTCATCGTGACGATCGGTCGGCGTTCGAGATAGACCGCCGTTGCCTCGACGACGCTCAAGCCGATCAGCAAGGCAGTGACAACGAGACCAATATCACGCAGCCGACCACGTGCGAGTGTTGTCGCAAGGAGGGCAGCCAGTGCGAAAGCGCAAAATGTGAAGAGGCGAAAGTCGGTGACGAAATGATGGAGTTCTCCACGTATGGCTAAGCCTACGGCGAGAATGATCAAGATGATGCGAATCATGGCTGATTGAGTGATAAATTTCATGGGCAAAAGAGCTTGCTCGTGTGGGACAAGGGGGAAACAGAGTGATAGCGAAATGGTGAGAAAGTAAACGGCTCCCGAAGATAAACAATTTAAAATTACGATAATAAGTCAGCGGCTGCGCTCAGCATGCTTCATAAAACCACTTCGATCAATCTCGGGCCACGACCGGTGATCGCAGATCGCAAGGCGCTCGTCAGATTGCGTGTATCTTCGACGCGCCTCGCTTCCACTCCCATCCCCTCGGCAAGCTTGACCCAGTTCAAGGTTGGATCATGGAGATCGAACAACGAGAATGCATGAGGTCCAGCTTTGGCAGCACCAACGCTGTGCAATTCCTCGAACAGAACTTTATAGGCCCGATTGGCATAGATGATCGTCGTAATATCGAGTTGCTCTCGCGCCTGTGTCCACAGCGATTGCAATGTATACATGGCGCTGCCATCGGCTTGTAAGGCAATCACTTTACGTCCGGGACAAGCGATAGCGGCTCCGACCGCGACCGGCAGTCCATCCCCGATCGCTCCGCCAGCAAGATGAAGATGATCATGCGGCAAAGCTGTATCGAGCAGAGGATAGGGTAAAAACCCGCTCGTCAGGCTTTCATCGCTGATGATGGCGTCCTCAGGCAGATAATGTCCGATGATACGCATGACCGATTCGGGATCGAGCCCACCCTCAATGGGCAGTTCAGGCGGCTTGCAGGGCGAGATCGGCGCGTAATCGCCGGCCCCGATCGCTTCGGCAAGCTGCTCGAGACCTTCGGCGGCATCCTCGTGGGGATGCGAGAAGACCAGCACGTCGCAATCAGGAGGCGTCAATGCGCTCGGCTGATCGGGATAAGCGAAGAAAGCGACTGGCGCTTGCGTGCCAACAAGGATCAAGGTCCGCGTTCCCTGGAGGCACGCCATGGTCGGTGCCGGGCGATAGGGCAATCGTTCGACATGGACGCGACCAGCGCCCCGCTCGATGCGGGGCGTGAATGTATCGCAAAGAAGCCTCGCGCCGGTCGCCGCGGCAATACGACCGGCGGCCCGCAAGCCACGGCCGCGCAAGGCAGTCCCGCGCAGCAGCAAGGCCGCATTACCAAGAAGAAGCGCATCGCGCGCCTGTGTAATGGCCTGATCAGAAACCGGAGCCGGCCCCATGACGGGCAAGGGAGAAGCCGCTCTTTCAGCCGGCTGCCAAGCCGTATCGGCGGGTAGAATAAGACTGGCGATTTGTCCCGGCGCCACCCGGGCGGCCTGCACGGCGCGCGCGGCATCGGCCGCGACGGTTTTGGGGCCTCTGCAGGTGGCCACCCAATGCGAGACCGGCTGTGCGAGAGCCGCGACATTAGAGGTCAGCGGCGTCTCGAATCGCTGATGCGTCGTTGCATGGTCACCAATAATATTGACCATGGGCGTCTGCGCCTTGCGGGCATTGTGCAGGTTGGCGAGACCATTGGCGAGGCCAGGGCCGAGATGCAGCAAGGTCGCGGCCGGCTTTTCCGCCATGCGCGCATAGCCATCGGCCGCTCCCGTTGCCACACCTTCAAAAAGGGTCAAGACAGGACGGATCCCCTCGATCCTGTCCAAGGCGCTGACGAAATGCATTTCTGAGGTGCCAGGATTGGCGAAACAAACCTCGATGCCGCTCGCAACCAGCGTGCGCAACAGGCTTTCCGCGCCGTTCATGGGAGGGCAGGGGGCAAAGCGCGCCTCGGGATTCGCCTCGGCCACGGTCCGATCGGCGGCATCATGGTCGGCGAGGTCCTGATCACCCATATCGTTCCTTCTCCCTTGGTCCCCGCCTGTTGTGCATGCGGGTTTGTTGAGCTCACGGCATATTGGCAAACGCTATGCTTCTCGCAAGCTTGCCTTGATCAAGAGCAACCAGTTCGTTGCGGTCGCTCCGCTGGCGTATTACGTTGAATATGAACTTTTTCCAAAACCAGTCCCGGCGATGCCACTGGACCGTGACAAAAAGAGAGAGTTCCGGTCCCTGAACCGTGAAGCAGGCGTGGAGAAGGTGGGATGGTCATCCTGAATCAGATTGGCGAAGCGCGGACGGCCTTGCTCGAATTGATCGAACAGTCCGACAATATCGTCGCCTTTACCGGCGCCGGTATTTCAACCGAATGCGGCGTCCCGGATTTTCGTTCCAAAGATTCTCCGTGGATGCGTTATAAGCCGATCGAATTCAATCTCTTCCTGTCCGATGTCTTGATGCGTGAGGAAGCCTGGCGGCGGAAATTCGCCCTCGACGATATCTATTCCATGGCGCAGCCCGGGCGCGGCCATTATGCCCTCGCCAATCTGGTCCAACAGGGCAAAATCTCAGCCATCATCACGCAGAATATCGATAATCTCCACCAGATGTCTGGCGTCGACGACGAGCACATCATCGAATTGCACGGCAATGGCACTTATGCCACCTGCCTGTCCTGCGGGCTTCGCCATGAACTGGCCAACGTGCGGCACGATTTTGAGACGACCGGGGCGGCGCCGGAGTGCAGGTCCTGTGGCGGTCCGGTCAAATCCGCGACCATTTCCTTCGGCCAATCCATGCCTGAGGAGGCCATGCAGCGCGCCCATGACGTGACTCGGGCCTGTGATTTGTTTCTGGCCATCGGTTCCTCACTCGTCGTCTACCCGGCCGCCGCCTTTCCACTCCTCGCGGCGCAAAACAACGCGCGTCTCGTGATCTTGAATGGGGAAGCGACACCGCTCGATTCCGAGGCGGATCTGATCCTGCGCGGCGATATTGGTGATATTCTCGAACCCTTCTCGAGCTAAGCCGCGTCTTCGCTTCCCCATTCATTTTACCCGGGTCGAACAAGAGCGGTTCTGAATCACTTTCTCCCGAATCGGGAGAATTCAGGCTTTTCCTTCCGCCCGGCAATGATATTCTGTGGGAATAGCTGTTCGTCGGATCGATCCTAGCGACTTTGGGCTGATCGAAGGCTGCAGCACAGTCAACGCCACATTATCCAGGCCGGGACTTTGGGAGGGGGCTTTGCCCGACAAGGACCAGACGCAATCCCATGCCGCTTTCGACAATCCCCTCTTGGATGCCCTGGCGGACTCGCCCGAGCCTGCCCAACTCGTCGAGATTTCCGGGCGGATCAAATGGTTCGACCTCGTCAAGGGCTATGGATTCGTGGTGGCCGATAATGGTCTCGGCGATGTCTTGTTGCATGTGACGGCTCTACGCAAGGATGGTCATTCCAAGGCGTGTGAGGGCGCGCGTGTCGTTTGTGAGGCCATGCGGGGGACCAAGGGCTGGCAGGTGTTCCGCGTCATATCCCTCGATGCGCCGGCGCCCGCCGAAAAGCCGGACCTCTCCGAGGAGCCGCCGCGAAACTTATCCTCACGCGAGGAACCACAAGTCCTGCCCCTTGGCGGTTTCGAGGACGTCAAGGTCAAATGGTTCAATCGGGTGAAAGGATTCGGCTTTCTTTCGCGCGGTGACGGCACGGAAGATATTTTCGTCCATATGGAGATCCTGCGGCGGCACGGTATCTCCATTTTGCATCCCGGGGAGGAACTGCGCGCCCGTTTCGGTCAGGGCCCCAAGGGCCTGATCGCGATCGAAGTCAGGCCGCTTGACGCGCCCGCGCCTGTTCATCACTGACACCAAAGGTCGTAGAGAACGACCTTTGGTTCCTTTCTTGAATTTTCGCTTTTTCAAAGCGATGGCGAAAATTCAAGAGCGCTCCAACGGACATTTATTATGACCGTTGGTATAACATCAAGAGCCATAGAGGAAGGCTCCTGCAACAGTTTAAAATTTCTGCCATGCCTTTGAAAAGCCATGGCAGAAATTTTAGACAGGACCCAAGTCCTATGTCTTCAAGTCTCGTTCCTCGCGGGACTTTATATGACACGTCCCGAATTCTCACCTTTCCGGCTCGATCCGCGTGATGACATCAAGGCTTTTGGCCCCCCTTCTCGTTCTTTGTCTTTTCCTGTTCGGCTTCGATAGGGGCATCAGGTTCACATATGCCGCCGAGGATAGCCTCGAACCCCTGGCCATCGTGACGGCCTCCGGCGATCATGCTTTCTCGGTGGAGGTCATGCGTACAGATGAGGGCCGCGAGCGCGGATTGATGGGTCGCCGTTATCTGCCCGCCGATCGGGGGATGTTGTTCGACTTTGGGACCGAACGGCCCGTCATGATGTGGATGAAGAATACCTATCTGCCGCTCGACATGATCTTCATCGGCCGCGCCGGTAAGGTCGTTGCGCTGGCAGAAAATACTGAACCGTTTTCCGAGGCGATCATTCCCTCGAAAGCACCGGCCTTTGCCGTGCTTGAGGTCAATGCGGGAACGGCTCGGAAAATCGGCCTGAAAATCGGCGATACCGTTCAACATAGTCTGTTCCAGCGATAATTAGACCGAAAGGCCAAGATTTGTGGCACTGGCGGATCTTGTTCGGGCAAGACCTGCGTGCTAGAGCCTTAAAGGGTCAGGCTGGTATCAGCTTTCGGTTCTATCGAGACATTTCGCGCCTGCGGATCTCTCCTTGAAATCTTCGACGTCCACAGGTCCTTCACGGGGTATAGCGCAGTCTGGTAGCGCGGAAGTTTTGGGAACTTCAGGTCGCAGGTTCGAATCCTGCTGCCCCGACCACTTCGACGGCGATGGATGCGAGGAATGGAGGATATATGAGCGTCAGAATCTACCGTCCCGCCAAAAGCGCGACGCAATCGGGTACGGCGCGTAGCAAGGTCTGGCTCCTGGTCTTCGATCCGGCTTCGCCGCGCAGCACCGATCCTCTGATGGGATGGACGAGCTCCGGAGACATGAACAGCCAGGTTCGGCTGCGCTTCACCACCAAGGAAGAAGCGATCGCCTATGCCGAGAAGAATGGGCTCGATTATCGAGTCGAGGAGCCCAAGCTCGCGCCACGCAAAATCCTTTCCTATTCGGACAATTTTAAATCCACGCGGGCCGGTCCCTGGACACATTGAGGCTGCCAAGCCTCACTTATAAGTGCTGTGCAGATTTGATCCGATCTCAGTTTCGGCCCCATAGCTCAGCTGGATAGAGCAGCCGCCTTCTAAGCGGCAGGTCGCAGGTTCGAACCCTGCTGGGGTCGCCAATAGAATCAATAACTTGTGCGGTTTCAGACAGGATTCGGAGAGAAAAAAGTTGGAAGGTTAGGGGTGATCTTCCAACTCAGAGTCACTTTTTGTTCTGCTTAGAATCACTTTTTGCACTCGGCCGCGGCAAGTGTGCGGCGAGCACATAACCAACAGCGCCCAGCAGACATTTGGCGGCGCGTTTTCGCTTCTAAGCGGCCATTTCCTGCCAAGACGTTCAAGCAAGCTCACCGAGATGCCGGCGAACCCATTCGGCCTCTTCCGACGCCGTACGCCGGAAGTGTCGTTTGAAGTCTCGACTGAACTGGGCAGGACTGGCGTAGCCGACCGATGCCGCGACCTCCGCAATCGTCTTGTCCTGGCGCGCGAGCATCAGCCGTGCCTCGTGGAGCCGCATCGCCTTCACATATTGTATCGGACTGCTGCCCGTCAGGGCCTTGAAATGCACGTGATAGGAGGGAACGCTCATGCCTGCTTCACCTGCCAGCGCGGCGACCAAAATCTCGGAACTATAGGTTTCGCGCAGCCGGGCGAGGCTTTGCACGATCCTCCCGGACGTGCCACACTGCTGCAAGGCTGAGATCATCGCACCGCCTTGCGGGCCCACGAGCACCCGGTAATGCAGTTCGCGCAGGATGCCTGAACCCAGAATCGTAAGCTCGACAGGATCGTGCAATGCCCGCAGCAGACGCAGCACGACATCCTCGATAGCCGGCTCCATTCTGCTCGATACCAGACTTTTCACCTTGCCGACCGTCGATCTAGCATGTCTCGCGCCCACTTCCGAGGCGATCTCGGCAGCCAGACGCATGTCGAACTCGACATAGACTGCAAGCAGGGGTCGTTCGGGGCTGGCCACGGATTCCATTCGAAACGGAACCGGCACCGACACCGCCAGATAGTGCTCCTCATCGTAGAGATAGACTTCGCCTTCAAGCACGCCCTGCTTGCGCCCCTGCAGCACGAATATCGCGCCCGGCTTGTAAAGCACGGGGACGTCGTGAAGGACCGCCTCAGTCCTGAGAATGCGGACGCCTTGAAGCGGCGTCGAATTGTATCCCTGATGCGGGCAAGGGGACCAGCCAGTTCCACGAGCGCACGGCGCTTCGCCGGCTCTTTTTCCGCGTTCATAGGATTTGGCAAGACATTCAGAGTTTCCGCGATCGATGCCCACAGGTTTGAATATTATCAGTCAATAGCAATAGACCGATCAACAGGAGAACGTCCAACATGCCACAGAAGACCTTCTTCATCACCGGCGCGAATTCCGGCTTCGGCTTCGCAATCGCGGCGGCCGCGAGCCGCAAGGGCCATAAAGTCATCGGCACCGTCCGCTCAAAACAGTCTCGGGCAGCTCTCGCGGAACGCTTGCCGGACCGGCAATTCGCACACTGGGGCTTTCCCAACGGCTGGGTCTGGGACATTTAGGTCGCCAAAGGATCTATTGGCCCCACGTGGGGCGGGCTTATCAAATCAAGCCAGCCCGATATGGCCTTCGGTGGGGCCGCCCCCTCACCGCGGCGGCAATCGAAAGTCACCTTTCCCGCAATTTCGACTCGGCAGACGGTGAAAGCCAAGTCCGGTGTCCGGCTATTGTCGGTGAGAAGCGATGCATCAGCATGTTTCAGCGCTTCGGCGATGGCCTGCTGCGTACGCGGAAAACGGCTTCGCAGCTTAGCCTCCTCCACGGCATGGCCATGTTCGGCCACACGGGTCTGAACACGCAGGATCGAGAGGTTCTCGTTTGTCAGGCCGACGAAGATCAGGAGGACGAAGTAGCCCGCCGCCTGCATGTCCTTAATGAGCGAGATTTTGGACTCGACCGTTCCATCGTTGGCCATGCGCCAGTGGGAGAAGACTGTTTCCATTGCGAATGGGACGTTCGCATTCATCGCATGCCCGACGAATGCTTGGACGCCTTGCTGCGCCACCCGCATCCAGCTTTCGTCAGTGTCGCGCAGATCAGTGGCCCAGCTAGGCAGTACCCCATCGGAGTTAGCTTCCGGCAGGATAGACAGCATCATCCTGTCGGCATTTATCAATGGGATCTGCAGCACGCCGGCAAGGCTGCGGCGCCAGAGTGTAGATTTGCCCGAGCCATTATGGCCGGCAAGCACAATCGCGAGAGGCTTCTGGGTTGCCTCTTGCGCTTCTTGAATTTCGAGTAGGGCCTCGACAGCCAAGGTCATGCGATCGCTTGGAATATCCCGTCTACCAGTTGTCCGCGTTCGGTCTTGCCGTCGAGAGTGCGAATCACGACGTCCGGGTCCTCGCTGTCCAGGGAAAAGAGGGGAATGCCCTTTTTCGCGCGGATGACGACTCCGGGCTTGGAGAGGCGTTTGGCCGCACGGGCGAGCGCTTTGGTGCTCTGCGCGATATTGGCTTTGATGAGGGCGCGTTGCGGCGCGGGCGCGGTGATGACCACATCGCCAAACTTTACCCTGCGCACGCGTGCCCGGCGCTGAACATTGACCGCAGTTTTCGTCATGATCGCTTCGATCCGAACATTATCCTTCACCTTACCAAGATGGCTGTAGAGCTGCAATCAGTTCATAGGCGATCCTCGAGGAAGGTCATGCAACTACCGCTTCGCGCCATCTCGGTTGCAGGTGCGACTGAAAGTCGTTCTGGAACCGGTCATTCGATCGACAACCGTAGCTGGCGCATTGAGCAGCCTCTGGGACTTTCGCGATGGTCCGCTTTGCGGCGAAGAAGGCGAGAAAGCTGCCGAAGCGAGCAGAATTCACCAGACAAGCCGCTTCGCTATCCAGGCTAGTTGACACCAACAACTATAGCAGCAAAGGTTAGCCCTGAAGAATGCGGCCGGGGGCGCCGTATTCATTGGCGACGCCACGTGGAAATCGAAAAAGAATGTCTCGATGCAATCCTTTATAACCTCTACTGGTCAATAAAGGAACATGGGCGGACCAATGCAGGTAGTCGCGGAAACACGGTCGAGCTGCTCGGGGTTGCCCTCCGAATCCTCAAGCCGAGGGCGAGAATTAGTCGTTCGGAGAATCGCGGAAAACCGTTCAGCGCCATCGGCGAGTTGCTTTGGTACCTATCCGGTTTGGACACCTTGGCCTTCATCGAGCCCTATGTCAGCGCATATCGGGACGATGCAGTAGCTGGCGTGATTCAGGGTGCTTATGGGCCGCGCCTTCGTGCGATGCGGGATGGCATCGACCAGTTTGCCAGTATCGAGACGCTTCTGAGGCAGAAGCCAAATTCCCGACGAGCGGTGATCCAGCTCTTCAACGCCGAGGACATCGCGACCGAACACAAGGAGATCCCTTGCACGACGACGTTGCAGTTCCATCTTCGCGACGGGCTGCTGCACATGTCGGTGACCATGCGCTCCAACGACGCTTACTGGGGTCTGCCGCACGACGTGTTCTGCTTCACCATGATTCAGGAGATGATGGCGCGCCGGCTGGGCGTCGAGCTCGGCGAATACTATCACTATGTCGGCAGCATGCACGTCTATGAGAAGCATCTCAACCATCTGGACAATTATCTCGTCGAGGGCTTCCAGCGCACCGCAGAGATGCCCCCGATGCCTGCGGGCGACCCATTTCAGCTCGTCGATCACCTTCTGTCGATCGAGGGCCGTCTCCGGCGGGGCGATGATCTCAATGCCGGGTCCGAGATATCTGATCCATATTGGGCGGATATCGTTCGGTTAATGCAGGTCTTCTGGGCACGGGAATTTGCCCATGACCATCCGGCGAGGCTGATGGAGCTACGGGCACAACTCGAAACGTCGTTCTACAAGCCGTATGTGGACGGAAGGCTGCATCTGGAAGCTCGTGTGCCTATAAGGCATGGCGATCCCGCAACCACCAAGGAAGGGGAAAGCCATGTGGCCGTCGAGGCACGCTGAACACCAGCGGATCGCAACCGAGCTGGCGAACGCCAGGGCGGCCCTCGGGCTTCAGGGGCTCCCCGACCAAGCGACCATTGACACGCTCGCTATGCAGTTCGTCGCAAGTCTGCGGCGTGAGGATTACTACCGCCTCGTCCAGTCTAAGCCGATCGGGGCCCATCGGGCCGATCCCAACTACCCGTCTTTCGACCCCGAGCGAGCTGTGGCGTTCCACATGCAGCAGGGCGACGTCAACGAAGCCGGCTGGCTCGTCTTCCTGATGACCCACTTCGCGCGTCCGCTGTCCGGTTGGCAAAGGCTGAAGGACGTTTACGGTCAGCTTGGTAGCGGGAAATGGGATTGGGCCACCGTCATCACGAACCCGACAGCCTTCTATAACTGGCTCGACGCCAATTGGCAGGGCATCGGGGGTGGGTTCGGCAATCACAGGAAATATGAAAGCCTGCGCCCGAACGCCAAGCGCCCGATGAAAAAGGCGGTGTCCGACTATCTCACATGGATCGGGCCTGGCGGGCACGCGGCCTTTTTCGCGAACGCCGTCCGCGAGGCCGGCAACGATCCACACACAATCTTCGACTACCTATATCAAAACCTAAATGTCCTGACGTTCGGCAGGCTGGCGAAGTTCGACTACCTCTCCCTGATCGGACGATACGGGATCGCGCCTATCAAGGCGGGCAGCGCCTACTTAGATGGCGCGACGGGACCAGGGCGCGGCGCCCGGCAGCTGATAGACGGCAACCCAACAAGCGCGACAAGCAATGCGAATCTTCAGGCGACCCTCGATGCGTTGGATCAACAGTTGAATGTAGGCATGGCCGTCATGGAGGACGCGCTATGCAACTGGCAGAAGAGCCCTCGACGTTTCATCCACTACGTCGGTTAGTCCAGCACCGGGGACAGATCGCTCCACTTCCAGAACTTCTTCAAGTCGTTCAGCGCATTGGGGCGGATCATCTTGTGGTGCTGCATCTGACCAACGATGAGGCCGGGGGCCACGCCGGATCGCACACTGAACCTGATAACGGAATTCCGATTATCGCCAAGGTTCTCGAATTCCTCATATCTGTCGAACGGTACGATGCATTGCGCTGCGAATGCGTTGGCCTCCCGTTCGCTCTGGTCGATGCCCTCCATGTCGTTATCGACGAAGGTCTTCGCCTCGTGAAGCAGGAGATGCCCGATCTCGTGCAGAAGCGTGAACCAAAACTTGTCGTCGGCCAATCCGCGGAAGCTCATGAGGATCATGGCCTTGTCCGGCCCGACCATCCGACTGGCGCCGGACGCACAACACCCCTCTGGGGCCTTTTTAGCGACCACAGCGACGCCCGCTTCCGCGCATAGCGCCTTGAGTTTCGGTAGAAACAGCTCCGGCCTCTTCACCTTGGAAAGCGCCTTGATCGCATCGAGGCGATCCCGAAGATTACCTACGTTCCACGGCCGCGTGGTGACTAGATCCGTGGCAAGTTCCCCCATTCGCAACCACATCAGCACGGCTGTGTCCTTGGACTCAAACGCGCTAGAAGTTCGGAACAACGTTTCAGAGCAGATCCGCCCGTAACGCGCATTCCACGCATTCATCGTCCCAACGTTGAAAAACGTGAGACGCCGACGAAGCTCATCGCGCCGACGCTGGCCGGACAGGCGTCCTTTTGGGCGCGGTCCGGGCACTTGGAGCTGGAGCCAAGCCTCGGACTCGTCGACATCCGCAGATGCGCGCTCAAGCGCGCGCTCAAGAGCATCCTGATAGTTGGATTGGCGCTTCAACCAAAAGGAGACGGTTCCCCCGAGTGAGGCGGAGAGCACCCGGGCGTGCTCGGCGTCGATCGCTTTGGAACCATCGAGTAGCCCCCGCAAGGTGGCAATCCCGCCGTCGAGATTCTGGGCGACCTGCTGGGCGGAGAGACCACGTCGTACCATCTGCGCGTGTAGCGAATCCCCGGGCTTAGAGAACCAATCGGGCGTGAACTCAAGTCCGTCCGTCAAGGCACCCTCGCAATTTTCAACAGCTTCAACCTTGTTACACTCGACCAGACAATGCGGCCGTCAGAACCCATCTTATGTCGCCCTACAACGACAAGCGTGGCTCGATGATCTGAACCAATCGCGACGGACAGAGAATCGTCTGCGAAAATTATTATGTCACCACCGAGCAGTTCGATCAATTCGTCCACCGTCTCGAGAGCTTGTGCGTCGGATATGAACGCGACGAGCGCTCCCGCCGCAATGCTGCCATAGGCCTGCTCTGCCTTAGACAGATCGATGCAGATTTCGTGCAGCGGCTCACCCTCGAAAGATATATTGATCAACCGGCGAGGTCCTCGTGGTACACGTCGCACCTCGGCCGGATGAGGGACCAGAATAAGTACATGGCGATCATTGCGGGAGCGGCGATCCGTGTGGCTTGGACTGCTGCTTCGCGCGGATCGCGTCGATCCGCTCCCAGTTCCGCGCGAGCTCACGATCGCCGGCTTCGTCCATATTGATGCCCGATGTACTGCACAAGCTCGCCAGCGTCACGAGCACTCCGCCGACCTCCATGTCCGCCTGCCCTTTAGGCCGACCGAACACATAGTCAAGGAGCGCCATGGCATCGCCTCGCGAACAGCCGTTCGCCTGGGCGAGTTCCAGTGCCTCCTCTAGAAACCGGTGCGTGCGCTCGCCGCGGTCCGCCCGGACCGACGGAGGAAAGCATGCCTCAAGCCATTCCTCCACCCGCGCCTGATAAGATGTGATTTTGGCCGCCAAGTTCTATCCTTTCCAGTGGATCTATCTAGCAGCTAGTTTAACGCTTGTCGCGTATCATGCAGGCGTTCTTCGCGACCCGTTTGCACGGCTCGAGCTGGTAGCCCGCTGATGGGTTCGTCCTAGTATGATCGATTTGCGGATATCCTTTGCTACCTGAACAAACGGCTGGTCTCAAGCATCAAGGACGTAATCGGAACGGCGAGAACTGTGGCGTGAGCTGCCGAAGGAATTGACCTGGGCAAAAAGCAGCCAGGCAGCAAACGGCCTAATTTAGACATAAACTGGCCAGCAGGCATCGGGCAACAGCGTGGAATCGGCGGTTCGCCATACCGCTGGTGGTATAGCGGTGATCGGCGGCTATATCGGACCATCGAGGGAAATCGCGGGGTTGGCGGGGCAGGTGGGATTCTCGAACCCACACCCCCTCGCGTAAGTAGGCGCAGGTTACAATCGCGCTCCGCGCCGAACCCTCATTCTTCGAACACGATCCCAGGCAGCACCCGAAGAATGGCGCGATCGAGCCGCCAGATCGGATGCGTCTTGAGGGCATCGGGCATGCCACTGCAATCCACCATGAGATCGATCAGGCGCTCCGCCGCCTCGGGCGATTCGTCCTGCAATTCTTCATAACATTCCATGGCGTAGGATTTCAGATTGCTGGATTCCTCCATGCCTTGCTTGTTGTAGGAAGACACGCCTCGAATCACGAGGCGGACGAAAGCGATGACAATCGCGATCAATTCCGCATCGTCATCCGGCGTCGTCAAAACAAATGGACCGTCGAGCGGACCAGCCTTATTCTCAGGGGAGGGGAGAATTGTCAGAACCGGCATAGGCTTCATGCAGAAGTTTGAGAACAGAACATAAATATATGAAATATAACTATTCTTCTGCACGACATAAGAGTTAACTTTCATTCTTCCGGCAAAATCAATTCCGCGACAGGGCGCAACCCCAAAAGATGTTCACGCAGGATGCGAAGCAGATTGGCGGGGGAGAGCTGGTGATACCAGACTTCTTCCGGATGAATATAGGCCAACGGTTCGCCCGTACATTTACCAAGACAGGCGCGGCGCATGCAGGAGGCGGTTCCGACCATTGCCTCATCAAGTCCTTCAGCCAGCATGGTCTGGCGCAATTCCTCGAGAAAGACTTCAGCTTCACCCGTCTTATTGCAACACGGACCCACGCAAACCACGAGCCTGCGGGCCTCTGCTGGTTGTCCAAAAATATCCTTGAGAGCCATAATCTCGACCCATCTCAAGGCTCGCGAAAGAGCCCTGGCTTCGCGCGTGACAGGTTCAAGCCAAAGTCGAACATCACGCTATTACTTTTTGATATTCCTTCGAATCCTTCACAGATCCTTGGGCTTGCGAAGGCAATATCAAATACACTGAAAGATATAACTCAGCTCAGAGTGCCCCCTTAAGCCCACGCCGTCAATGCAAGCGGCGTGACACGGCGGTATTATTAACCATGAATATGAATCCATGAGGGAAATCCGAGTGATAAGAAAAATTTGACTCGAACCGTGCCTAAATTTGGGCGAATTTAGACATGAATGAAGAGGACTGTTCGAGGTGGTAGTGCCGCGAATGGGGCGTATTTACCCCACGATTCGGCGGGAATGCGCGTTGCGTTAGTGAGTAGAGTTAGGAATGACCATGCGTTCAAAACGGATCCTTTTCTCCACGTCGCGACGCACCGATCCGTTTTTGGGCGATCTCATTCCCTCCCAGTCTTTCACCCGTGATTTTGCCGATTTCCTGCGCAATCGGCGCCTGACTCTCATCCTCGCGGCGAGCAGTGCCGCCTTGGGCCTTGCCGGCTGTGCCCAGCAGCCGCAGCAGCGCATGGCCGCCGCCGCTCGTTCCAAGGAATATTTTCCGTCTTCCGTTTATGGCAAGGCCAGCCCGCGCGTCATCGCCGATGGGCAGCCGGTCCCGCGTGGCGGCGGTACTTATCTCGTCGGCAAACCCTATACTGTTGCTGGCCACACCTATTATCCGAGTGAGAAACACACCACGAAGGTCGGCCTGGCCTCCTGGTATGGCGATGCCTTTCACGGCCGGCGCACGGCTAATGGCGAAATCTACGATCGCGATGCGGTCACCGCCGCAAGCCCGACCTTGCCCTTGCCGAGCTATGCGCGTGTCACCAACCTGCGTAACCACTATTCCATGGTGGTGCGCGTCAATGATCGTGGCCCCTTTGCCTCAGACCGCATCATGGACGTCTCCCACACCGTCGCCCAGGCGCTTGATTTTCACCGGACGGGCACGGCCAAGATCAAGGTCGAATATCTCTCTCCGGCCAGTCTCAACGGCTCGGACGACAAGATTCTCCTTGCAACCTTGCGCCAGGATGGCCGACCGGCTTCGCTTGGCCAAGAAGCTCCGGTCATGACGGCACAGAACGCCGAGCCTTTGCGCACTGCTTCCACGGCGCCGCTGGCCACGCCAATCTCAGCCACGCAGCCGGTGGCCCCGCAACCGCAGCCGGTCCAACCGTCGATCCCCAAGCCTGTTCCGGCTGTCCGTCTCCAGCCAATGGACACTCCGACGCCGGCGCCTGTTGCCAGCCCGTCCAGTCTAGCCAATTCCTACGCGCCCAAATCCCCGTCGAAAGCGGATTCCCAGGCGCTCGCCGCTTTGGCAGCCGCTTCGCTCGCCAAGCCTATGGTCAAGCCGGGCAAGGCCTTTGGGGTAACAGTGGAAGAAAGACCGCTCCCCCCGTCACGCCCCTTTGATCTCAGCACCATCCCCGGCGCGGGTGTCCCGATTGGCGCTTCGAGTCGCTCCGCTTCCCTCCGTTAGGAGGAAGCCTTCCAGGACATGCGAATGTATTCCGTCTATCGTATCAAACCCAAAGCGGACGCCCTTTTGGGTTTGATACGTTTATAAGACATAGAGCATCACTCACGCGTCCTGCTCAACGAGCGATGCTCTAGCATTTTCGCTGCTCCAGCACAGGAGATCGCTCGTGGTCCCCGTCTCGCGCCGCATTCTCCTGATCCCGTTTTTGCTCTCGGGCTTTCTTGCTGGCCCGATCGCGGCCAGGGCGCAAGGCATCGACACCAGCGCCCCCAATGTCATCCTCATCGAGGCTGAAACCGGCGGCGTTCTCTTCGAGAAGAACCCCGACGCGCCGGTGATACCGGCGTCCACGGCCAAGATCATGACCGCCGAACTGGTCTTCCAAAACCTGCGGGAAGGCCGAATTCATCTCGACGACACCTTTCTCATCAGCGAAACCGCCTGGCGCCAGGGTGGCGCGCCCTCGCGCGGATCGAGCATGTATGCCGCCCTCAACAGCCACGTTCGCGTCGAGGATCTCATCCGCGGCCTCGTCATCGACTCGGGCAATGATGCCGCCATAGCGCTGGCAGAGGGGCTGGCCGGTTCTGAGGGGGCCTTCGCGACCTTGATGACGAAACGGGCGCGCGAACTCGGCCTTGATCATTCCGTCTTCACCAATGCCTGGGGCAGGGGCGATCCCGACCAATTGGTGACGGCGCGCGACATGGCGCGCCTCGCCGCTCATGTGATCACCACTTATCCCGATTATTATAAATATTTCGGCGAGAAGGAATTCACCTGGAACAAGATCCGGCAGACCAATCGCAATCCCTTGCTCACGATGGATTTCGGTGCCGATGGCCTGAAAACCGGTAACATCGACGCCAGCGGCTATGGTCTCGTCGGATCCGCCGTGCAGAACGGCGAGCGGCTTATCCTGGCCCTTTACGGCGCAAAAAACGCCAAGGAACGCGCCGATGAGGCAAGACGATTGTTCCTCTGGGGCTTTCGGTCTTTCACGACGAAGACCGTCTACAAGGCCAATGAGACGATTGGAACCGCACGGGTTTTTGGGGGCGCCAAAACCGATGTCGATCTTGTCGCCCATCGTGATATCAAGCTTTTGATCCCGCATCTGGGCGGCGAGAAATTCACCGGCAAGATTGTCTATACAGGTCCCTTGCCGGCCCCGGTCGAAGAGGGGCAGCAAGTCGGGCAATTGATCATCCGGCGCGGCACGCTCGACGCGCTCGAAATACCGCTCTATACCGCCGAAGCGGTTCCACAGGGCCCCTTGCCGCGCCGGGCACTCGATGCCGGATATGAAGCCGGCGTGCTGTTGTGGCGCAAATATATGACCAAGCCATGAGTATTCCTTCCGAGCGTGCCGCTTCCGAACACATTGTGGAAAATCCCGTCCCCACACGCGGATTCTTCATCACTCTGGAAGGGGGAGAAGGAACCGGAAAATCGACGCAGGCGCGCAAGCTTGTGGCAAGATTCGAGGCGCAAGGTCTTCGTGCTATCGCCACACGCGAGCCTGGAGGTTCTCCAAATGCCGAAATTCTGCGCGATATTCTCCTTTCTGGGGTCATCAAGCCGCTCGGTCCGCTGGCCGAGGCTCTGATGTTTTCCGCCGCGCGGATCGATCATCTCGATCAAGTCATCAAGCCCGCGCTCGCGGCGGGCACGACAGTCGTCAGCGACCGTTTTGCCGATTCGACGCGGGTCTATCAGGGCGTGGCGGGGAATCTCGATCCGCACCGGCTCACCCTTCTCGAACAAGCGGTCCTGAACGGCACAGTCCCCGATCTGACGCTCGTCCTCGACTTGGCGCCAGAAACCGGCCTGGCGCGCGCCGCCGCACGGCGCGCCAATATTGATTCCGGCGATGGTCCCGATCGTTTCGAAAGCGAGGATCTTACCTATCATCGGCGCTTGCGGGAGGCCTTCCGGGCACTCCCTAAGAGGGAACCAGGCCGCTGCCTGCTAATCGACGCCGATGCCTCGGCGGACATCGTGACCGAACGTCTCTGGACCGCGATTCAGCAAAGGCTGCTCCATCCCAATGCCCGCTGAGACCGACCAGATCCTTGATTCCGATCTTTATGCTGGCACTAGGCATCCGCGTGAAACCTATGCCTTGATCGGGCATGAAGCGGCTGAAGCGAGCCTCCTTGCGGCCTATCGCGGCAATGTGCTGCCGCAGGCCATTCTTCTCGGCGGGCCGATGGGGATCGGCAAAGCGACGCTGGCCTGGCGGCTCGCGCGCTTTCTCCTGGCGCATCCCGCCCCCCATGCGCCCGAGGTCACAGCGGCCACCACGCTCCATGTGCCGCAAACCCATCCGATTTCCCATCAAATCGCTTCGCTCGCCCATCCCGATCTGGTTCTGCTCCGGCGGGAATGGAACGAACGGGGCAAGAAATTTTTCAGCGAGATTCGCGTCGATGACGTGCGCCGGACGACGCATCTGTTCCAACAGGCGGCGGGGGCCGGCGGCTATCGGATCGCGATTATCGACAGCGTCGAGGATTTGAATGCTTCAGGGGCCAATGCACTTCTGAAACTGATTGAGGAACCACCTCCCAGATCCTTGTTTTTACTGATTAGTCATCGACCCGGTCATGTCCTGCCGACGCTTCGCTCACGCTGCCGCCTCATGTCCTTGAAACCGCTATCCGACGAGGCGCTGGCGGCGATCATCGCGGAACTCGGTCCGCCCTGGACCGATTCGGAATCGGCGCGGCATCAGGCGTCTCTTTTATCCCTGGCGCAGGCGGCGCATGGCTCGCTGCACCCGCTCTTACGCCGCCTCGACCCGAACGGGCGAGGGATCGAGGCAACCGTGAACCGTCTTTTGGGCGATCTCCCGCGTGTTGATTGGCGCGGCGTTCACGTCCTCGCGGACCAGATCGCCACCGATCCCGATAATAACCTCGAGATTTTGCGGACCACGATCTTCGATTGGCTGGACGCGCGCCTACATGCCCAGACCCGCCAGATGGGTTCCGTCATGCCATTGGATCTCCACTCTCTTGCGCCTCTTGCGGAGGTATGGGACAAAGTGACGAGTGATCTGCGTGAGGCCGAGGCCCTCAATCTCGATAAGCGTCAGCTCATTCTTTCTCTTTTCACCGATTTGGCAGCGGCTGTAGAGGCTTCCACGCCTGTCTTACACCTTTAATTCATGGCCTTTGTGACTGGAAAGCTTAAGGCAAGGATTATGCGTTAAGATTAGGATAAAGCGTATTTTCTTATTCGACCGAATGAGATGATACATCGCTGGTGTTCGACCAGCCGGATCGGGACAAACTCAAGATCATGACCATGGCCGGCCGCCCCCGCTTCTATCTCACGACCGCCATTCCCTATGCCAATGGCGCTCCCCATATCGGCCATGCCTATGAGCGGCTCGCCTGCGACGCGATCACCCGTTTCAAGCGGCTCGATGGCTATGACGTGCTGTTCGTGACCGGCATGGACGAGCACGGCCAAAAAATGCAGCAGACGGCCGCCCGCGACCATATCACACCGCAGGAACTGGCCGACCGCACGGCCGCTCAATTCGCTGCTATGGGGCTCGCGCTTGACGCACCGACCGATGATGTCGTGCGCACGACGGAGCCACGCCATCATGTAGCGGCGCAAGAGATCTGGAACCGTATGGCCGCCAATGGCGATATTTATCTCTCCAAATATCCCGGCTGGTATTCGGTCCGCGATGAGGCTTTCTTCGACGAGGGTGAACTGACCGAGGGGCCCAATGGCACCAAGCTCGCTCCAACCGGCGCGCCGGTCGAATGGGTCGAGGAAGAGAGCTATTATTTCAAGCTTTCAGCCTATCAAGAGCGCTTGCTCGCGCATTATCAGGCCCATCCGGATTTCATCACACCCGAGAAATATCGCAACGAGATCGTCTCTTTCGTCGAGCGCGGCTTGACCGATCTTTCGATCAGCCGCTCGACCTTCGACTGGGGCATTCCCGTGCCGGGCGATGCCAAACATGTCATGTATGTCTGGGTCGATGCCCTGACCAATTATATTACCGCCACGGGTTTCCCTGATGCGGAGGCGCCGCGCGCGGTTTTCTGGCCGGCCGATGCGCATGTGATCGGCAAGGATATCACCCGCTTCCACGCGATTTACTGGCCGGCGTTCCTGATGTCGGCTGGAATTGCTCTGCCAAAACAGATCGTCGTGCATGGATTTCTGTTCAACCGCGGCGAGAAAATGTCGAAATCAGTGGGCAATGTCATCGACCCGCTGACTTTGATCGAGACTTATGGCCTCGACCCATTCCGCTATTTCTTCCTCCGCGAAGTGCCGTTCGGCCAGGATGGCAATTATTCGCATGAAGCGATCGTCAACCGCACCAATGCCGATCTCGCCAATGACCTTGGCAATCTGGCGCAGCGCTCGCTCTCCATGCTCGCCAAAAATTGCGGGGGTAAGGTGCCGCAGCCCGGCGCCTTCAGCGAGGCCGACAAAGCGATCCTCGACCTCTCCCGCGCCCTGGTCGAAAAGAGCCGGGATCTGATGCAGGATTTCTCGCTGCATCTTATCTTAGGCGAAATCTGGCGCGTCGTTGGCGAGGCCAATCGCTATTTCGCGGGCGAAGAGCCGTGGATCAAGCGCAAGACCGATCCCGCTCGCATGGAGACCATTCTCTATGTGACAGCAGAAGTGTTGCGGCGGGTCGCTATTCTGACTCAGCCTTTCATTCCGCAATCGGCCTCGAAATTGCTCGATTCTCTGGGTGTCGCGGCGGAAGCTCGCCTTTTCATCCATGTGGAAGAAGGCCCTGATCTGCCCCCCGGCACGGTTTTGCCGACACCTGTGCCGATCTTTCCCCGTATCGAAACGGAAGCCAAGTCATAGACATGCTGATCGATACCCATTGCCATCTTGATTTTCCCGATTTCGCGGCCGAGCGCGACGAGATTGTCGGCCGTGCGCGGGCGGCGGGCCTTGGGCGTATGATCACTATTTCCACGCGTATCGATCGTTTCGCCGATATTCTGGCCATCGCCGAGACTTATCACGATGTCTATTGCACGGTCGGCACACATCCCATGCATGCGCATGAGGAGGAAGAAGTCGAGCTTGCCCGGCTGATCCAGCTTTCCTCCCATGAAAAATGTATCGGCATCGGTGAAACGGGCCTCGATTATCATTATGACGACGCTCCGCGCGATCTCGCGCAGCGGGTCTTTCGGACGCATATAGCAGCGGCGCGAGAAACCGGACTGCCGCTCGTCATTCATTCCCGCGACGCCGATGCGGATATGGCCGATATTCTCACCGAGGAAATGGGCAAGGGCGCTTTCAAAGCCTTGCTGCATTGTTTTACGTCCTCGGCCCAATTGGCCGAGACGGCACTCAAACTCGGCCTGTCTATTTCCTTTTCCGGCGTCCTGACGTTCAAGAAATCCGACGAATTGCGCGCTATCGCCCGCGAAATCCCGATGGACCGCCTGCTTGTCGAGACGGACGCCCCCTATCTTGCTCCCGTCCCTTATCGTGGCAAACGGAACGAGCCGGCCTATGTCGCAAAGACCGCGAAAATGCTGGCAGAGGTCAAGCAGGTTTCCGAACAGGAGATCGCCTCGGCAACGACCGCTAATGCCCTGCGGCTCTTCAGCAAAATGCCACCGCTTGCGGCAGCGGCTGGTCACGTAGACGGGCAGGCCGCATGAATCGGCGGATCACCATTCTCGGCTGCGGCTCCTCTGGCGGCGTACCCAGGGTGGGGCAGGGGTGGGGCGCCTGCGATCCGAACAATCCCAAAAACCGCCGCCGCCGCTGCGCCATGCTGCTGGAACAAACCGGCACGGATGGGGGCACGACACAGATCCTCGTCGATATGGGCCCTGATCTGCGCGAGCAATTGCTCGATCACAACGTCAGCCATCTCGACGCGATTCTGCTAACGCATCAGCATGCCGATCATACGCATGGCATGGATGACATCCGGCCGCTGGTCATCATGCATCATAAGCGGATCGACCTGCATATGGATGCAGCGACATCCGCCGATGTGCGCGAGAGCTTCGGCTATATTTTCGCAACCCCGCCCGGCAGCCAATATCCGCCTTTGCTGACCGAGCACCGGATCATCGCAGGTGAGCCCGTTGACATTAGGGGGGCGGGCGGCGTGCTCAAAACCTTGCCGTTCCGGCTGGAACATGGCGAGATCGATGCACTCGGCTTTCGTTTCGGCAATTTCGCCTATTCGCCGGACGTTAACGCGATTCCTGCGGAAAGCGTGGGATTTTTAGAGAATCTCGACCTTTGGATCGTCGATGCGCTTCGTTATACGCCGCATCCGAGCCATTTCTGCCTGCAGGAAACACTCGACTGGATCAAGAAGCTCAAGCCCAAGCGCGCAATCTTGACCAATCTGCACACTGACCTTGATTTCGAACGGCTGCGCAGCGAATTGCCGCCGCATATCGAGCCCGCCTATGACGGCATGCAGATTGTGATTTAGAGCGCATCCTCTACCAACGGGAATAACGCCAGATATCCGAGGATCCGGCAATCGACTATTTGCGCCGATGAATATAAATCAGGACATAGGATAATCGGCCCGAACGGGGCGTCCCATGTTCGATAAACGGAACCTCGTTTTCACGGCATTCTCGCTGTTGCGCCCTTTTTGGCTCATCAGCTTGCTCTCGACACTCATAGGCGCGCTGGGTGGTCTGACCACAGCCTGGTTGCTCGCCACTATCAATCAAGCTCTTTATGCCGATGCTATCGAGTCCTCGCTAGCGTGGATTTTTGCGGGCCTGGTCGTCCTGAAACTCGTCGGCGAAAGCACCGCCAATCTCAGCAACGGCTTTGTCGGGCAGCAGATCATCGCGCGCCTGCGCAAGGACCTCTCCGACAAAATCCTGACGGCGCCGATCGATCGCCTCGAACGCTTTCAGGTTCATCGACTTTCCGCCGCACTAAATCATGATCTCGGACTCATCTCTGCCTTTACCTTTCAAGTTTCGACGCTGGCGATATCAGCCTCAATAGTGTTTGGCTGCATCGTTTACTTGCTTCTTCTGTCACCCACGCTGTTCCTGATCGCGGCGGCCGGCATTGGTGCGGGTGCCGCGGCCAACCTTTATGCGCGCCATTTGACTGCCAAGAGGGTGGAACGGATCCGCATGGCTCATGAAGATCTCCACAAGCATTTTCGCTGCCTTACCCAAGGGGCGAAGGAGTTGCGTCTCAACCGGCTACGCCGCTCCGCTTTGCGTGAGAACCAGCTTGGGTCGGCAGTCAATCGCATCCGCGATGAGACCTTGTCGTCCACGCGGATCTTCATGGCCGCGAATACCTTCGCCACCTTGATGTTCTTTGCCGCCATCGGTTTGTTGATCGCTCTCAGGTTCGGCCTCAAGCTCGATAAATCCGTATTGTCCGGCTTTATTCTGGTGCTGCTCTTCGTGAAGGGACCGATCGACCAAATTCTCAGTCTTTTGCCCCTCATCGGACAAGCGCAAGTCGCATTCAGGAAACTGGTGGAACTCGCGACGGAATTCTCAAATTCCGAACAATATCTACTGCTTGAACCACAAAAACCTATCTCTCCCATCATCACATCGATCGAACTTTCCGGTGTTCTTTACGCATTTCCAGCCGAGAAGGGCCCGTCGCCTTTTTCACTTGGCCCGGTCGATCTCACCATCAAGGGCGGCGAGATCTTGTTCATCGTCGGTGAGAACGGCTCCGGCAAGACGACCTTGATCAAGCTCATTCTTGGCCTTTATACGCCGCAAGAAGGAGCGGTTCTGCTCAATGGCGAGGCCGTGACGACCGAGACGTGTGACGATTACCGTCAGATCTTCTCGACCGTCTTTTTCGATTATTATCTTTTCGAGGACCTTGCGACGCCGGACGGTTTTGGATTGGAAAAAGTTACGACTTATCTCGAAAAGCTCGATATTGCGCATAAGGTTAGGATCGAAGGTGGCGCCTTTTCCACGACCGACCTTTCAGCCGGCCAGCGCAAAAGGCTCGCCTTGATCCATTGCTATCTGGAAAATCGTCCGGTTCTAGTCTTTGATGAATGGGCCGCCGAACAAGATCCGACCTTCCGGACCATTTTTTATCGGGAATTGCTGCCGGACCTCAAACGGCAGGGCAAAACGCTGATCGTCATTTCGCATGATGATCGCTATTTTGACGCGGCCGACCGGCTGATCCGGCTCAAAGAAGGCCAGATCGTCGAGGCCTGGACCGAGGAAAGTGCCGCTCAGGCTCTCAGAGGGTGAGCTTTGTTTCGCCCACGCCTAATTCGATGAAACATGAAAAGGATCTATGTGGGAATAGGCAAAGCCTGGGCATTCTTGATCTGGCCGAGCGCGAAACTGGATTCAATCGAGGCAACCCCTTCCAGACGGGTCAGCTTCTGCTTCAAAAAGGTCTCATAGGCTTCGAGATCCTTCACCACGATGCGAAGCAGATAATCGCGCTGGCCGGTCATGAGATAGCATTCGACGATTTCGGGCCAGCGCATCACCGCGCTGGCGAACCGATCAAGCTCCTCCTCCCTTTGCCTTTCCAATTTGATGGACGCGAAGACGCTGATCGGCAGACCGACTTTCACCTGATCGACGACGGCGACATAAGCCTTGATCACCCCGGCGGCTTCCAGCATCCGAACCCGCCGTGCGCAAGGAGAGGGGGACAGCCCCACGATCTCGCTCAATTTTTCCGTCGTCATATGCGCATCGGCCTGCAAAGCAGCCAGAATTTTCCGGTCGATTTCGTCAATGTCTGGTTTTGGCATGAATGAGTTATCTCAATAATAATTTTAGCTGTTTAAGCTATTAATGAAGCTAGTTTAAGCTCAATTTAGTCGCAATCCCCTCCAAGAAAAACTTATCGTCAGGCCACACCAAAATTATGGGGAAGGGGCCTTCGATGACGGATCAAAAACTTGCATGCCTCGGGGATCTCGAGCGAAAAATCCTGTGGCTGTCCACTTGGATGATCCATCACGCGAACCACCTGCGCGACCATCAAGATGGCCTGAAAATCGGCGGTCATCAGGCCTCCTCGGCATCCTTGGCGACCATCATGAGCGCACTCTATTTCGCCATCCTGCGGCCAGAGGACCGGGTTGCGGTGAAACCGCATGCGAGCCCTATCTTCCACGCGATCCAATATTTATTCGGCCATCAGACGCGCGAGAAACTTGAGAACTTTCGTGGTTTCAAGGGCGCCCAATCCTATCCCTCGCGAACCAAGGACACCGACGATGTCGATTTCTCGACCGGCTCGGTGGGTCTCGGCGTCGCCCAGACTTTGTTCGCCTCGCTCGTGCAGGATTATCTCCGCACCAAAGGTCTTGCGGGCGACCATCCCGAAGGCCGGATGGTCGCGCTTATCGGCGATGCCGAACTGGACGAGGGCAATATTTTCGAGGCTTTGTTGGAGGGCTGGAAACACGGTCTGCGCAATTGCTGGTGGATTGTCGATTACAACCGCCAGAGCCTCGATGCCGTTGTGCGCGAGGGTTTGTGGGAACGTTTCGTCACGATGTTCCGCAATTTCGGCTGGGACGTGGTCATCCTCAAATATGGCACCTTGCTGGAAAAGGCATTCAACCAACCCGGAGGAGAGCGGCTGCGGGATTGGATCGAAACCTGTCCGAACCAGCTCTATTCTGCACTCACGTTTCAGGGAGGGGCTGCCTGGCGCAAGAGGCTACTCGATGATCTCGGCGATCAGGGGCCTTTTTCGAAACTGATCGAAAGCTATTCGAATGAAGAGCTTGCCCGATTGATGACCAATCTTGGCGGCCATGACTTGCCCACGCTTTTACAGGCTTTCGAAGCGGCCCGCACCCACGACCGGCCCGTCTGTTTTATCGCCTATACGATCAAAGGCTTTGGCCTGCCGCTCGCGGGCCACAAGGATAATCACGCAGGGCTGATGACGCCGGCACAAGTCGAAACCTTGCGCGATCGTTTTGGCATAAAACCCGGCCATGAATGGGAGCCGTTCGAAGGCTTGTCGACCCCGACCGCCGCCTTGCGCGCCTTTGTCGAGGCCGCGCCATTCAATGCGCGGGGCAGGCGGCGTTATGAGGCGGCAAAAGTGACCGTCCCCGCTGTCTTGCCCGCACCCTGGCAGCCATCCCTCTCGACGCAGCAGGGTTTCGGGCTTCTCATGCATGATCTCGGCAAGCAAGAGAACGATTTCGCGAGTCGGATCGTCACTACCTCGCCCGATGTGACCGTTTCCACCAATCTCGGCGCCTGGATCAATCGCCGGGGCCTCTTTGCACGTGGGGAAATGGCTGATCTCTTCAAGAAGGAACGCATTCCCTCCACCTTCAACTGGGAATTTTCACCCAAGGGTCAGCACTTTGAACTCGGCATTGCCGAGATGAACCTGTTCATCATGCTGTCGGCCCTCGGCCTTTCTCATTCGCTCTTTGGGGAGCGGCTTTTGCCGATCGGCACGCTCTATGATCCCTTTATTGAACGCGGCCTCGATGCCCTGAATTATGCCTGCTACCAGGATGCCCGTTTCATCGTTGTGGCGACACCGTCCGGCATTACTCTGGCGCCTGAGGGCGGCGCGCATCAATCGATCGCGACGCCATTGATCGGCATGGCCCAGGATGGACTCGCCAGTTTCGAGCCGGCCTTCGTCGATGAACTCGCGACGATTTTGAACTTTTCCTTCGACTATATCCAGCGGTCGGGCGATCAGCAGCCCGACGAGACGAGCTGGCTGCGCGACGCTGTCGGAGGCTCGGTCTATCTGCGCCTTTCAACACGAGCGATCGAACAGCCCAAACGCATCATCGATGCCCAATGCGCCGAGGACATCATCAATGGCGGCTATTGGCTGCGTGAACCTGGACCCAATGCCCAGGTGGTGATCGCCTATACGGGCGCCGTGGCCCCGGAAGCCCTTCAAGCTGCTGGCCTGATCGCCGAAGATCGCCGCGATATCGGTCTCCTTGCCGTGACCTCGGCGGATCGCCTCAATGCTGGCTGGACGGCCGCGCAACGCGCACGAGAAGCCGGGCTGGTCCATGCGAAAAGCCATGTCGAACGTCTCTTTGCCGATCTGCCGCGCCATTGCTGTCTCGTGACCGTCGTGGACGGTCATCCCGCGACACTCGCATGGCTGGGTTCCGTGAACGGCCATAAAACGCGGGCGCTCGGCGTCGAGCATTTTGGTCAATCGGGCAATATCGCAGAGCTGTACCACCATTATGGAATCGACGCTCAAAGCATCGTCGCAGCGGCGGAAGCCATCACGCTGGGAAAACCCATCAGGCATTTGCAGCGGCTGGCCTAGCTGAAGATTAGGTTTTATGTTCCATAATGTACCTTATGCGAATCATACAGGTGCTTCTCCTAGAATAAGTCTTAAACCTTGGCACAGGGTTTCAGTGGCCTGCCCTGGAAATCCCGGAATTGAACAGACCGGAATTTCCAGCAAAGGCATCATCGGCTCAGCCGCACTGAACACCCATCGCCCGAGATAAAAAATTCGTGCGGGAGTTCACGGCGCTGAAAATTGACTCCGAAAAGAGTGGTCAGAAGCGGAAGTTTTCGCTATCAAAAGACAAACTTAGGATTGATTGGCATTTTTATCGCTTTCCCATGGCAGGAAATCAGGCTGGCACCTTTTGGTGACCGGCCTTTTATGCTATGCTGAAGTGTATTTATGAACGCAAAATTTTTGCATTCATTTAAAGGGATTCCGGCCGAGGCAAAGAGAGTGCAGCCGGCCGGTTTTGAAGCGGAAAGTTTCCGCTTTTGGGCTGAGGCGAGAATAGGCGCAGATAAGCAGGCATATCATGAGCAAAGGTAGAGATTTCCGGGGTCCCAAGAAACGTGGTTTTGATGATGATGGGCCCTCGCCCTATGATTCGCCGCGCCCCAGCCGTACACCACGTCCTTCCTTCGGAGCCCCATCGGGAGGCGGCTTCGGCGGCGGCGCTCCCGACCTGGCGCCATCACCCTCGAGCCCACCCGTCGATGCTATCGTCAAATGGTTCAAGGGTGACAAGGGCTTCGGCTTCGTTGAGTTGAGCAATGGCGCCGGTGACGCCTTTCTCCATATCGGCGCGCTTCAGGCCGCCGGCTATGAGAGCGTGCCTCCGGGCGCCAAACTGAAGGTCAATGTCGGCAATGGCATGAAGGGCGCTCAGGTGACCCGTGTGCTCGAAGTCGACACGGCCGGCGCCGCCGAGCGCGCGCCGCAGCGTCCTTCTTTCGGCGATTCGCCGCGGCCGCCGCGCCGCGCCCCCGATCCTTCGAGCGCCGTGTCTGTCACCGGTACGGTCAAATGGTTCGACGACAACAAGGGCTTTGGCTTCGTCCAGTCGAACGATGGCGGCAAGGACGTCTTCGTCCATATTTCCATCCTCGGCTCCTCGGGGGTGCAACACCTCGCCGAGGGCCAGGCCGTGACCATGCGTGTCGTCGATACGCCCAAGGGACGTGAAGCCCTGTCGATCTCCCTCGACTAAAAAGCATCATAATGGAGGGCCGTGCCATGCGGTCCCTCCATTCTCAAAAGAATCAAAAACTCCCGCCTCAAATCTGCGCCGCCGCAGTCCGGTCCTCCCGTGCCCATGCAACCTTCCCGGGATATTCGGCATCTCCTTGAGATCATGAATGCCTTGCGCTCACCCGAAACGGGATGTGCCTGGGATCGCCAGCAGACCTATGCCACCATCGCGCCTTATACGATCGAGGAAGCCTATGAAGTGGCTGATGCGATCACCCGCGAGGATCGTGCCGATCTTCGCGACGAATTAGGAGACCTCCTCTTTCAGGTCGTCTTCCATAGCCGTCTTGCCGAAGAAGAAGGCGCTTTCGATTTTGGCGGTGTCGTCGAGGCCATCACCGCCAAAATGATCCGCCGTCATCCGCATGTGTTCGGAGCGGAGCGGGAAAACTCGCCAGAAGCCATCAAAGCCCAATGGCAGAAGATCAAGGCTGAGGAACAAGCCGAGAAACAGGCCAGACAGGGCCTGGAAGCAAGCCGCCCCAAAAGCCTGCTCGACGATGTGCCCCTGCCCCTGCCCGGCCTGACCCGCTCGGTCAAACTGCAGAACAAGGCGGCACATGTTGGCTTTGATTGGGCGGATGCGCGCCTCGTTCTCGCCAAGGTGCGCGAGGAAACACGGGAAATAGAAGAAGCGATCGCCAGCGGGCAGGCTGAGGAGATCCATGCCGAAATTGGCGATCTTCTTTTCACCATCGCCAATCTCGCACGTCATCTCAATGTCGATCCAGAAGCGGCGATCCGTTCGACGAATGCAAAATTCGAGCGCCGTTTCGCTTTCATCGAAACGGCGCTGAGAGAGCAAGGCAAAACGCTGGAAGAGGCGAACCTGGCCGAAATGGATGCCCTATGGCAACAGGCCAAGGAAAGCGAGAAATCAGGCGGTTAAACCTTCCCGCTCGACCAGCATCGCGCCAAAGCGCCGCTTGATCGGCTCAGCTCGTTCCGGCGCCACCCTCACTGAGACATGGATGGTGCCATCCTCATCAATGCTTTTGTGCATGACCTCAGTATGTTCGTGCAGCCAATGCAGGCCCTCGCCATTGGCCGGGTCGAGCGTGATATCGAACAGCAGGCGTCCCCGCGCAAGCCTCGCCTCGATTTCAGCCTCCAGGGTTGCGACTCCCTGCCCTGTCAGCGCTGAGACGAGAATCGGCTGGTTTTCGGCATTCTTCCAGCGCCTGGCATTATTGAGCGCTGCTGCTTGCGCCTCCTCATCGAGGAGATCAGCTTTGTTCCAGACTTCCAGAATTCTCTGCTCGTCGGCCATGTCAATGCCGAGTTCGGCGAGCACACTTTCCACATCCTGACACTGGGCCTCGGCATCCTGATGGGCGATATCGCGCACGTGCAGGATAAGATCGGCTTCCAGCACCTCCTCAAGGGTCGCGCGGAAAGCTGAAACCAGCATCGTCGGCAGATCCGAAATGAACCCCACCGTATCGGAGAGAATCACCTTGGCCCCATGCGGCAAGGTGAGGCTCCGCAAGGTCGGATCAAGCGTCGCAAAGAGCATGTTCTGCGCCAGCACATCCGCCTCGGTCAGACGGTTGAACAGGGTCGATTTGCCGGCATTGGTGTAACCGACAAGCGCAATGATCGGGTAAGGCACATCACGCCGCGTCTTGCGGTGCAGGCCGCGTGTCCGCTTAACTCCGGCAAGATCTTGCTCGAGTCGCGTCATGCGTTCCTGCAACAAGCGCCGGTCGGCCTCGATTTGCGTTTCGCCAGGACCGCCGAGGAAGCCGAAACCGCCGCGCTGGCGTTCGAGATGGGTCCAGGACCGCACCAAACGTGATTTCTGATAGGCGAGATGAGCAAGTTCGACTTGCAAGCTGCCTTCGCGCGTGCGCGCCCTGCGGCCGAAGATTTCGAGGATCAGGCCGGTCCTATCGATCACCTTGGCCCCGAGCGCTTTTTCAAGATTGCGCTGCTGCACGGGAGACAAGGCGCAGTCCATGATGACCAGCTCGGCCTCCGCGGCCTTGATGGCCTCACCCAGTTCGGCCACCTTGCCGGTGCCGAGGAAGGTCGAGGGCTTGATCTCAGCCAGCGTCAAAAGGCGCTGGTCGACAATATCGAGGTCGAGCGCTTCGGCGAGGCCAAGCACTTCGTCGAAACGCGCCTGCGGCGACCGGAACGCCTTCTCCGGAAGGGCAACAGCCGATCGGCCATGGGGCTGCGTTGCGCGCTGATTGAGATAAGGGCCGACAACCATAGCGCGGGTCTTGGCGGCCCGCGTAAGAGCGGGTGAACCCTTGTTGGATTCACCCGGCAAACCCTTCGTCCCCGAAAATCTGGCCGAAGGTGAAACGGTCGGTGCGTCTATGGGAAACTCCTGTGTCCGCAAAAATAAACCGGTAGAAGCCGATTCTCCCAAAAGCTTCCGACTTTCGGGGTTATGCTCTAGCCGGCATGTCCGGCTTCATCGCCGGGTTCGAACATCTGAATAGGTGCTCCCGGCATGATCGTAGATATGGCGTGCTTGTAGACGAGTTGCGAGTGTCCATCGCGACGGAGGAGCACACAAAAATTATCGAACCAGGTCACCACTCCCTGAAGCTTCACACCATTGACGAGAAAGATCGTAAGTGGAACCTTGTTTTTACGGACAAAATTGAGAAAAGTGTCTTGCAGGTTCTGCGGGCGATCAACAGCCATTATCGAGTCCTGTTCTTGTTGTCGTGACATATTGGTGGAACAAAAAACGTCCTTGGGCAAAATAAACGGCGCCATTAGAACGGCCGAAAGCCAAAGTCGCAAGCGCTAGTTTCTTCCTAACGCATCGATCCCTTGCTTCTTTTTATCATTTCAGAGCGTTCGGCTTGCCGTATCATGAAAAATACGGCGCAGTTCCGTCGCGATCGGCCCCGGCACCCCCTCGCCTATGGGCTTGCCGTCGATGCGCACCACCGGCATGACAAGACTCAAGGCTCCGGTAATAAAGGCCTCGCGCGCGGCGCGCGCCTCCGCCAGGCTGAAGCGGCGTTCCTTCAAGGCATAGCCTTTGGCTGCGATAATATCGATCAAAGTCGTCCTGGTGATACCGCGCAGGATCGAATGGTCGACCGGATGCGTGTGGATCGTCCGATTCTCGTCGATGATCCAGGCATTCGAGGCCGCGCCTTCCGTCACGAGGCCTTCCTCGTCGAAAAGCCACGCTTCGGTGGCACCCTCCTCCTTGGCGGCCTGTTTGGCCAGAACATTGGGGAGGAGATTGATGGTTTTGATGTCGACCCGCTTCCAACGCAGATCCGGCAGGCTGATGACACCAATGCCCTTTTGGGCCTGTGCCTCGCCTTTGCGGGGATCAACGGGACGCGCGCTGACAAGCAGGCTCGGCCGGACATTCTGCGCCGGAAAGACATGTTCGCGCGGGGCGGCACCACGAGTGATCTGAATATAGAGAAATCCGTTCTCGACCTTGTTCCTGGCCTTGACCTCGCGCAGCACCCGTCCGAAGGCCGCCTGCCCTATCGGCCAGCTGATCCGTAATTCGGAGAGGGACCGATCGAGCCTTTGCCAATGACGGTCCTCATCGATCAAGGCGCCTCGATGAATTTCGAGGACTTCATAGACACCGTCGCCAAAAAGATATCCACGATCCTCGACGGAGACATGGGCCTCCTCGCGCGGCAGGTAACGGCCGTTAAGGTAGAAGATCCGACTCACTCGAACTCCCTGGCAGGCGCCGTTTCTTTCCCAAGCTTTCCAGCCCGTACGGCGCTTGAGCGTTGTATCTCACGGATGCATTCGCTCGTGAGATCTGATGGGGCCTTGATTAACCATGTCGTACCGCATGGCAAGGTAACCTTATGCCAAAGGTTCAGATTTCCAACCTTTTTCCGCCCCGCGAGGAGCGAAAATAGCACAATCGCCCTTATTTCCTTTCATTCAATGAATTGCGAGCCAGCCGATCAAGGCGCCGGTCCCGATGCCCCAAAGAGGACTGATCTTCGTGAAACAGATCGTGAGGACCATTGCGATCGAGATCAGAGCGCTGATCGGTGCATGATAAGCCGCCCCCGCCAGAATCCAGCCCGTTGCGAACAGCAGGCCGACCGCGACTGGCGCCAAGGCCTTTTTCACCAGAATCAGCCAGGGGTGTTGCGCGTGGCGGCCCATCATCCGCCCCACCGCAAAAGTGAGCAGCGAGGACGGCAGGAGAACAGCAAGCGTCGCGGCCATGAAACCCGCGAGCCCCGCAAGCGACCAGCCGAGCAGGCTGATCACAATCACATTCGGCCCGGGCGCGACCTGCCCGACGGCGATGAGCCGCACGAAGCTCGCCGATGTCATGAGATGATGCTGATCGACCAATTGCCGTTGGATTTCGGGCAAGGTCCCGGTCACTCCACCAATGGCGAGAAGCGAGGCCTGCAGACAGGTCGAGATGATTTGCCAGAGCGTTCCGGTCACGCCTTTTTCCTCGTTGCGAGCACTGTGGCAAAGAGGCTCAAGGGGACGAGGCAAGCAAGCGTCGGCACGAAGGGCAGACGGAACAAGCCCACCGCCACGAAAACCGCGCAGGCGACAGGCAACACATGCGCATCTTTCCAGATCGAGCGCAGGACCTTGATCGCCGTCCCGATAATGAGCCCCGCCGTGGCGGCGGCGGCCCCGGCCATTGCATTATTGACGGCGGGCAACGTCGAGAAATGATCGTAGATCACGGCGAGAAGCAGCATGATCAGGAGCGGCGCGGCAAGCAAGCCGGAAAGCGCCGCGAACACTCCGGATAAACCGCGGTAACGGTCGCCGAGCAGAATGGCGATATTCACCGTATTGGCGCCCGGCAAGACACTCGCGAACCCCAGCAATTCGGCGAAATCGCGATCATTGAGCCATTGGCGTTCCTCGACCACGATACGGCGGACCCAGGCCGCGACGCCGCCAAATCCGAGCAGACCGATTTTCAGGAAAGCGAGGAACAGGGCTCGGCGCGAGGGTGGTGGTTCCATCGCAAGCGTTTGCAGGTTCATGACACCTCCTCCGCCTGTTTCCTCGCGCGCAGACGTCCTTACAGGATGGATACTAATCGATCCGCAGGGATTTCAGCTTGCGGTGCAAAGCGGAGCGTTCCATGCCGATGAATTCGGCGGTACGCGAAATATTGCCGCCGAACCGATTGATCTGAGCGACGAGATATTCGCGCTCGAACATTTCCCGCGCTTCGCGCAGGGGAAGCCCCAGAAGCTTCTCGCCGCCCGAACCATTCGGCATGGCGGGCACGAGCGCTCCGATTTCCGAAGGCAGCATATCGGCCGTAACGGGAATAGAGGGATCACCCGCGGCGAGGATCATCAGCCGTTCCACATTATTGCGCAATTGCCGGATATTACCGGGCCAGTCATGCGATTGCAGGACGGCCATGGCGTCGTCGGCAATGGCACGGCGCGGCATGCCGGTCATGGTGGACACCTGATCCATGAAATAGTCGATGAGCTCGGCGATGTCCTCCCGGCGCTCGGCAAGCGAAGGCACCCGGACCGGCACCACGGACAAGCGGTGGAACAGATCCTCGCGCAGGACGCCATCAGCTATCGCGGCCGTGAGATCGCGCGCGCTCGAGGAAATGATGCGGACATCGACATGCACCCGCGTGGTGCCATTGACCCTTTGGAAATTCTGTTCGACCAGCACACGCAGAATCTTGCCCTGCGTCTCGCGCGGCATGTCGGCGATCTCGTCGAGATAAAGGGTGCCGCCGTGGGCCTCCTCCAAAGCACCGATCTTGCGGCCATGTCCATCGCCGCCCTCGGTGCCAAACAATTCGATTTCCATCGTCTCGGGCGCGATTGTCGCCGCATTGAGCACGATGAAGGGGCCATTGGCGCGGCTCGACGCCGCGTGAATCGAACGAGCGGCCAATTCCTTGCCCACCCCCGGCGCGCCGGTAATGAGAATACGGGAATTCGAAGCGGCGACGCGGTCGATCGTCTGCCGCAGTTGATTGATGGTGCTCGACTTGCCAATGATCTTATTGGTGACACCGCTGCGCGTGCGCAGGTCATTCACCTCGCGTTTCAAGCGGGTGGCTTCAAGCGCATGTTCGGCAACAAGGACCAGGCGATCAGCCTTGAACGGCTTTTCGATGAAATCATAGGCGCCGAGCTTGATGGCCGAAACCGCCGTCTCGATATTGCCATGGCCAGAGATCATGACGATCGGCAGCGCCGGATTCAGGTCCTTGATGACCTGCAGCAATTGCAATCCATCGAGTCGCGACCCCTGCAGCCAGATGTCGAGAAAGATGAGACCCGGCTGGCGGGCCTCGATTTCCTTCAGGGCCTCGTCGGAGTTTTTCGCGGTACGGGTTCCGTAGCCTTCGTCGGAAAGGATGCCGGAAACGATTTCGCGAATGTCCGTTTCGTCGTCTACGATGAGAATGTCGCTGCCCATGTGCCCATTTCTGGTTGCTCGGGGTCTGGAAAGATTGGTTCGGGGATGCGCTGGCGAGGATGCGCTAGAAAGAGCCGATCAGAGTCTACAGCACGCTATGCGCTTTCCTATCGACCACTGGCGAAAAGGAGATTCGTCAGACAGACAGAAACGAAAAAAACGGCGTGCCGCAAGCGTGACCATTGGTGTCTCATTCCTCGTTCATCGAGAGAAGCGCAACCGGCGCGCGTGGTTCCTTTTCCTGAGCTCCGCCAAGTGGCAGAAGCAGTTTGACGAAGGCGCCCTGTCCATCAGGCGCATCCAGGAGTTCGAGAGATCCGCCGTGATCCTCCAGAATCTTGGCGACAATCGGCAGGCCAAGTCCTGTCCCCTCGGCGCGAGTCGTCATATAGGGCTCGAGCAGACGGTGCCGGTTTTCGCGCGGGAAACCCTTGCCATTATCGATAATATCGATTTCCGCTTGATCACCGCGCACGAGAAGCCTGAGGAGGATGCGGCCCGGCGCCCGGTTACCCTGCTCTGTTTCCGCTACGGCTGCTATGCCTTCGGCAGCGTTTTTAAGAATATTGGTCACGGCCTGGGACAAAAGCCGCCTGTCGAAGCGGCCGATGACGGATTTCTCCGGCAAATCCTCATCGAAGGTGATGTCCGGATGCGCCACGCGCATGAGAAACAGGACGCGGCGCAGGCAATCAGTCAGATCATCGGAATCAAGTTTGGCCTTGGGCATCCGTGCGAAGGAAGAAAATTCATCGACCATGCGTTTGATGTCATCGACCTGCCGCACGATCGTATCGATGCATTGATCGAAAATATCGCGATCCTGGACAATCACGCGTCCATATTTGCGTTTCAGGCGTTCCGCCGAAAGCTGGATCGGTGTCAGGGGATTTTTGATTTCGTGAGCAATTCTGCGGGCGACATCCGCCCAGGCGGCAGTGCGCTGGGCCGTCACGAGATCGGTAATATCGTCGAGCGTCACAACATAGCTTTTATCGGTCCGCGCGGTCGGCTCGGATGTGATGCTGACATTGAAAAGCCGATCACGGCCGCCACGATCAAGGCTGATCTGACCCTGCATCAGCCGCATCGTACTGGCCCGCGCCTCATTGAACAGATCCGCGATTTCCGGCAGCACAGCCTCAACCGGCTGGCCTGTCACGGTGGTCAATTCCTCCGCGCCCATGGGCACGAGTTTTTCGGCCGAGGCATTCAGCACCGTAACCAGGCCCTTTGGACCGATGCCAACCACGGCGACCGGCACGCCGGACAGCACCGCCTCGGTAAACAAACGCCTTTCATCGATCAGATTGCTGGCGGCGATCAATCGATTTTGCTGCAGACGCAATTCCGCGATCATCTTGTTGAAGGTCTCGCCAAGCCGGGCGAGATCCCCCTCGTCACGATAGACCGCGACCTGAACGGACAGATTGCCGGAAGCGACCTGGTCGGTCGCGGCGATCAGTCGGCGGATCGGTGCGACGAGCTGATTGGCGAAAGAAAGGCCGAGCCAGGTTGCCGCTAGAACCATGATCAGCGCGATCGAGACGAACATGGCGGCAAAGGCGATCTGAATGCCGCGCCGGTGGCTGTCGAAGGCATCATAAATCGCAACGAGCTTGGAAGCCTCGCGCGG
This sequence comes from Beijerinckia indica subsp. indica ATCC 9039, assembly GCF_000019845.1. Classification (NCBI taxonomy): domain Bacteria; kingdom Pseudomonadati; phylum Pseudomonadota; class Alphaproteobacteria; order Hyphomicrobiales; family Beijerinckiaceae; genus Beijerinckia; species Beijerinckia indica. Next base: position 1,721,697 of record NC_010581.1, on the reverse strand, counting down.
GAAGGCGACGGTGAAACGATCGACCGGCCGAGCGACATAGAGAAATGTATCAGGAAATCCCGAAACCGGCCGTAAGGCGACAAAGGTCCCACCCTCGTCGAGGATCAGGCACAAAGGCTCGTTCTTGCGAGCATCCTCGAAGTCGCTTGGTTCCGGCTGCACCACCGCCGTGCCCATAGCCGCATGAGTATCGATCCTCTCCACGATCTGGCCATCGGATTTCATGAGCGCCGCGGCGGTAAAGCCCAGGAATTTCGCCCGCGAGGCAAAGAAATCGCGAAACAATTCGCGGTGTCCCTCGAACATCACGGTTTTGGCGCGATCGAGATCGGCCGCGGTCAAGGAAGCTTCTTGCAGCAAGGCCTTGCACTGACCCTCGCGGAACAGCCGCGCCGCATCGATCGTATTGAGCACGAAGCCTCGCACATCCTGCATGAAGGACGGGTTGAGACTGCGTTCCAGGGTAACCGAACCGACCCAGGCCATGAGCAAGGCCGGCGCCGCCGCGACGATCGAGAATAGAGCGACGATCCGCAAATGCAGCCGCGCGCCCGCGACCTTGCTGCGCCAGGCGGCATAAAGCCTGTAGGCTTCAACGAGAACGAGGCCGAAGAGAAGGAGAATGCTGGCGATATTGGCGACGAACAGGCTGAGGACGATCGTGTCATTCACCGGGATCGGCGTATAGCCGGCGAAGATCAGAAAGCTGCTGAGCGCGGTCACCAGCGCCAGAAGGACGAAGGAGGCGCCAAGCGGGGTCGTCCAGCGGCGCTCGAGTTTGGAAGCGCCGGAGGCTGGAGCATGATGCGTTACGTCGAGATCAGGCATCAGGCCCTTAGGTTTCAAAGCCGTATAGTCGCACAAGGAATGAACGCGCAGGAAATGAAAAAGTCTTGGCCCCGGTGTCGAGGCGGGGCCAAGGCTCGGATTATCGAAGGCGGCCTCAACGTGGTGAGCGCATCAGCCGAATATCGAGATCGCGGACCTTCTTGCGCAAGGTGTTGCGGTTGAGGCCGAGCAGTTCCGCCGCCTTGATCTGATTGCCCCGCGTGGCGCTGAGCGCCGCCGAGATCAACGGATATTCGAGCTCGCGCAGAACCCGGTGATAAAGGCCGGGAGGTGGCAATTGATCGCCATGCGCCTTGAAGATCTCCGAAAGATGCCGCTCCATCGCACCGGCCAGCGTCATGGCACGATCCTGCTCGCGGCTTTTCGTCAGACCATTGGCGGTCGGCAAAGGCGGATTGGGAGATGCGAAAGTCGTCGTATCGGCGGCAAGTTCGGCATCGACAAGCTGGACCGTGATCGTCTCCTGCGGATAAAGCGCAGCGAGACGGCGGGTCAGGTTTTCGAGCTCACGAATATTGCCCGGCCAGCGATAGCGCTTCATCCGTTCAAGCGCCTCGGGATCGATATGTTTCATCGGCAGCCCTTCGCTCGCGGCAATCGTGAAGAAATGCTGGGCGAGGTCACCGATATCCTCGGTGCGCTCCCGCAAGGGCGGCAAGCGCAGAGGGACGACATTCAGGCGGAAGAACAGATCCTCGCGGAACTGGCCTTGCTGGATCGAAACACGCAGATCCTTATTGGTGGCGGCGATGATACGGACATTGGTCTTGATCGGCGTGCGCCCGCCGACTGTCGTATATTCACTTTGCTGCAAGACACGCAGGAGCCGTGTCTGCGCTTCCATCGGCATATCGCCGATTTCGTCGAGAAAGAGGGTGCCGCCCTCGGCCTGTTCGAAGCGGCCTGGCGAGCGCTGATTAGCGCCGGTGAAGGCGCCCTTCTCATGGCCGAACAATTCGCTTTCGATCAGGTCGCGCGGGATCGCCGCCATATTGACGGCGACAAAGGGACCCTTCTTGCGCTTGCCGTAATCATGCAGCGCGCGCGCGACCAACTCCTTGCCGGTTCCGGATTCACCGGTAATCATCACGGTCAGATCGGTCTGCATGAGACGAGCGAGCGCCCGATAGATCTCCTGCATGGCGGGCGAGCGCCCAACCAGAGGCATGCCCTCGAGATCCTCGGGCTTTTCCTCATGCACCCGATTTTTGGGGCCGCTCATCGCCCGGCCGACGATCGAGACGAGCTCGCGCAGGTCGAAAGGCTTCGGCAGATAATCATAGGCGCCACGTTCCGAAGCCTTGATCGCCGTCATGAAGGTATTTTGCGCGCTCATGACAATGATCGGCAGATCGGGCCGCAGCTTCTTCATTTTGGGAAGAAGCTCGAAGGCATTTTCATCCGGCATCACGACATCGGTGATCACAAGATCACCGTCGCCGGATTGAACCCAGCGCCAGAGTGTGGCCGCCGTACCCGTCGCCCGGACTTCATAACCGGCGCGAGAAAGGGCTTGGCTCAGGACTGTCCGGATGGCCGTATCGTCATCGGCAACGAGGATATTTCCGCCCGCCATGGCAAGCTCCTTGTTCGGATCAAATGCGCTCGATGCAAGGCGGAAAGGCCGCCCATCTTGATTGGTGGTTTGTTGCAATCGCTGCCTGACGCCGGGCGGCGTCTCGCGCCTGCCTACCCGCGTGCGGTCCCGCGTCCATCCAGGGAGGCGGACATGGGCATGAGCACCCGGAACGTCGTGCGATGCGGATGCGATTCACATTCGATGATCCCTCCATGGTCACCGATGATCTTCGCAACCAGTGCAAGTCCAAGGCCAGTTCCGGTGGCTTTGGTCGTGATGAAAGGATCGAAGAGATAAGGCAGAACATCCTCCGGCACACCGGCGCCATTATCCCTTACGCAGAATTCAAGCGGCAGAGAAACGGGGGCCTTGGAGCCGACGAGTTGTAGACGGACACCCGGCCGGAACGCCGTGGACAGCTCGATCTCGCCATCGAGACGGTCCTCGCCGATGGCTTCCGCCGCATTCTTCACGAGATTGAGAAGGATCTGAACAAGTTGATCGCGATTGCCAAGCACAGGCGGCAGCGATGGATCGTAATTTTCGACGAAGCGAATATGCCGCGCGAAGCCGGCCTGGGCCACTTTCTTCACGTGATCGAGAATCACATGAATATTGACGGCCTCGCGTTCGATCGGCCGCTGATCGGAAAAGGCGCTCATCCGGTCGACGAGCTTCACAATCCGATCGGTCTCCTCGCAGATCAATTGCGTCAAGGCGCGATCATTATCATTGGCATCGGTCTCAAGAAGCTGCGCCGCACCGCGAATGCCCGACAGAGGATTCTTGATTTCATGGGCCAGCATGGAGGCCATGGCAGCAACCGAGCGAGCCGCGCCGCGATGCGTCAATTGCCGCTCCATCTTATCGGCGATGGAACGCTCCTGCAGCATGATGACGACGCCTTCATCCAGATCGGGCAAAGGCGAGACGAAAATATCGACGAGCCCCTCGATCCGGGGAAGGCCGAGATCAACGCGATATTCGTTGATCGCCGCGCCCCGGCTGCGCACCTGCTCGATGAGCGAGAGAAGCGGCGAACCGATCGGCAGGAGATGCACCAGGCGATGTTGCCAGAGCGCCGTGCGGCTCATGCCGAAAAAGGCTTCAGCCGCCACATTGGCGTCGGCGATCCGGCCATCAGGCAAGACTGCCAGCACCGGATGCGGCAAGGCATTCAGCAGTTTGGAGGAGTCAGGGGAGATGTCGATGGGCGCGGCAGCCATGGAATCTGATGGTGCGAGTATGCCGGAATTGGCCCGAAAGACGAGGGATGGGACGCTCATGCGGCCTCCGCCCAAAAGGTGTCGCGTGCAAGCGACAGGAGAATGGATTTAACCTCGGCAGGATGTTCACTGGTGACGAGGCGGCGCCGGAGATCGGACGGCGCGTGACGATGAACCGCATAGCCCGCAAGATGCTTGCGCGCATGCCGCACGCCATGCTCCGTGCCATAAAGAGAAAGCAGGGTCTCGTAATGGTCGAGCGTGGCCTCGGCCTGAATCTGAGCCGAGGGCTCGGGACGAACCTCACCCGTCTCAAGATAATAAGCGATATCGCCCACAAGCCAGGGTTTCCCCACGGCCGCACGGCCGATCATGACCGCATCGGCTCCCGATTGCGCGAGCATGGCCGAGGCGACGGCGGGACCGGTGCAATCACCATTGACGACGACCGGTATTGTCACCGCCTCTTTCACCGCGCGCACGGCGGCCCAATCCGCCTTGCCACGATAGAACTGGCAGCGGGTGCGGCCGTGCACGCTCAGCATGGCCACGCCTTCGGCCTCGGCGAGACGGCCAAGGTCGGCGGCGTTTCTTTGTTGATCATCCCAGCCAAGACGCATTTTTACGCTCACCGGCACGCGGACGGCGCCGATAACGGCGCGGATCAGGGCCACGGCGCGATCAAGATCACGCATGAGATGGGAGCCCGCATAGCCGCCGATCACTTTCCGCGCGGGGCAGCCCATATTGATATCGATCATGGCCGCGCCGGAGCCTTCAGCTTGACGCGCGGCCTCACCCATGGCGACGGGATCGCAACCAGCAATCTGCACTACGGATTGCTCGATCCCCTGCCCGCCCGCTTTGAGCCTGTTGGCGGCGTCGCCCTTCGCATATTCATCGCTCGAGACCATTTCGGACACGACGAGCCCCGCGCCGAACTGTTGCGCCAAGCGACGCATGCCAAGATCGGTAATGCCAGCCATAGGCGCGAGAAAGGCTCGGCCCGCAACCTCCAAGGGACCGATGCGCAAAGCGCCAGCGCGCACAGGGCCGGCCTCCTCGCCCGCTGCTGTTCGCTGTATGCCTAAAGGATCAGCAAAATTCATCATGCCCAGATTATAATCATTTCATACAGCGCGGCAATCACGAACATGCTCAATTCCATATCAAAAATGCCGCATCCCTGCATTGCTCCCCTATCAAATCCAGGCGTGAGCGCGTCGCCTTCACGACAAGGATCGGTCGGCCTCTCATTTTTTGCTTGAAACCTGTGCCGTTCCTGTCCTTGGGTTCGCACTCTTCTCACATTTCTAGGCGATCAACGATCCTCATGCATCGAAACAATGAAGTGGCGGTCCTTGATGTGGCGATCCTGGTTGTCGCGGCAGGGCGCGGTGTGCGGGCTGGCGGCGGCTTGCCCAAGCAATATCGCGAGGTCGCTGGCCGCAGCGTCTTGGCCCACACAATCCAAGCCTTGGCCGAGGCTTTGCCGGAGGCGCTCATTCTGCCGGTCATCCATGCCGATGATGAAGCGCTTTTCGCCGCAGCGCGGGCCGAGGTTGCAAATGTCGATTCGCGCCAGCTCGCCGCTCCCGTCTTTGGCGGTGCGACGCGGCAGCAAAGCGTCAAGGCCGGGCTGGAAGCTTTGGCAGCACGCGATAAGGCACCCGACATCGTTCTAATTCATGATGCGGCACGGCCTTTTTCGAGCCCGGCCCTCATTCGCCGCGCGGTTGAGGCCGCGCAAAGCCGAGGCGCGGCCATTCCGGGTGTTCCGCTGACCGATACGGTGAAACAGATCGATCTCCAGGGTGAGGACGATTCGCTGATTATCGCCACACCCGCCCGCCAGAGCCTGCGGGCGGTGCAGACACCCCAAGCTTTTCGTTTCGACCTGATTCTGTCAGGCCATCGCCAAGCCGCCGAAGCTGGCGCCGATGATTTGACGGATGATGCGGCCATCATCGAATGGATGGGACAGCAGGTCCATATTTTCGAAGGGGATCCCGACAATATGAAGATCACCACTCCGCAGGATTTCGTCGCGGCTGAAGCCCGCCTGCTCCGCGATCTGCCCGATATTCGGACCGGCCAGGGCTATGACGTCCATGCGCTTGGCGCAGGCGATCATGTCTGGCTCGGCGGGGTGAAAATTCCCCATGATCGCGGCCTGATCGGCCATTCTGACGCCGATGTCCTCTCCCATGCGATCACCGATGCTTTGTTCGGTGCCTTAGCGGAAGGGGATATCGGCAGTCATTTCCCCCCGTCCGATCCGCAATGGAAAGGCGCCGATTCGGCGATCTTCCTGCGCGAGGCGGCCAATCGCGTGCGCGAGCGCGGCGGCATGATTGCCCATATCGATGCAACAGTAGTCTGCGAAAGGCCGAAAGTCGGCCCGCATCGCGACGCCATCCGCGAACGTCTCGCCGAAATCACCGGCTGCCCGATCGGGCGCGTTGCCGTCAAAGCGACGACCTCGGAAAAGCTTGGTTTCACCGGCCGCGAGGAAGGCATCGCGGCTTTGGCGCTCGCTACCGTCAGGCTGCCGCTTTAAACGGTAGCTTGTCCCATACCATGCTTTCCGAATAGGCTAAGATTGATGAAACACGCAATCGGATAGCATGGTACAAATGCACGAAAATAACGATCTTTCAAAGACCTTGGTTATTTTCGACGTCGATGGCACGCTCATTCAGTCGATGGCCCTGGAAGCCGAGTGTTATGTTACGGCATTCGCCGATCATCTCGGCATCGAGAGCATCAGTTCGGATTGGGGGAGTTATCTCCATGTGACCGATCCCGGCATCGCAATCGAGCTCTACCAGCGTTATTGCGGGCGTTCACCGACTGATCATGAGCTTCGCTCATTTCACGATCTTTTTGTCAGCCGGTTGAAATCTAAAATTGCACAGGACAAAGGCTGTCTCGTTGAAGTCGCGGGTGCGGCCGATATGCTGGCTAAGTTGAAAGCAGATCTTAGATTTACAATTGCCATCGCTACGGGTGCCTGGAAAGAACCGATCCAAGTCAAGCTCTCCGCGGCTGGACTTGCGATCAATGATTTTCCCTTTGCATCCGCTGAAGACAGTATCGAGCGGAAAATCATTTTTTCCCTGGCGGCAAAACGTGCGTCGTCTTCGTTCCAGCAGACCGTCTTGGTTGGAGATGGATTATGGGATATGGCTACAGCACGGACGCTCGACTACGGCTTTATTGGGATTGGGACTGGGATTCAGGCCTCACGCCTACAAGCTGAAGGTGCTGCTCACGTCATCGAAAATTATCTCGATTATGAAAGCTTTATCAGTGTGCTAGGCAAAGCACCTCCTCTACGCTGGCTGCCGCTATGAGTCTCTCACCTTTTCCGAAAGCTCTTCTCACCCGCGCGGAAAATCTGCTTGCCCTCTATCGGGATCAGGGCTTGATGCTGGCAACGGCCGAATCCTGCACCGGCGGCCTCGTGGCCGGACTGCTGACGGAAATCGCTGGCTCCTCGGATGTCGTCGAACGCGGCTTCGTCACTTATTCCAATGCCGCCAAGCAAGAATGTCTCGGCGTGCCGGAGGCCGTGATTACGGGCTTTGGCGCCGTCAGCCAGAAAACAGCGCGGGCGATGGCTGAAGGGGCCCTCCTCCATTCCAAAGCCGATGTCGCGGTTGCCGTCACCGGCATTGCAGGACCTGGCGGCGGCAGCGCCGCAAAACCGGTCGGCCTGGTGCATTTCGGCTGCGCTCGCAAGGGACGCCCCACCGTCACGCGCGTCAAACGATTCGGCGCGATCAGCCGCGACGCGATCCGTTTCGCCGCAATCGGCGTCGCTCTCGATTTGTTGTTCGAAGCCGTGGCCTGAGCCGACAATAATTCTTGACCATTGGGGCGTATAGGAAGACGGCTTCCTATCATCAAAGCATCGGATCCGGCATTGGCCCAGTTTATGGATCGATTCGGTGCTTTCTCACAAAAGATCCCATGTCTCCCTCCCTTATCGGCACCTTGCGCCTCGTCTCGGTCGTGGCCTTCACCTTCCTCGGCTTTCTGGCTGTCGGATTGCCCCTGGCCGTGCTGCCGACCTATGTCGATCGTAATCTCGGTCTCGGCGCTTTCTGGGCGGGCCTCGCGGTTTCGACGCTCTATATCTCGACCATTGCGAGCCGCACGCACATCGGGCAAATGACCGATCGCTTCGGGCCCAAACCCGCCGTCATCATCGGATTTCTTGCTTATGTTGTCGGGGGTCTTCTCACCGCGGCTTCGGTTCCCACGCAATCTCTGCCGGTTTTAAGCCTCTGCCTGCTGCTCGCCGGCCGGCTCGCTCTCGGCATCGGCGAGAGTGCCGTCAGCACCGGCGCGATTTCCTGGGCCATGGCCTTGTTCGGAGCCAAGGAGACCGTCCGGATCATCGCCTGGAACGGCATCGCGACCAATGCCTCGCTGGCGGCGGCGGCACCGATCGGCGCCTGGATCGCCAGCCGCTATGGTTTCGTGGCGATCGGCCTTGTCACCGTGGCGGTGGCTCTTCTTGGTTTGATCCTGGGCCTTGCCCGCCCGACAGTGGAGATCAAGGTCGGCGCCGGCATGGGCGCTGGCCATGTGTTCAAAATCATTGCCCCCTATGGCTTCACTCTGGCACTCGCGGGCGCCGGATTCGGCGTCATCATGACGTTCATCGTCCTCTATTTCGAGAGCCGCGACTGGCCACATGCGCCGCTGGCGCTCACCACGTTCAGCGTGGCCTTCATGAGCCTGCGTTTCTTTCTCGCCCGCGCCGTCACGCGTTTCGGCGGTGTTCCGGTAGCACGTGTGGCCTTGTTTCTCGAACTCGGCGGCTTCATCTTGCTCATCGTCGCCGCCGGCCCCGCAATGGCGATCCTCGGCACCGCGCTCGCTGGTTTCGGCTATGCGGCGATCTTTCCCTCGCTGGGCGGCGAGGCGATCGGCCGCGCGCCGCCGCAAAATCGGGGCGTGGCGCTCGGCCTCTATTCGATGTTTCAGGACGTCTCTCTGGGCGCCACCGGCCCGGCGGCCGGTATATTGGCGACGCATTACGGCTATGCCTCGCCCTTCTATCTCGGAATCATGGCCATTGCTTTGGGCCTGGTCGTCAGTTTCGGTCTCGATCCGAGAAAATCAACACAGGCCTGAGGCTCGCTCAAAAGCTCCGGCCATAAATCTCGTCGGCCCTTTTCTCGAAGGCTTCCGAGAATTTATGGAAGGCCATGTCGAACATGCCGCCGACCAGAAGGCCCAAGGCGCGGCTCTTGAATTCATAGGCGATCTTGAAGCGGACGAGACAGGATCGACCCTCGTCCTCATTCACAAAGCTCCAGCGGTTTTCAAGATGTTTGAACGGGCCGTCGATATATTCGACCAGAATGCGCGAGGCCTCGCGCTCGGTCGTCACGCGGCTCGTAAAAGTCTCGCGGATCGCTTTATAGCCGACCGACATTTGCGCGATTTGAATCAGGGTTCCCACCGCCTCGGTCCGGCGGCGGACCTTCAGATCCACGCACATAGGCACGAATTCCGGATATTTCTCAATATCGGTGACGAGATCCAACATCTGGTCGGCACTGTGAAAGACGCGCCGTTCGGTCTGAAAAGCAGGCATGGGCCTCTATAAGCCAGCACGGAGCGGTTGCCAATTGCCTCGACACTATGCTCCTTTGAGCCTATTTATTGCTCAAAGGAGCAATTGCAATGTCTTCAAAACCCTCGGCTCAACCCGTGTCCCTTGCAGCGGCCCAGTCCCAGCCCGCCGCACTGTCTTATCTGGCCGTCTATCGCGCCTCCCCGTTCGAGCGGATCGCCATGATCAAGCGCGGCATAAGCGCCACCGAAGCAAAGCGCATGTTCGCTCACCTCAATCTAGGCCAGGGCGCGGCGCTTAAAGCCCTGAATCTCTCTCCCGCCACCGTCAACAAGAAAGCGAAGCGGGATGAGACCCTATCGCCCGAGGAGAGCGAACGCGTCATCGGAATCGCCAAGCTGGTCGGCCAATTGGAGGCCATGGTCGAGGAATCGGGCAATGCCGAAGGGTTTGATGCGACCGCCTGGATTGCGCGCTGGCTGATGGAGCCCCTGCCGGCCTTGGGCGGTGCGCGGCCTGTCGAACTGATGGACACGATGGAGGGGCAGGCTCTGGTGGCCGAGACGCTTGCGCAGATACAGAGCGGTGCCTACGCATGAGTCGCACCGTCTGGCGGATCGCAACCGACACACCGAACTACGAGGCGGATGACCTGTCGGGAGCGGGCGCAAAGATAACAGGCGGACGCTGGAACAGAGCCGGCGTCCCGGTCATCTATACCTCGGAAACACGGGCCCTGGCCTGCCTGGAAACAATGGTCCATTTCAATGCAGGTGGCCTTCCTCTCAATCGCTACCTCGTCGCGCTATCCATCCCGGACGAGATATGGGCTGATGCCCAGCGGGAAAATCCTGCTAGTTTAAAGGTCGGCTGGGACGCCGAGCCGGCGGGGCGGGCCAGCATCACCTTCGGAACGGACTGGCTTCAATCGAAAAGGTCGGCGCTGCTCATCGTCCCTTCCGTCATCGTGCCGGAAGAATTCAACGTCCTCATCAATCCCCAGCATCCAGCCCTTGCGCGGATTACGGCCACCAAGGTCCGCAAATGGCTTTATGATCCGCGCCTTGGCAAAAAGCCTTGACCCCGGCGCGGATGGCAAGCCTTACTCACCGCCCCAGCCGCTCGAGCCGCGCCGCCTTCAACCGCGCAAAATCCTCCCCAGCATGATGCGAGGAACGGGTCAAGGGCGAGGCTGAGACGAGCAGAAAGCCCTTGGCATTGGCGACTTCGGCATAGGCCGCAAATTCATCCGGCGTGATGAAAGCCTCAACCGCATGATGTTTGCGGGTCGGCTGGAGATATTGGCCGATCGTCAGGAAATCCACATCCGCCGTGCGCAGATCATCCATCAATTGGAGCACTTCGTTACGGGTCTCGCCAAGGCCGACCATAATGCCGGATTTGGTGAAGATGGTCGGATCGAGTTCCTTCACGCGCTGCAGCAGGCGGATCGAATGGAAATAGCGCGCGCCGGGCCGCACGCTCAGATATTTCGCGGGCACCGTCTCGAGATTATGGTTGAAGACATCGGGCCGCGCCGCGACCACAATTTCGAGCGCTCCATCCTTGCGCAGGAAATCCGGGGTCAGCACTTCGATCGTGGTTTTGGGGCTCGCCTCGCGGATCGCGCGAATGACTTGCGCGAAATGCTCGGCGCCGCCATCGGCGAGATCATCGCGATCGACCGAGGTAATGACCACATGCGAGAGCCCAAGCTTCTGCACCGCATCGGCGATATGGGCCGGCTCATGCGGATCAAGCCCGTTCGGCAGGCCCGTCTTGACATTGCAGAAGGCGCAAGCCCGCGTGCACGTGTCACCCATGATCATGAAGGTCGCGTGCTTTTTCGCCCAGCATTCGCCGATATTCGGGCAGCCGGCTTCCTCGCAGACCGTGACGAGCTTATGCTCCTTGACGATTTTCTGCGTTTCGACCCATTCCGGCGAGCCTGGTGCCTTGACGCGGATCCAATCGGGCTTGCGGGCAATGGGCTGGTCGGGACGATGCGCTTTTTCCGGATGGCGCACCGCCGCTTGCTCGGCCGGGGACAAAGTCTCGGTAGAAGCATCGGCTAAAGGCGGCATCGGCGACGTTCCCTTATTTCGTTATTCATTGAACAAGGGGCGCTTTTCGCGCCCCTTTGATTTTCTACATATGGATCACTCGGCCGTAAGCATCAAGCACGCTCTCATGCATCATTTCGGAGAGGGTCGGATGCGGGAAGACCGTATGCATCAGCTCTTCCTCGGTCGTCTCCAGATTCATTGCGACGACAAAGCCTTGAATCAATTCGGTAACCTCGGCGCCGACCATATGCGCGCCCAAAAGCTTACCCGTCTTGGCGTCGAAGATCGTCTTGATGAGACCATCCGGCTCGCCGAGGGCGATGGCCTTGCCGTTACCGACGAAGGGGAAACGCCCGACCTTGACCGTGTAGCCCGCTTCCTTCGCCTTGGCCTCTGTCAAGCCGACGGAAGCAACCTGCGGCTGGCAATAGGTACAGCCGGGGATCATGCTCTTGTCCATGGGATGGGGATGCAGGCCCTTGATCGCCTCGACGCAGATGACACCCTCATGCTCGGCCTTATGCGCCAGCATGGGCGGTCCGGCCACATCGCCAATGGCAAAAATGCCTGGAACATTGGTGCGACCGAACCCATCGACGCTGATAATGCCGCGATCGATCTTGACGCCCAATTTTTCGAGGCCAAGGTTTTCAGAATTGCCGACGACGCCCACCGCCGAAATCATTTTCTCGGCGGATAGCGTCGAAATCGCTCCCTTGGAATCTTCCAAAGTGGCAGTAAGACCTTGCGCGTTTTTCTCGATCTTCGTCACCTTGGTGCCGGTGAGGATCTTGATGCCTTGTTTTTCGAACTGTTTGCGGGCAAGGCCGGCGATTTCGGCATCCTCGACCGGCATGATCTGCGGCAGCACTTCGACCACCGTCACCTCGGCGCCCATCGTATGATAGAACGAGGCGAATTCGATCCCGATCGCACCCGATCCCATCACGATCAGGCTTTTGGGGAAGCTTTCGGGCACCATGGCCTCGAAATAGGTCCAGATCGTCTTGCCATCGGGCTCGAGACCCGGCAGCACGCGGGGACGCGCGCCCGTCGCCACGATAATGTTCTTGGCGCTATAGGTGCCCTCCCCCAGGACACCCTTGGGGATCGGGTTTTGCGGCTGGACGATGGTCTTTTTGGTCGCCGCGACAGTGACTTCGCCAACTTTGGTGATCGTCGCCTCGCCCCAGATCACATCGACCTTGTTCTTCTTGAGAAGAAAGCCAACGCCGCCATTGAGCTGCGCCGAAACCCCGCGCGAACGCTTGACCACGGCCGCCGGATCAAAGCCGATCTTGCCCTCGATCGTCAGGCCATAGTCCTTGGGATGCTGCAGATAGTGATAGATTTCCGCTGAGCGCAGCAAAGCCTTAGTCGGGATGCAGCCCCAGTTGAGGCAAATGCCGCCGAGGTGTTCGCGTTCGACAACGGCGGTTTTAAGCCCGAGCTGGGCGGACCTGATGGCGGTGACATAGCCGCCGGGTCCGCCGCCAATGATGAGAACGTCATAGGCTGCGGCCATGGCAACCTTCCTCCCTAAAATGCATGATTCCGATCGATACGATGGGAAGGCTCAAACGAGCATGCCCATCGGGTTTTCGATCAGGCTCTTGAAGGCGCCCAGCAATTGCGCGCCAAGCACGCCGTCCACCGCACGGTGATCGGTCGAGAGCGTCGCGGTCATCAAGGTCGCAACAGCCGGAGCCCCGTTCTTGACAACGACGCGCTGCTCGCCGGCACCAACCGCAAGAATTGTCGCATGCGGAGGATTGATGACCGCCTGGAAATTCTTGATGCCGAACATGCCGAGATTGGACACCGCCGAAGTGCCGCCCTGATATTCCTCCGGCTTCAACTTGCGGGCTTTGGCGCGGGCGGCGTAATCCTTCATTTCATTGGAGATCGCCGACAGGCTCTTGGTATCGGCCGAGCGAATGATCGGCGTGATGAGACCACCAGGGATCGAGACGGCCACGCCGACATCGGCATGTTTGTGGCGCAGCATGGCCCCTTCGGTCCAGGTCACATTGGTATCGGGCACCTGGATCAAGGCGAGCGCCAGGCCCTTGATGATGAAATCATTGACCGAAACCTTGAAGGCCGGCTTGCCCTCCTTGTCCTTCGCCGCCGAGGCATTGACCTGCTCGCGCAAAGCCATCAGCGCATCGAGTTCGCAATCGACGGACAGATAGAAATGCGGGATCGTCTGCTTCGCCTCGACGAGGCGGCGGGCAATGGTTTTCCGCATGGAATCATGCGGAAGCTCTTCATAGGAGCCGGCGGGAAAGAATTTCTTGATCGTCTCGTCGGACATACCCACCGAGGGGGCCCGAGCGGAGGCGGCCACCGGAGCGGGAGCAGCAGCCGGAGCCGGCGCTGCTTTCGGCTGCGGTCCAGCGGCGATCGCGGCTTTCACATCGCGTTCGATGATGCGGCCATGCGGACCCGAACCCGCAACCGCTGTGAGATCAAGACCGCCTTCCTTGGCGAGACGACGGGCCAGTGGCGAGGCAAAGACACGCGCACCATTGGCAGCCACAGGAGCGGCTGCAGGCGCGGCAGCGGCCACGGGAGCCGCAGCCGGGGTGGGTGCTGGAGCCGGCGCTGGGGCAGCGGCCGGGCTCGCGGCGGCGGGCGGCGCCGCAGCGGGTGCCCCTGCCCCTTTGGCAGCGACGGCGGCGGCATCTTCACCATCCTCGGCGATGATGGCGATCGGCGTATTGACGGCGACCTGTTCCGTTCCGTCGGGAATGATGATCTTGGCCAGAATGCCTTCGTCGACGGCCTCGACTTCCATCGTCGCCTTATCGGTTTCGATTTCGGCCAGGACATCGCCCGATTTGATCTTATCGCCTTCCTTCTTGAGCCATTTGGCGAGCTTGCCTTGCTCCATGGTCGGAGAAAGCGCGGGCATGAGGATATTGATGGACATGGGGTTTCCTCTTGCGCAAGCTGTTTAGCGGTAGCAGACGGCCTTGGTGGCCGCGATCACTTCACCGACATTTGGCAGGGCCAGTTTTTCGAGATTGGCCGCATAAGGCATCGGGACATCCTTGCCGGTTACGCGGATGACGGGAGCATCGAGATAATCGAAGGCATGGGTCATAAGCTGCGTGACGATTTCGGCGGTGACGCCGGATTGCGGCCAGCCTTCCTCGACGGCGACGCAACGGCCGGTCTTCTGGACCGAGGCAACAATGGTCTCGACATCCATCGGCCGAATGGTGCGCAGGTCGATCACCTCCGCGTCCACGCCTTCCTTGGCGAGTTCCTCGGCGGCTTTCAGGGCATAGGTCATGCCGATGCCGAAAGAGACGATGGTCACGTCCTTGCCGGGCCGCGCGATACGCGCCTTGCCGATCGGCACCAGGAAATCATCGAGTTTCGGCACTTCAAAGCTATGGCCGTAAAGGATCTCGTTTTCGAGGAAGATCACCGGATTGGCGTCGCGGATGGCGCTCTTCAACAGGCCTTTCGCATCGGCCGCCGAATAAGGCATGACCACCTTGAGGCCCGGAATCTGGGAATACCAGGCGGCATAGTCCTGGCTGTGCTGGGCCGCGACCCGCGCCGCCGCGCCATTCGGGCCACGGAAGACGATCGGACATCCCATCTGGCCGCCCGACATATAGAGTGTCTTCGCAGCGGAATTGATGATTTGATCGATCGCCTGCATGGCGAAATTGAAGGTCATGAATTCAACGACCGGCCTCAGGCCGGCGAGCGCCGCACCGACAGCGAGACCCGCGAAGCCATGCTCTGTGATCGGCGTGTCGACGACGCGTTTCGGGCCAAATTCCTGCAACAGATTTTGCGTGATCTTGTATGCGCCCTGATATTCAGCGACTTCCTCGCCGATGATGAAGACATCGGGATCACGCCGCATTTCCTCGGCCATGGCGGTGTTCAAGGCCTCACGCACCGTAATCGTTTCCATGGCGGTGCCAGCGGGAATTTCCGGCGCGGCGCTGACCACAATGGCGGGCGGCGCAGACACGACCGGAGCAGCCGCCGGCGCTTCGGCCACGGGTGCTGCGGCAGGCGCGGGCGCCGCGGCCGGAGTTGGCGCGGCGACAGCGGAGGCATCCTCGCCGTCGCCAGCGATCACCGCGATCGGCGTATTGACCGCCACATGCTCAGTCCCATCGGGAATGATGATTTTGGCCAGAATGCCTTCATCGACCGCCTCGACTTCCATCGTCGCTTTATCGGTCTCGATCTCGGCCAGGATATCGCCCGACTTGATCGGGTCCCCTTCCTTTTTCAGCCATTTCGCAAGCTTGCCTTCCTCCATGGTCGGCGAAAGCGCGGGCATGAGGATATTCGTCGCCATCTCTGATCCCTGAAACCACAGCTCTGGCGCGGCCAGGAAAAGGTCTTCCTCCCCTGTCGCACCATGCGCATGCCCATTCTTATTGTAGGGTTTTCAGACCCACGAAGATCTGAAAGAAGCAAACCTCTTGCGGCAGGGCACTCATGGCCGCGCGAGGCATCAACGGCAAGGACACTTCTATCGAGACAGGCAGAGCTCAGCCCTCGACCAGAATATCAGTCCACAATTCAGACACATCGGGCTCGGGGTCCTGCGTCGCGAAATCAGCCGCCTCGGCGACGATTGCACGCACTTCGGCATCGATGGCTTTCAGTTCATCCTCGGTGGCGAGATTGCCGCCCAGCAGCCGAGCCTTGACCTGTTCGATCGGGTCATGCTCCTCGCGCATCTTCTGGACTTCTTCCTTGCTGCGGTATTTCGCGGGATCGGACATGGAATGGCCGCGATAGCGATAGGTCTGCATCTCGAGGATGATCGGCCCATTGCCGCCACGGCACCATTCGACCGCATGTTCAGTCGCCGCGCGGACAGCCCGCACATCCATGCCATCGACCTGCTCGCCCGGAATATTGAAGGACTGGCCGCGTTTGGAAAAATCGGTCAGGGCCGAGGACCGCGTCACCGACGTGCCCATGGCATAACGGTTGTTTTCGATGACATAGACGACAGGCAGCTTCCACAGCTCGGCCATGTTGAAGCTCTCGTAGACCTGGCCCTGGTTGGCCGCGCCGTCACCGAAATAGACGAAGGACACATTATCGTTGCCACGATACCAATTGGCGAAGGCGAGCCCCGTCCCGAGCGGTACCTGGGCACCGACGATGCCGTGGCCGCCGTAGAAATGTTTCTCGCGCGAGAACATATGCATGGAGCCGCCCTTGCCTTTTGAAAGGCCATGCCGGCGTCCCGTCAGTTCCGCCAGAACCCCCTTGGGATCAAGGCCACAGGCAAGCATATGGGCATGGTCGCGATAGGAGGTGATGGTTTGATCACCTTCCTTGGCGGCCATCATGATGCCGGTCACCACGGCTTCTTGCCCGATGTAGAGATGGCAGAAACCGCCGATCAGGCCCATGCCATACATCTGGCCGGCCTTTTCCTCGAAACGCCGCATGAGCAGCATGGAGCGATAAGCGTAACGCTCCTCTTCGGGCGTGAATTCCGGCGTATTGGAAGCGGATCTCGGTTTACCAGCAGTGGGTTTGGCGCGGCTGGTCGGGGGGGCTGCGGCCATAATCGAGCCTCGTTGATGCAGCGAAAGGAACATGCCTCGAAAGGCTGTGGACTGAGAAAAGAATACTTCAGCCCTTGGCGAAATCGAGTCCCGCCAAGCCCCGCAAACATCCCCTAAAGTCTTGAACTACACCTAACTTTAGATGGTGAACTGAATTTCAGTTATTCTTCGAAATAACTGAAATTCAGTTTATTTATCACCTTTCCAGTTTTTTGATTCCAGCCCGATTCAACCGGCTGATTCAGGGTGTCGTCGGCAAAATCACCATCAAATCATCGGCGCCGATCCGTCCAAGCCGTGTGCGGGTCGCCTCATCGAGCAGATCGCGGTCGACGGCATTATTGTGCATCAGGCCAATCCGATGCTGCCATTGCTCATGCTCCTCTTTCAAAGCTGTGAGCTGCCCTTCGAGCAGAGCGATCTGGCGCGCATATTCGTCGCGGGTTTTGAGACCGCGCTCTCCGTTGAGCGCGTGCCACAGAAAATAGGAGCTGAGCGCCGCTGACGCGGCGTAGAGGATCAGCGGGAAGAGAATGGCGCGCATGCGCTTGCGGATGACCATAAAGACAGCATCCACCCGGCATGGTTAGAGATGGGTTAAGCGTTTGGAGAAAATATCGCTTTTCAACATTCTCTTCCGTTCAGCCCGCTTCCGATTCAGCCGGATCAAGCGTCACGCTCCAAAGATCCGTGTTGGCGCGATCCTTCAACCTGACCGTCATCTGACCCGTCACGCCGTCCACCGTCACATGGCCGAAGAATTGGTAGCCGGCAGAAGGCGCGAGATTGCTCTGCCCTTGCGGCGGCGCCTTCATGAAACGCACTTCCGGCCCAAAAGTGTTGTCGAGCTCATTCGGTCCGAAAGTCCCGGCATGAATCGGCCCCGAGACGAATTCCCAGAAAGGATCGAAATCCTGAAATTGGGCGCGTGAGGGATCGTAATGATGCGCCGCCGTATAATGCACATCGGCGGTGAGCCAGACCGTATTTCGGATCGGCGCCGCCTTGATGAAGCGCAGAAGATCGGCGATTTCGAGCTCACGGCCGAGCGGCGGCCCATCGCCCTGGGCAAAAGCTTCCGATCCACGCCGTGCGGCCGCATCATCATAGACAATGAGGCTGAGCGGCATGTCGGAGGCGATGACTTTCCAGACCGCTCGCGAGGCCAGAAGCTCACGTTTCAGCCAGGCAAGCTGTTCCGGACCGAGAAAATAGGCTTCCGGTCCATAGGTTTTTTGGCGGTTTGCGCCATTCGGTCCGCGATAGGACCGCTCATCCAGCATGAACACATCGAGCAGAGGGCCATAAGCGATCTTGCGATAGACGCGACCAAGCTCCACGGCACTTTCCCGCAAGGGATAAAGCTCATGGAAGGCGCGCCGCGAGCGCGCGGCTAGCAGGCTGATCGACTTTTCCTGATAAGCCGGACCCAGTTGCTTCGAAAGAGACCAATTATTGGTGACTTCGTGATCGTCCCATTGGACGAAGATCGGCACTTCAGCCGCGAAGGCACGGACGTTCTCATCCTGCATATTGTAGAGATGATTGGCCCGGAAATCGTCGAGCGTTTCGGCCACGCGGGTTTTCGCCTCGACCAGAAGATCATTCTTCCACAAACTGCCATCAGGCAGGCGCGTCTCCGGCTGCATCACTCCATCGGCATAGATCGTATCGCCGGAATGGATGAAGAAATCCGGCTGTGTTTCGCGCATGGATGCATAAGTCTTCATGCCGCCATCGGCGAGATTGATGCCATAGCCCTGCCCCGCCACATCGCCGCCCCAGACGAAACTGATTGTGCGCCGCGCGGTGGGCGCCGTGCGAAAACGCCCGATCAGAGGCTCGCTTTCAACATTGATCTCGGCGAGATCGCGGAAACGCACGCGATAGAAAATCGTCTGGTCGGCCGGCAGATCCTCGACAAGAAGCTTGGCCGCGTAATCCGTTTCCGGCAGCGCATCCACCGGCGGCAAAGCGCGAGCGTCCTTGAAACTTTCCCGCGTCGCGATCTCGACCAGCATTTGCGAAGGCCGATCAGCTCTCGCCCAGACCACACCTGACTCGGTCGTGACATCGCCCGACTGCGAACCATGGGTTATTTTCGGCCGATCCGCCGCGCGCGACAAAGCCGGGGCAACAATTCTCCCTGGCGCAAGAAGCATGACACCGGCGCCGCCCAGAAAAGCACGGCGTGTCGGAAGAAGTCGCATGGCATCAAGCTCCGCATCGAAAGGGAGCAAGCATCCTTGCATCGCAACACGTCATGAAAATGAATTCGCTGGATCGCCCTTTGAACAGAGCTGCGAAACCGCATCCACCGCTTTTTTGGCCTGTCACCCGGAGGGCGCGCACCTTTGGCTCTGAACATGCATAGGCACGCGGACGGTCCAGTTGCCGCGAACCCTTTCGCACAAAAGACTGGGTCGCAGCGCCGGCTCACGAATGAAAGCGCGCGGCATGACGGACAAAGAGGGATGGGTCGTTTGGAACGGCTCGCTGGGCATCCTCGATACGGTGATGATCGGCCGTATTGAGGATGGCGAGGGCGGCAGAAACGCCTTTCTGGCGCCGCCTTATGACGTCGTGGGGCCGTTCAGTCTTGACGAGCTTGAAACGCACGGCCGGATCGCCTTTGGTGCCTGCCTCGTCATGTCACGCCAGAGATGGCAGGAGGATCAGGTCGATCTGCGCATCGAGGGGCTAAAAAAACGCCGGGCCTTCCTGTTTCAGCCGAATTTCGAGGACGAGCAGGAGCATCGCGAGGTCCTGAACCTGCCGATGGAGGGCCCGCTCACATCGTCGGAGATCAATGGCGCCTTCCGACGGATGGCCAAGATCGCGCATCCCGACGCCGGCGGCAGCGACGAAGATTACCGGCGCATCGCCGAAGCGCGCGACGCGCTGCTCGAGCAATTCGCGAACGCCTCGTAGGCGTGCGGGCTTGTGTGTTCAAATGAACGAACAGAACCATTTCCGGCAGAGGAATTCCGCACCGTCCTGGCCCCCCTAAGCCCGCTTTTGTCGGCTGCCGGGACGTTCGAGAAAGCCTTTTATCGGCGTGGACGAAAAGTAAGCGGCCCCTCGTTCATGCAATCCACGCGCGAGGTACGAGCCCAGAGCCGCGCCAACGAGCGACAACCGCGTCGGCGAACCAGCCCTCGCGCAGATCGGCATGATCGGTCACGATGAGCTGGAAATCCGGGGAGAGCTCCTGCGCGACGTCTGACATCAGCTTGAAAAGCTTGTAAACTGCCTCCCGGTCAGCGTCTGGCAACCCCTCTACGTCGCCATTCCTATCTTTCTCGGCAGGGTAATGAGCCTGCGAAGGCTGGTCGAAGAATACGAAGCCAGGCACCGGCCGTTTCTTCTGCCGAAACCATCGATGAAGTGCGAGATACGCCAGCACATGATATCCGACCCAATTCTCGCCGCTGCCCATGCGATAGAGCGGAACTGGACCGTCGAGGGTGTCGGCGACGACCGCGAGCTGGCGAATGTCCAATCGCAGCCGACTTCCGCTGTGCTCGAGGTCGAGCCTCTGGGAGTAGCGCGTCATATATTCGCCGATCAGATTCAGGATCGACGCGAGCCGGTCTGCGGTGCTCTCGGGATCGAGCAGCTTCTCGAGAGCCGCGACGCGCCTGCGAGCAGCCTCCAAGTCTGTGGCAGACGTCCCTATAAGTGGCTGTGGTGGCAGCGTCTCGAGGAAATAAGCGATGCGACCCAAGGTCCGTGCAAGCCGCAGCTGACTTTCTTGTTCGGAACGGAATGCTTCATCCTGCTTGGCGAGCGCGTCAATCTGATCCTGGTTCCGTTTAAGCGACTGTTCGAGTTCGTTCTGGCGCCCAACAAGCTCACCTTGCGCTTCCTGTAGACGGGGCACCTCCCGGCGGACCTGACTCAATTGCTCCTCCAGGTCGACGAGGGTTCGATGCATCTCGGTAGCCGCAGGGACGCTGATGTCGGGAGAGCCGCAGAGCGCGCAGGATGCAGCATCCCCGTTCTTGGCGAGCCCCAGCGTGGCCAGGCGGGCGCGTTGCTCTTTAGCTTCGAGTGCAAAGCCGCCGGCGACGTCCTCTATATGCCGTATTTGACGCAGCCGTTCGCGAACGGACGAGAGCTCATGACGCAGCGACGCTCGTTCGCGGCGAAGGATGACGATGGGCTCAGTCGAATCTGGGGGGATTGGCGCTTCACGGATTACCGGATTGATCCCGCGCAAAGCGCCGAGTGCATCGTCTTGTCCCGGCGGCGGCCCGGCCGGAAGGAGACCTACCGACTGAGCCTCGCGAAACATGTCCTCTGTGCGGGCAGCTGAAAGGCCCGCCAACTGCTCGCGCTCACCAGAGACCTTCTCGAGACGGCGGAGCTCCTTCTTCTCGGCGTCCAACTCCGACTTGCGACGGAGGCGATCCTCATCAATCGCCCCCAGGAAATAGGGCAGGACATCCTTGATGGTCTGCGGCATGAACTGCTCACCCTGACGGTGAAATAGTATCTTGCGGCTGTCAATTTCATCCTGGTCCTGGATGCAGAAGAGCAGCGCGTGCTTAATGTTAGCGCTCAAGGTCTGGCGGGTCTGGCCGTCAGGCACGGTCGTCACATTTTCCGCGATGCCGACGGAGGTAGTGAGCAGCTTCTCGATAGCTTCGACGGCCCAATTGGGGCTCCAGACGGCCCTCTCAGGCATCTCCACATCGCCACCAATCGCAACATAGACGTCGGGATCCCGGGTCCTTGGAGGCTTTGGATTGCGGCGGGCAATGAAGATCCGGGTATCTCCCCGATCTATCAAAATGCCGTACCAGGCGACGTGCTGGCGGATGACGCCATCGGAAACGTGGCACTGCTCTCGACCGAAGCAATATTCGATAATGTCGATGAGAGAGGATTTACCTGTCTTCGACTCACCGGTGATAATGCTCATGCCTGATGCATTGAGGCGGATGGAGCTGCGCTCGCCGTTGTAGCCGTAAACTCCGATTCTCAAGATTCTAAGGCTCACGGAGCTACTCCCAGCAATGACAGGATGGTCGAGGGTCGATCTTCCTTGGGCAGCCAGCGCCCCAGAAATCGTGCTGCGACGTGGCAGGCGCGAACATCATCGGTGTCGCTCGCAAGGCGCGGAGGATCGGGCCTGAACTTATGGGAACCGGGGCGAAGGCCCTCGCCCGAGATGGTGAGCCAGTCCTGCGCGCATCCAAACTGGATTGCTTCGCGCGTCACTCCAACCATTTCGCGCGCACGATCACCAAGTTCGGCCACATGTTCGGGATGCGCCGTCACCCACGTCGTCATGCGGGTCTTCAAGGTCGGCAGGCTCTCCCGCATTCGAGCGTTCAGAACGATTGGCAGAACAAGGAATGCGTGCATAAGCGGCACCGGCCGTCCGTTGACCACATCCTCGCCATAGCCGCGGCAGGCGGTGCGCAGGACCAGGCCGCAGAATGCGGGGTTGAAGAGGCTCTGATCTTCGACGGAGCGGTCATTCCAAGGCAGAATCATTATTGTCCTCAGTATTGACTGCGCTCAGAAGCGTTTCGTAATGGGGATGCCATCCTACAACATGGCGATCGGACAGAATGTGGTAGGAGCCTTGCGAAATGAAGGGCTCGCTGACCTCGCGGATCGGGACACAATTGTTAGTGGTGTCTGCATACAGCTTCAGCCCCATTTCAGCCAACTCATCCGCCGGCATCTCATTTTTGATCTGACTTTCCACGATACCCTTGCGACGCTGCCAATTCTCGGTAAGCAGGCGACTATAAACCGTCAGTTCATTTTGACGGAGCAGCCCGTCCCGAGTCCAGCGGGAGCGCTGTTCGCGCGCCCGGAAATAGTCCACGATCGCGATCTTCTGCCCGGTCGCGCCAAGTCCGATAAGCTTGAGCTGCTCAACAAAAGTCCGCGTTTCGAGAAGGCCAACCGCTTCCTTCGACGGGTCGGCGGCACCATAGTCGATCGGGAGCCGCGCGGGACCGAACTCTTCCCTCAAGTCATCGATCTTCGAGTCGAGCATCGTAACGGGAATGAGCTTCCCGCCCGGCGCGGCCAACGCGTCGATTATGATGGTGAACCACCAACCCTCGAGGCGCTCGATAAAGGCTTTGAGATGCTCCGGTCGACAAGCTCGCTTCAAGGCAAGTGCTAATTCTTGAGAAGTGTCAACGATGGTGGGCGAGGCATCGAGCATCTCGATCATCTGGAGAATCTGCTCGCGCACCTCTGGGGACTGTTCAAGAAACAGCTTTGTCGCCCAGGCAATATCTGCATTCTTTGACTTCTGAGCGGCAGCCTCGAGCTTCTTTGCTGCCCCAGCGACATCCCGGACACTTGGATCGGGCCGAAGCAGAGCCACCCCAGTTTCCGGCCCCAGCGTCGCGGTGGTGACGAAGGTGAGCTTCAGCTTGCCCAGTTCGGATGGATGATCGACAACCCGCTTCGTCCAGATGCCAACCGTGTTCCAGAACTGCTTGGCCATATCCAACATAGTCTTGCGTCTGAGACTGTGCTTCGCCTGTATCATTTCGACAGGCGTTCCTTCGAATGAAAAGGCGATGTCATCGAAGCATTCGATCGAAATCTGAAGACCAGGCGTCACATCCTGTTGACGCAGGGCAGCCAGTAGTGCGTACCGGCACTGATAAAGATAGCCACTGGCCGAATCAGCCGCTGAATGATTTGCCACAATCACCTCCGCTGCAGAGGTTAAGGTCGTCGAATCGACGTTGCAAGGCAGTCCCCGCGCCACGCTTACGGGACCCATCGGAGAAACCGGATTGCGGAAAGGTCTTTAACCAATTACCAGCCAAATAAATGCGTCAATCGGCAGCACTAGAGGTTGCGACCGGGGAAACGGCGGCAAAAATGGCGGGCCGAGAACAGTGAAGACGGGAACTATGTCTGCACCATAGCCACCTACGGCGCGCTATAGTTCTCTTTCATCCTATCTCTGATACGGTCGCTTTAAACTGCGGGCGCAGCCATTGGGCCCAGCGGGAGGACATGTGGATGAGCCCCTGCACTCGCCATGGGCGACAAGCCTCCGTCGGCCGATCGTGCAGAACGTCCTGAATGCAGGTCTGCGACCCGCCTAGCAGCTCGAAAGCGTTGATATTATAGTTGGTCGGGGGGATATGCCGATATCATTGCGCATATCCAAGATGTGCTTCAGCTTCTTGTATGTGGTGTCGGATATCAGTTTCAGCTTCCGACATGTATCGAGAAGTACTGCATCCTTGAGAGCGGCCGGAGCGGCCGCCATCGTGAGGAAGGCCGACATCACACAGGAAATCCACGAGGCACTGAGCTTGAGGATCAATGAGGCTGTTTGAGTCTGTCGTAACAATGGACTCATGAACTGGTCCAATGGGTATCAATGTGCAAACAGCGCAGGCTTACGACAGAATTTGTAGTCCGTACTTCTGAACAACGGTAAGCAGCTTAAGCGCCATGCCGCTCGGACGCTTTGCGCCGGTCTCCCATTTCTCGACCGTGCTTTCGCTTGTATTGAGATAGCGGGCGAACACTGGCTGACTGACATTGTTGGCCTCGCGGAGCTGCTTGATCTGCGCGGGCTCGATCTCGGCCGGAATGACCAGGTGGCGCGCGTCGAAATCGCGCATCGTCGCCTTATCGAGCGCACCGACCTTGTGGAGCATGGACGCAGACGAGTGGATCGCCTCAGAAATATCGCTCTTGAACCTATGTTTTGTCGCCATGGCAAATCTCCGTCAGGTCTTTGTCCTCCAGGAGCTGCGCGATCTGCTTCTCTGTCAGCGTCGCATAGCTCTTTGCGAGGGTGCGGAAGTCCTCTAGCTCATCATCCTCAATGTTTGCCCGATCCTTCTTTGCGAACAGATATTCGTAAATCCAGTATCGGCCGCCTTTTGCTAGAATGATGCTCCGGTGCCTGTTCTTGTTCAGGCGTTTCTTGAAGACCCCACCGCCCAAGTCGTCGGCCTGGCCCTTCATCACCTCCTGATCGCCTCGCAAAGTTCGTCATCCTTGATACGAGCCTTGCGCGCCGCCTTGGAGAACCATGCGGTTTTGAAAGTCCGCGTGGTTTCCTCAGCGTCGGCCATAGCCTAAATGTAGCACTGAGTGCTATCGAAATCAAGGAAGCAGGAGCGCGCCGGACCGACACATAACCGCGATCGGCGGCAAACGGCGAACCGTATGCAAACCGATGAGAACTCTGTCTACGCTATAGCCCCCTATTCCCGCATTTAAGGACTGACCGTGTGGATCGGAGGAAATCAACACCGCGAGAGCTCGGTTTGATCATCGACTGCCGGTCATGCGCAAACACCTTCTAGCCGTCACCGGGTGGGCAGAGGCGGTCCAGCCGGCCGATCAGGTCGCGCTTCTCGTCTTGCGTCAGGTCTCCGAGCGCTGAGTCAAGCCGACGTCCGTTCTCACGAATCTGACGCGTCGTCACTTCGCGCCCATGCGGTGTCAGCTCGACATAGACGCGCCGGCCATGTTGCGTGTCCGGTCTTGTCTTGACCAATTCGTCACGCGACAGAGTTTCAACCAGTTCGGAGACGCTGGCGCGCGAGACGCCTAAGGCGTCGACGAGGTCTCTTTGCAGCACAGGTCCCTTCTTGGCCCAGAGAATCATCAGCATCTGCATCCGCCCCGGAGACAGAGCGTCAGACCCGAGCCAACGAGCCAGATCAGCATTCACACGCTGAACTGAATTCCTCAGGGCGAACAGAAGGCGAATCGACAGGAAGATGTCCGTGGGCAATTCCTCGGCATAGGCCTGCACGAGGAAATCGGGCGGGGATACGGGATCCTTCCGTTTCGACATTCAAAAAGCTGCTCCCTATCTCTCAAAGCTTCCCCGCCCCCTCAATGGCTCCATTCGGGCTTGCCGCGCAAGCACGCCTTATTCGGGATGATCCGATCCCCTTGACGATCCATTGAGGCCAGCCGCCGCTTCAGGCGCCGGCACCTCGAACAGGGCGAGCGCCGAGCAGACCGTTTGGTACACGCCCATCACCGCGATGATGTCGAACAACCCCGTTCTGCCGAAGGCTTGCTCGGCTTCACGGTACAATTCGTCGTCGACACGGTGACGGGTTGACAATTGGTGCACGAGACGCGCCGCGATCTTCTCCTCATCGCTGAGGTCCTCGGGGATGCCGCCATTGGCAAGTGTAGTGACAGCCTGGTCGGACAGGCCAGCTTTGCGCGCCACATGGGTCCGAGCGTAGAGCTCGTAATCGGCGCCCCAGACCGCGCCCACAGCGATGATCACCACTTCGCGGACCCGCTTTGGAAGCGTCGTGTGGGTCGCCTCGGCGGCCTGGAATTCCGATAGCTTCGCCGTCACCTCGGGGTGCAGAAGAAAGATATTGAACGGACCGATCAGCCGACCGTCTTCGGTCGTCATCTGGACCCCTGCCCCATCGGCAAACGGCCCCCACGCTGCTGTGAGCGCCTCGAAGAGGTCTCGCTGCGCGCTGGTCAAGGTTGCAGGATCGGCAAGCGGCAGCCGTCTGCCCAGGGCTTCGCCCGGTTTGGTCATCGTGATGCTCCTATCCAAATTGTGCTGCATGGTCCCATCGACCGTGGGGCGACGCGCCAGACGGCCGGTGTTAGCGGGCGCGGCGTCTTATGAAACGGCCATCAGCGTGGCGCGCCCTTTTCCACGGGGAATTCCATACGCACGAGTCGGGCGGGCCGGAGGATCCCGTCCGGGGGTATTTCCACCGTGCCGCCGTCGGTGGTGACATAGGCGACATGGCCGTAGTCGTTGGGCCCACGTCCCCAGTCGATGCTCGTCGGGCCGATGAGTCCATCGGTGAAGGGATCGCCAGCCATGATGGCCCGCCCCAGACGCGAAGCGGCAGGCTCCAGCGGCACGCGTTCGACAATGTGGTTGGGGTGCCTGGTAAGATAGGCAACGCCCGCGTCTTCATCCACGCAGAGGTCATCCACGGATTTGACGTCCGCAATATATTCAGGTTCTCCAACCGGCTCATGCGTGGCAGGGTCGACGGCCACGCGCATGAAAAGCGCCTGCGCCGAGTTGGTGTAATATACGAAGTTGGTTTTTGGGGCCGTAGCGGAGACCATTGATGCCCGGGAACGGGACATGCTGGGTGGCTGAGAATCTGACCGGCGGGAGATCGTCACCACCCGCTGCCATTGTCGTGTGCCGCAACCACACACGCGCCGTTGCGTGAAAGCCGTCACCGCTCAGATCGACCCGCCAGATCAATCCCTCAACCGTGTCCGCGAACAGCATCACGCCCGGGGCGAGCAAGCAAGAACCATTGGGGCCAGCAGGCGGCTCAAAGTCGAGAACTTTTGTCAGGTTCACAGGTGCGCCGGGCGTCCAGCCGCGCAGGTCGAAGCGGTGCAAAGTGGCGTGGCCATAGGTGGCAACGTAGAAGATATCGGGCTGCGCTTCGACGAAGCTCATGGCCAGCTGCCCCTCATCGAAGGTGTGTAGCAGGATCGGTTCAACGGGCAGGCTCCCGCTGGGCGCTGGCACATACCAGACTTCCCTTTGGGGCGATGCGGTGACCAGGACTGACCCGTCGGCACGCACGGCAAGGTTCTCCAGCATGTGGTGCTTCGGAAAGTTGGCAATCGTGGTGATCTTTGCGAGCGAGGCAATTGTCATCGTTGTTCCCTTTATCTGGGTCATAGATGTTAGGACCCTTACATTATGGAGCAACGATGCCGCCTCCGCAAGGCCGATGGTTCATCAACTGTGCGATCAGCCGGCCCAACTATGTTTCGATGGGCAACACCCGTTGATTGGGGATTGGTGCGGAAAATTCCGATGTTAGATCGGATATGTCTATAGCGCGCCCCTCGCCAGAGTCGTCCAGGTCCCTGTGCCTAGATGCTTCTAGGAGAGATGTGCTATTAGAAATATCAGCCTGCATCGCGGATTCCTCGCGCTTGCGGGTTAGGGCTGGGCGGCAATCTGAACCCCGAGGTGATCCATATCGCGCTGCAAGACTGGCTTCATGAGAAGGGCCTTCTAGAAAGGTGACCTCATTCATAAGTCTTTATTTACCTACCGAAGCCAACTTCCGGCGTTAGTCCGGCTTAAGGGCCACCTGAAATGACTGCTATCCTTTTCGATACCCTCCGCCTCTCGCGGACCCTCCGCGACAAGGGTCATTTCACCCCGGAACAGGCGGAGGCATTGGCCGAGGCACTCGGGGAAGCCAGCCAGGACAATCTTGCGACCAAATCAGATATTTCAGATCTCAAGGCAGAACTTGCCGCGACAAAGGCCGATCTCCTGAAATGGATCATCGGAATGATCGGTCTTCAAACCATCACAATCATAAGCGTCTTGCTCAAGATGGCGCATTGACCGCCACCTAAACCGTTATTCAAATGAAAGCCGCCCTTCGAGGCGGCTTGTTTCATCGGTATGGCCGATGTGTAGGCGAAGTCATCCACTATCGCGCGACCAACGGGCTATCTCGCATCGTATCTCGATTGCGCTTCCCTGACCTGCTCCCAGTTCGCCTTGGCCCAATCCACCAATCCCTGCGTGGGGTGCAAAAGGCTCTTTCCGAGATCCGTCATCTCATACTCGACTCGGGGCGGCACCTCGGGAAACAGCTCCCGGATCACCAGCCCGTCGCGTTCGAGAGTCTTCAGGGTCGAAGAGAGCATCCGCTGCGAAATCCCCGGAACCGCGCGTTCGAGTTCTGAAAACCGGGCGCGCCCGCCGAGAAGGTCGAGCGAGAGGATCACGAAGATCGTCCACTTGTCGCCGATCTTGGTCAGCAACTCCCGCACGGCCAACGGGTCCGAGCTCCGGCAGATGGCCGCCGGGTCCAAAGGGCCGGCCTGGCTCGGCTTTTTCATAACTTACCTCGACGTAAGCAGCTGATCTCAAAGTGCCTTCTTCTTTGAAGCAAGCTTCCGATTTATAGGTAGCTCTCATTCTGTAAGCAACTTTGCGAACCAGAGAGAGAGAGTGAAATGTCAAATCCGATATACGCTGCCTACGCGCCCGCGGCCCCCTACTTTGATCTGGTTCGAGGGGCACTCGGCGACCTCGTCGAGGGCGAACATTTCTTCGACATCATCACCGATGACACCATCTATGAGGTTCTCTACGATGTTCCGGGCTGGCCTCGTATCATCAAGGGGCGAGACGACCTGATGGCCGCGTTTCGAGGCTATGTCGACGGCATTGCGCTTCAATCCGCCGACAAGCTGATTGTCCACAGGACGGATGATGGCCATGTCGTCGTCATCGAATACGAGGTCCATGGAACCATCCTCGCAACGGGCGTGAAATACAACAATCGCTTCTGCTCGATTATCAAGATCGAAAACCGGAAGATCGCGCATTGGCGGGACTACATGGACTCTCTTGCGGCCTGGAACGCCTTGACGGCGCAGGCTGGGAGGTAACGCCATGAAGCAAATTCTCTTGATTGACGTGAGTCCGAGGGGGAAGGACTCAGCGAGTCGATCGGTCGCCGATACGCTCGCCGCGCGGCTCACCAGCCTCTATCCATCGGCAAAACTCATACGCCGCGACTTGGCCGCCCAGCCTCTGCCCCATCTGGACGAGATTACGCTCCGGGCCCTCTCGACGAGGGATGCGGCCGAAGCGGAA
Source organism: Beijerinckia indica subsp. indica ATCC 9039 (assembly GCF_000019845.1). Lineage (NCBI taxonomy): Bacteria > Pseudomonadati > Pseudomonadota > Alphaproteobacteria > Hyphomicrobiales > Beijerinckiaceae > Beijerinckia > Beijerinckia indica. Next base: position 1,692,201 of record NC_010581.1, on the reverse strand, counting down.
CGGCTGAAGGAGACGGCCCGTCAGTCGGATCAACTGACCGACGAGCTATTGGAATCCGATCTTCTGGTCATCGCAACGCCGATGTGGAATTTCGGCATCCCCTCGGTCCTCAAAGCCTGGATCGATTTGGTCGTGCGGCCAGGCAGAACCTTTCAATACGCTGATGGCGAAGTCCTCGGCTTGGCGAAGGACAAGAAGGCCATTCTGGTCCTGGCTTCAGGCGGCGTTTTTACGGAAGGTCCGTGGCGCCCATGGGATTTCATCGAGCCTTATCTGCGTCAAATCCTGAATTTCATCGGTATCGTCGATGTGCAGACTGTCCGCATCGAAGGGATGAACATCCCCGAGTTGGTGGTCGATGCCGTGCCAAAGGCGAACAAAGCCGTCGCGGAACTGGTTCTATAGCCACCTGAGCGGCGCTATGGCTCCTTCATGAGCGACTTGATGCGTTCGGCGTCCTCTTCCGTCGCCGGATTATAGACCACCATCGCAAGGTCAGTTCGGCCGTCAACTGCAAAGGCCGAATATTCGAAGGCGAGCGGGCCGAGAATTGGGTGGCGTATGTGCTTGACAGCCTCGTGCTGGCTGCCACGAACATCGTTTTCGGCCCACATCGCTTTGAACTCGGGGCTGAGCCGGCAGAGCTCGTCGACGAGAGGTTCCACCTCCGCCGCGGCACCGGCGCGGGCCGCATCCACCCGAAACGTGCCCAATGCGAAGCGTGCCACGCTCTCCCAGTCGTATTGCGCCGCGCGGGCATGCGGATCGAGGAAGATGAAGCGCAGGATGTTGCGCTCTTCCGGCGGCAGAGACCCATAATCCATCAGCATCACGGTCGCCGCCCGGTTCCAGGCGAGTACGTCCCATGTCGCGGTCCGGATCAGCGCGGGGCGCGGGTCCAGCGCGTCAAGCACGCGCTGCAAGCGTGGCGTGACACCGCCAGTCTTCTGGTAGCGCGCTTCGGGCGGCCGACCAAGGCCCAGCAGGAACAGGTGCTCGCGCTCGACGTCGGTCAGCATCAAGGCGCGGGCGATACGGTCGAGCACGTCGGCCGAGGGAGCACCCCCGCGTCCCTGTTCGAGCCAGGTGTACCAGGTCGCGCTGATATTGGCGCGCTGTGCCACCTCCTCGCGCCTGAGGCCGGGGGTGCGCCGCCGCTCGGACGGAAAGCCAAAGGCCGCCGGGTCGAGCTTCATGCGCCGGTCCTTCAGATAGGTTCCGAGCGCGTTCTCCGTGAAAGGAACGTCCATGATCCTGTTAATGATCTTACTAGAATAATCTCACTACTTTACCAGAATAGCTCATGAGAACAGATTTGTCCCGCACGAAACCCGGAGACTGTGCTCATGCGTGTGTTTGTTACTGGTGCAACGGGAAACATAGGCTCAAACGTCGTTAAGGACCTGATCGCCGCGGGCCATCAGGTGATCGGCCTCTATCGCTCGGAAGAGAAAGCCGCGGCTTTGGCTGCCGTCGGTGCACAAGCCTATCGCGGTTCGATCGCGGATCCGGACAGCCTGAAGGAAGGCGCCGCCCGCTCGGATGGCGTCATCCATCTCGCCTTCAACCACGATTTTTCGAGATTCGTGCAGTCCTGCGAGGACGATCGCCATATCATCGCGGCACTGGGCTCGGTTCTTGCCGGCTCCAATCGTCCGCTGGTCATAACCTCCGGGACGCCCATCGCGAACACCATTCCCGGCGAACCGGCGAGGGAAGACAATCCGATTGTCGGCTCCAACATGCATCCCCGCGCGGCCTCGGAAGAGGCAGCCGCCACCCTCGCCGCACAGGGGGTCAATGTGTCAGTGGTGCGTCTGCCGCAGGTTCACGATCCGGTCACGCAGGGGCTGATCACCCCCGCAATCCAGATGTATCGCGAAAAAGGCGTGTGCACCTATGTCGGCGACGGCCTCAATCGCTGGCCAGCGGCCCATGTTCTCGATGTGGCCCGCCTCTACAGGCTGGCGATCGAAAAGGCCGAGCCAAACGCCAAATATCACGCGGTCGCCGAGGAAGGCGTGCCGATGCGTGATATCGCCGAGGCCATCGGCCGCCGCCTGAGCCTGCCCGTCAAATCCATCACGAAGGAAGAGACCCCGGCTTATTTCGGCTGGCTCGCAATGTTCGCCGGGCTCGACATGCCCGCCTCCAGCGCGCAAACGCGGCAGAAGCTCGGATGGGAACCGACCGGCCCCAGCCTGATCGCCGATCTCGAACGGTTGCACATTGCCGAAGGCTGAAGCTTGCGGGAGGAGCAGAGGTTGCCTCAGAGGGAGCGTCTGTCACCGCCTTATCCGTAGATCGTTACCGCCACGTCGCGCACCAATTCACGGAACCAGAAAAGAGCCGGATCTTTGGAGCGGATACGGTCCCAAACCAATGTGAGGGAATGGGGTTCTGCGATCAGCGGCGATGGCCTGATCACCAGGCTGAACGTGTCGCTGAAACGGCGGGCCAGCGCCTCCGATAGCGTGGTCACGTAATCCGTCGCCGCCACAACAGCCAAAGCGGCGGCGAAATACGGCGTAGTCAGCGCGATCGTGCGCGACAGCCGCCGCGCCGCCAGCGCCGCATCGATCTCCGACTGGCCATCGCCAAAGATGGTGATCGCCACGTGGGGAAAGCGCGCATAGTCTTCCGCCGATACCGGCCCTGCCGCCAGCGGATGATCGCGCCGCGTCACCAGCATCAGCCGGTCGGTGCCCAGTGTCATGCTCTCCGCTCCCGGTGGCAGCGGAGAGGACGCCAGCGCGAAGGCGAAATCGATCCGTCCCTGCTGCATATGGGTGATCGTTTCGGGACTATAGCCCTCCACGGCGACGCGTATCCCCGGCGCCTCGCGGGAGACCCGACGCATGACCTCGGGCAACAGCAGCAGCGTTTGGGCATCGGCCGCGACGATGCGGATCGTGCGCTGCTCCGCCGCGGGATCAAACGGCGCATCGCGGAACAGCGCGCCCACCTGTTCGAGCGCGATAGCGACCTGTGGCGCCAGCCGCTGCGCCTTGGGCGTCAGCGCGAAGCCGCCCGCCTGGCGCACCAGCAGCGGATCATCGAACAGATGCCGCAGCCGGCCGAGCGCGCGACTCATCGCCGGCTGGCTCAGCCCAACCTCCCGTCCGGCATGGGTGACATTGCGCCGCCGCAGCAGCGCGTCGAGCACCGGCAGCAGATCAAGGTCGATTCCCGGAAGATGCTTTTGTGTTATGTTCATTATAGCAATAATGCATTTCATGCATGACTGGGTCCAGTGCTATCTTGCGCAAGATCGACAACGAGAGGGCGCAGGATGAACGGACTTGATGTGATCTTCGGCTATGGCGTGGCCGGCCGCGCGATCGCTGAGCGGCTCGTGGCGGCAGGACGCCCGGTCCGCATCGCGCAGCGCTCACGGCCTGCCCTCCTCCCCGCCGGCGCGGAGTTCTTTCCCTGCGACGTGCTCGACCGCGCCGCGGTCATGGAGGCGGCGGCGGGCGCCGCACGGATCGTCATCGCCACTGGCTTTGCCTATGACACCAAGGTCTGGGCAGAGTGCTGGCCGCGCGCGATGGCGCATTTCCTCGCCGCCGCCGAGGCGAGCGCCGCGGCGACCCTGTTCTTCGACAATATGTATATGTACGGCCCGCAGGACGCGCCGATCCGCGAAACCACGCCCTTCGCGCCCTGGGGCGGCAAGCCCGCCGTGCGGCGCGAAATCAGCGAAATGTGGCAGGCGGCGTCCAGCCAAGGGCGTGTATGCATGAGCGCGTTGCGTGTCAGCGATTTCTACGGCCCGGGCGTGACGAACAGTCATCTCGGAGAACTGCTGTTCGGCCGACTGGCGGCGGGCAAGGCGGCACAATTCGCGGTGCCACTCGATCATCCGCACGATGTCGCCTATCTGCCCGATGTGGCCCGCGCGGCGCAGACGCTGCTGGATGCGCCCGAGGACGCCTGGGGCGAGGTGTGGCACATGCCCTGTGCCGAAACCCGGACGCTGCGCGAGATCACCACCATCGCAGCGGCGGCGATGGGGCGCCCGCCGCGCATCCAGACGGTTCCGGCCCTCCTCCAGCCTGTGTTGCGGCTGGCCATGCCCATGCTGCGCGAAGTGTATGACGTCCGCTTCCTGTTCGACCGCCCCTATCATATCGATGCCACGAAGTTCACGGCCCATTTCTGGTCGGATGTGACGCCGATCGAGGCGGGCGTCACCGAAACGGCCCGCCACTTTCAGCGCGCCGCAGGATCACAAGCCCGCGCGGCTTGATCCAATGCGCGTCACGACGGCCTAACTGAAGGCCGCGACCACTGTTTCCATAGGGAGGAACAGGGTGCAGCTGCCTTCCGGGTATTCAATGAACTCTGCGCAGCGTAGATAGAAGCGCTTGGCCGCATCGTCCTTAGCATGGACCAGAACCGCTCCTATGCCGATGCTTTGCGAGGCCAGCGCGATCCGCCGCAGCGCATCCGAGAGCAGGTCTGCGCCAAGTCCTTTGCCCGCATGGTCGCGGCTGACCGCCAATCGCCCGATGACCGAAACTGGGATTGTGTCGGGAGCGTTGCGCGCACTTTGCCAGGCGCGGCCGCTCGTTCGACTGCACCCGCAGATATGCAGAAATAGCCGACGACCCGCTTGCCTTCGCAGACGACATAAGTGCGGGAGAACCGGCTTTCGTTCTTCAAGGCCCGATGGCGCAGCCAGTCGTTCAGCACTGGTTCGCCACAGTCGAAATTCAAAAGGGCATGCTCAGCCGTTAGAGGAACAGGAGCAGACAATCGGGGTTCGGGATGGTCCGTCGTGTCATCTATTTCTGCCATGCCGGGGTCCGGCGCAGCAGCGATTTGAGCTTCGGTCCTGGCGCGGGCGGATTGTCGAGCGCTTGCACGAAGGCGTCGTAGCGCGCGGGATCGAGTACGAACAGGCGCTGGTCGAGCAACACATCAACCGCCTCCCGCCGGGCGCTCTCGATCATGAACTCCGTGCGGGTCTTACCCAGGATCGCCGCTGCATCATCGATGAGCTGGCGGGTGCCGGTTTCGATCCGCAGGTTGATGCTCCCCTTGGTATCGGTCGCAGCAGCGCGTTCCGCAACGGAGACAGTCGCGGATGGCGTGGGTTCGGAAGGGGAGATACGAGCTCTGGCCATGACAGGAATATGGTCGCGTGTATCCACAATGTCAATACGCCATGAGGCAGTGAGGAATGGAACGTTGCCCTTCGAGCCCCGGAGCTGTCTGAGAGCGTCGGGCTATAGCCTATGATCGGCGGTTATCTTCTCCGCGCCTGCGTAAAGAATCCTGAAAGCCACCGGTCGGCTTTTCAGCTTCGTTCTCAAATGGCGCGTGAAGCCAAACTAGCGGGATTACTTTTAACAGGCGGATCAGTCGCCGTCTCCACCGGATCCATTGGTCGCGGCTTTACGCATTCTTCCCCAAGACGTCGCGCGGAAAGCCGGCAGCCAGATGGTCAATGAGTGCGCGGACGGCCGGTGGCAAACCGCGCCGGGTCGTGAAGACGAGATGCACGATCCCCTGTAGTCCGCGCCATGCCGGCAGCACGCGCACCAGGCGTCCCGCTTCCAATGCATCAAGACAGACATGATCGGGCAGAATCGCCACCCCGATGCCGTCGATGGCGGCGGCGCGCACGGTGGCCATGTCCTCGCATCCCATTCGCGGTTCAACGCGGATGACCTGCTTGAGGCCGTCTTCCGTTTCCAGGTGCCATTCGAGATCGTCCGCCGTGTCATTGGTCGCCAAAGCGGGGAATAAGGCCAATTGCTCGATGCTTCCCACCTGGCTGGCGATCAGGGGGCTGGCGACGAGGATGCGGGTGGATAGGCCGAGTGATCGCATTGTCAGCGCGGCGTCGCTGGTAAGGCTCCCGCGCACCCGGAGTGCCAGATCGATCCGTTCCTCGATCAGGTTGAGTGCCCGATCCGTTGCCACGAGCTGGAGCCGCACCTTCGGATAGCGGACCAGGAAAGACGAGATCAGGCCCGAGATCGGCTCCAGCATGCCCGTCGGGCAGCTGAATCGGATGCGACCATGGGGCTCGGCCTGAGCCTGCATGACCAATGCCTCCGCCTGCTCCGCCTCGGCCAGCATCGCCCGGCATCTCTCGTAAAAGGCCTGGCCCGTGTCTGTCACGCGAAAGCGCCTGCTGGACCGCTCTATCAAGCGCAGTCCCAACCGATCCTCCAACCCAGCAATGCGCCGGCTGAGCTTGGACTTTGGCTCGCGGAGCGCGCGCCCAGCTGCGGCAAACCCGCCATGGGCGACAACCTCGGCAAAATAGGCATAGTCGTTGAGGTCGATTTTCATCAGCGTTCCTCCATTAGAACGCTAAGTGCCATATCCACCGACTACACGCATCATCGTTCTCATTGCATCTACGAGGGGCACCGGCGCTTCGCCGACCATTGAAGGAGACAGACGATGACGGACAGGTTCAACAACAAGGTTGTAGTGGTGACCGGCGGGACGAGCGGCATCGGCCTGGCCACGGCCAAGGCATTCGCCGCCGAGGGGGCCTCGGTGTTCATTACCGGGCGTCGGCAGGAGACGCTCGACGTGGCGCTGAAGAAGATCGGCGGCCGGGTCACGGGCGTTCGTGGCGATATGACCAATCTGGCCGACATCGACCGGCTCTATGATGCCGTCCAGCAGAACCACTCCCAGATCGACGTCGTCTTCGCCAATGCCGGCGGCGGCGAGATGGCACCGCTCGGTGCGATCACCGAGGAGCATTACCAGAGTATCTTCGACACGAACGTAAAGGGCGTCCTCTTCACCGTGCAGAAGGCTCTGCCGCTCCTGCGCGACGGTGCCTCGGTGATCCTGACGGGTTCGACCACCAGCATCTCGGGCACGCCTGCCTTCAGCGTCTATTCGGCGACCAAGGCGGCGGTGCGCAACTTCGCCCGCAATTGGATCCTCGACCTCAAGGACCGCCACATCCGCGTGAACACGGTCAGTCCAGGCGTCACCGAGACTGCCGGATTGGACGAACTGTTCGGCGGCGGCGACCAGGCGCAGAGCACCAAGGATTATCTTGCCGGCTTGATTCCGATCGGTCGCATCGGCCAGCCTGAGGAGATTGCCAAGACGGTGCTGTTCCTTGCATCCGACGAAGCCAGCTTCGTCAACGGCATCGAGCTCTTCGTCGACGGCGGCCAAGCCCAGATCTGAGCATTGCCGGCAGGAGCCGGGTGACGTTCCGTCCCGACGACAATGCCATCCGGCCTCTGCGACTGACGAAAATCTCTTCAAGGAGACATGTCATGGTTCAGCAGACCGAATCCACAGAGCGCATCCGCGAACTGCTCGACGCCGCAGCGCGATCGATGAGCTCTGGACAGAGGACGCCATCCTCTACGTACCACCCGGACCCATCTTCGGCCGTGAGGCGATCGACAAGTTTGCCGGCGACCTGCGAGCGACGCACCCGCACTTTGTCTACACACCGCACGGGCAGCCCCAGGTTCTTCACAATGCGGGAAGGCTTGCGTGGGGATCTGGTCCGCGCGGCGAAGCTCCGGTCTATACCGGTTGCGACGTGATCATCGTGCGGGATGGCAGGATCGCCGCACTCTACGTCTTCTTGGACGAAAGCCCCGAGGAGTTTCGTCGGGCCAGCGGTCAGGCTGAAGGATAACCGCATGGGGGCGGCGCATACACCGCTATTCGAATCCCAACTCAACGCGATAAGCTGACAGGCCGAGCTTGGTGTCGCGCGGTGATTGGCGGCAATATCGGGCTACAGAGCGCAATCGGCGGGGCTGGTGGGCAGAGCCCGATGAAGACGAGAGCTACAAATTGGCCATAACCCTTTGAGTTATTGGAGCAATCGTTACCCTTTGCAGCAATCGGCGGCGTTTGACCGCCCGCAGGCAATCACAGGCGCCTTTCATCGGCGCGACACGAGAGACAGTTCCTGTAACCTGCCCTTCTAGCCGTTGAGGCCATCGTCGCTAGCTGGCGATAGATGGCGTTCGTCGATCGTTAGCATGGATCGCCACCTTCTCAAACGCGGCGATGAACTCCCTGATTTTTCGGAAGGCGTACTTGAACGAACGTTCCGGAATATCTATATAGTCATTATGACAAGACCCAAGACCTTCGATGTCGATGCCGCGCTCGATGCGGCGATTGGTATATTCCGCGAGCATGGCTTCGAAGGCACCTCGGCGCAGATGCTGGTCGATGCGATGGGAATTGGACGGCAGAGCCTCTACGATACCTTCGGCGACAAGTGGCAGCTCTACCAACAGGCTTTGCGGCGCTATGTAATCACCGAGGTGCAGGCGCATCGCGCCGCGCTCACTTCGGGGCTGCGGGCGATCGATGGCATCCGCGCGATAGTGGAGCGCGTGGTGCGGGAGGCGGCAATACCGTGCCTGGGCGTCGGCTCAATCGCAGAGTTCGGTTGCTCGCGGCCCGAACTTGCCGAGATCAACGCAGCAGCCAACCGCGCTCTCCGCACTGCCATGATCGAGCGGCTTCGCGCTGCGCAAGCCGAGGGCGACATCGCCGAAGCGCTCGACCTTGACCCGGTGGCGACCTTCCTCATCGCGAGCTTTGCCGGAATCCGCATCGCCGGACGCAGCGGCGCGAGGCCGAAAGAACTCGGCAGCCTTGGCGAGATGGTCTTACGGGCGCTGCGCTGACCTCCTCTTTTTTTGCCTGTTAATTGAATAATCGTTCAAGAAAGGAAACTGAAATGCGAGCAGTGGTGATGACCGGGATCGGTGGAGCCGACAGGCTCGACGTCGTCGAACGGCCCGATCCGATACCGGGGCCGGACGAAGTGCTGATCGACGTGGCTGTGGCAGGCGTCAATTTCATGGATATCGGCGTGCGACGCGGCATCGCCTGGACCGAGATGCCCAACCCCAAGGTGCTCGGCGTCGAGGGAGCAGGCCGTATCGCCGCGTTCGGCGAAGGCGTGTCGGGCTTCGAGGTCGGCGACCGTATCGCCTGGGTCTACAAGCCAGGCAGCTATGCCGAGCGGCTTGTCGCGCCCGCCGATGCACTGGTTCCGATCCCCGATACGATCGACGATCGTACCGCTGCCGCCATAATGATGCAGGGGCTGACCGCCAGCCACTTCGCCACCGATTTCTATCCCGTACAGCCCGGCGACGTCGCGCTCGTCCATGCGGCGGCTGGTGGTCTGGGCCAGTTGCTGACCCAGATCGTGAAGCTGCGCGGCGGCAGCGTGATCGGCCGCGTGTCAAGCGAAGCCAAGGTCGAGGCGGCACGCCGGGCGGGCGCCGATCACATCATCGTCGATAGCGAGGGGCGGTTCACCCAGGATGTGCTCGCGCTGACAAGCGGAGAAGGCGTGCACGTCGTGTTCGACGGGTCCGGCCCGAAGACCTTCGAAGGATCGCTGTCGGCGCTTCGTCGGTCGGGCACATTCTGCTGGTACGGCCCAGTGTTGGGTGGGCCGGGGCCGATCGACATCATGAGCCTGCCGAAGAGCATCAAGCTCGGCTACGCGGTCTTCTTCGATCATATTCCGACGCCGGCACTGCTGCGCGAACGGACGGCGCGGCTGTTCGACTGGATCGCGCAGGGCAAGCTGAAGATCGAGATCGGTGGCACCTATCCGCTGGCCGAAGCCGCGCGCGCCCATGCCGACATGGAAAGTCGACATAGCACCGGCAAGCTCTTACTCATTCCCTGACCTCCCTGTCGCAAAGGCTGTAATCCATGACCACCGATAGCCCAATCGAGCGTCGCGCCTTTCTCACATCAGCACTCACCGGTGCCGCTGCCTCCGTCTTGTTCGCTGTGGAGAGCAAAGCCCAACCAGCGCCGGCGACGCCGAATACCCCGCTGCGAAGCTTTGAAACGCTCAAGCATGTCCGCACACGCACGCTCGACATCGCCTATGCCGAGGCCGGACCGGCCGAAGGCACGCCCGTCCTGCTGCTGCACGGCTGGCCCTATGACATCCACAGCTATGTCGACGCCACGCCGATCCTTGCCGAGGCGGGCTATCGCGTGATCGTTCCTTATCTGCGCGGCTACGGCTCGACCCGCTTCCTGTCTGACGCCAGCCCACGCAATGCCCAGCAGGCCGTACTCGCCGTGGATATGTTGGAATTGATCGAAGCGCTCGGCCTCAAGCAGCCGATCGTCGGTGGCTATGACTGGGGCGCGCGAACCGCTTGCATCCTCGCGGTACTTTACCCGGAGCGAGTGAAGGCGCTGGTATCGGTGAGCGGTTATCTGATCGGTAGCCAGGCGGCCAACGCGAAGCCGCTCCCGCCTGCGGCCGAGCTGAGTTGGTGGTACCAATTCTACTTCGCGACCGAGCGGGGGCGGCTGGGCTATGCCGCCAATACACATGCCTTCGCCCGACTGATCTGGCAGACCGCTTCGCCGCGCTGGGCCTTCGACGAGGCCACTTTCACGCGCTCCGCCGCGGCGCTCGACAATCCCGATCACGTCGCGATCACGATTCACAATTATCGCTGGCGGCTCGGGCTGGCGGAAGGCGAGGCGCGCTATGACGCAATCGAACGCCAACTGGCAACTTTCCCATCCATTCGCGTTCCCACAATCATACTGGAGGGTGACGCCAACGGCGCTCCGCATCCACGACCTGAAGATTATCGCAATCAGTTCGTAGGACCGTACCAGCATCGGTTGATCGAGGGCGGTGTCGGCCACAACCTGCCGCAAGAAGCACCCCAAGCCTTTGCGCGCGCTATCAGTGACGCCGACAGGATGACCGGGAAATGAGGACGGCAGGCTTTGCGGCGATAGGCGGATTTAGGCGACGTGCTTGTTGCTGACCTCTCGCAAAACATGACCTTCTGCGATCCATCGACGTTTCACAGGCCGAAATCGCTCAGCCCCGGATGGTTAGACGGCCGGACGCCCGATGGCCAATGGAACAGCCGTTCCGTCGATGCAATGGGCAGATCGTTGATGCTCGCGATCCGAAGCCGCATGAGGCCGGCGGCATCAAATTCCCAGTTCTCGTTACCATAGGAGCGGAACCACCGGCCTGCATCGTCGTGCCATTCGTAAGCGAAGCGAACCGCGATGCGATTACCACCGAACGTCCACAATTCCTTGATGAGGCGATAATCCTCCTCGCGCGTCCATTTGCGCTGGAGGAAATCGATGATCGCATCGCGGCCAGTCAGAAATTCGGACCGGTTCCGCCAACGGCTGTCGGGCGTATAGGCAAGCGCGACGCGCTCTGGATCGCGCCCATTCCAGGCATCTTCGGCCAGGCGCACCTTGGCGGCGGCACTGGCAGTGTCGAAGGGCGGTAGTGGTAGGCGGCTGGTCATGTCATTGCCTCCCAATGGCGAGGCGGTCGGCGGCCTCGCGGGCTTCCGCCTCACGGCGCGCAAGGATTCCGGCCATCCGTTCCCGATAGGCCGCCAGGATCGGCGCCGGTGCGGTCTCCGGACGTCCTGCCTGGAACGGCGGCGCCGGCGCGTATTCGAGACCGAGCTGGATGCTCTGCCCAAGTTCCGCGCCGCCGATCTCGGCCAGCACGGTCAGCGCGAAATCGATGCCTGCCGTCACCCCGCCGCCGGTGATGACGTTCCCGTCACGCACCACGCGCCCCTCATCGGCGGTCGCGCCGAACAGCGGCAACAGTTGCCGCCATGCCCAATGACATGCCGCGCGCCGGCCCACCAGCAGACCGGCCGCGCCGAGGATCAGCGAGCCGGTGCAGACCGAAGTGACATAGCGCGCGCCCAGTCCCAGCCGTCTGACCTCGTCGATAAAGGTCGAGTCCAGCGCCACGGTTGTCGCATTGACGCCGCCAGGAACGCAGATCAGCTCGCAGGCGGCGACATCCGCCAACCGCTTCGTTCCAGCAAAGATCAATCCTTCGCTCGCCACGTCACCGCCAGCGAGGCTGGCGACGATCACCTCACTGCCCGGCAGACGCGAGAGAAACTGTTGGGGCCCGGTGAAGTCGAGCTGGGTCATGCCCGGATAGATGGCGAAGACGATACGAAACGGCTGTTCGTTCATGGAATGCTCCGTGTTACTGGCGCCAACATGCCCGAACGCATCGCTTGACTGAATGACAGTGATCCCTCATTTTCTGCCAATGCCGAAAAAGGTCGCCCTCTTTCTTTATGAGGATTTTCAAATCCTCGACGCCGCCGGTCCGACCACCGCCTTCGAGATCGCTGAAAAGATGGTGCCTGGTTCCTATCGGTTCACGGTCATCTCCATACAGGGTGGTGCGATCCGCAGTTCGTCAGGCCTCGCGATCGACAGCGTCAAGGCCGGCGGCGCGGCGCCTTTGGACACGCTGATCGTGGTGGGCGGCGATGGCAGCCGCAGCGCGATGATGCACCATGCCAGCGCCGAGTATCTTCGCGCGTGCGCCAAGGACACGCGACGGCTGTGCAGCGTCTGTTCGGGCGCATTCCTGCTGGCTTCTGCGGGGCTGCTCGACAGAAGACGGGCGACGACCCACTGGCGCCGGCGGAACAACTGCAGCGGCTCTTTCCCGCGGTGCGCGTCGAAGCCGACCGTGTCCATATCTGCGATGGCGCGATCTGGACATCGGCCGGGATCAGCGCGGGAATCGATCTGGCGTTGGCGTTGATCGCAGAGGATCTGGGCGAGCCGGTCGCACGTCGTGTCGCGCAGGAGATGGTAGTCTATTATCGCCGACCGGGCGGCCAGTCGCAATTTTCCGCCCTTGCGGAATTGGGCGGTGATGCCACCACCTTCTCCCCGCTGTTCGACTGGATGCGCTCCCATCTTTCCGAACGGCTGACCGTTGAGCAGCTTGCCGAGCACATGGCTATGAGCCCGCGCAATTTTTCCCGCGCCTTCGTGCGCGTGGTCGGCATCAGCCCGGCCAAGGCAGTGGAACGGCTCAGGCTGGAGGCCGCGCGTGAACGCGTGGAAAACTCTCGCGAGCCGATCGAGAAGATTGCGGCATCGACGGGATTTTGTGATCCGGAACGCATGCGCCGGGCGTTCGTCCGCCATTTCGGCCAGCCGCCACAGGCAATCCGTCGGGTCTGCGCTTAGTGCGGGGTGCTACCGCTCATGAATCGGCGGTCTCTATACCGCATGGTGTCATGCGGTAATCGGCGGGAATATCGAGCCATAGAGGGCAATCGGCGGGGCGGGCGGGCAACGCCCGACGAAGATGAGCACTACGAGATTGTCGTAAGCCTATGATAAATCGACGTATATCTTATCCGGTACGGCAAAGGCGGCTTTCGGCGGTAGTTGCGTAGATATCGGTGGTCATATCGGATGTTTGGTGGCGCATATCCGCTTCGCGCGCAATCATGACTGGGAACGCCTGTCGCTTGCCAGAAACCCGGCATTCGTTCATCTTCTACTGAACGCCAGAATTGTCGGCTTGCCCGATCACGATCTTCTCATCCTGTCGACCCTCGAAGGGAGGCGTTTAAATTACATTTCGCGAGGATCTGCATGACTCTGGCGACTTACGGAGACCGCAAATATCATTTGAGCGAGCGGCTGGATCAAGCCGAATGGTCATCTCTGCGTATCGAGCGCCGGCATCTCGAAGCAGGCGCCCAGACGGCTCTCCCCACGGAATGCACGGAAATCGTCCTGATGCTCGCCGGGCGCGCGGGCGTGAGCCGCACCGGCAATGGCGAGACACAGGACACGCTTGGACGGCCTGGCATGAGCTGGATCGTTCCGTCCGGAACACAGGAAAGCCGGATCGAACTTTTCGGCTCGATGGAATGCCTGCACCTGTTCCTGCCCGCCACGCTCATCGACCATAGCGCCCTGGCGGATTATGACATCGATCCGGCCAAGGCGCAGATCGCCTATGCGGGAGGGCTTTCCGATCCGATGCTGCTTCAGATCGGATTGACCTTTCGCAGCCTGCTCGATCGTCCCTCGCAGCCGACCGATCGTCTCATTGTCGATGGCATGCAGGCGGTGTTGGCGGGGCATCTGCTCGGCAGCTACGGCGTCCAGCAATGGCGTTCGACGGCCAGAGCCCCCTCCCTCGATCCCAGGCGACTGAAACGCGTGCTCGATTTCATCGAGGCGCGTCTCGCGACGGATATCGCGCTCGACGATCTGGCGGCCGAGGCCTGCCTCAGTCCGTTCCACTTTTCCCGGTTGTTCAAGGACGCGACCGGCTTGTCGCCGCATCGTTACGTCACCGACCGCCGCGTCCAGGCTGCCCGTGACAAGCTGGCACTCAGACATTCGTCCCTGATCGAAATCGCGCTCGATACCGGCTTCGGTTCTCAGGCCAACTTCATTCGTGTGTTTCGCAAGGCGACCGGCCTGACGCCGGGCCAGTATCGCGATCTGCATATCCGCTAACGCGGACGACCAATCCCCGAATTTAGCAGAATCGGCAACAGCGCAAGATCTGCGCACCGCTCCGCAGGATGTGGAAATACCTCCGCATGCCCGCGGCGTACACCTGCCTCATCGGAAGGGAACACCCACCCTCCCGGCCTTCGAAAGGCAGGAGATCGCAAATGCTTACCATTGACATAGCCCGCAAGATCATCGCCGCCGGGGAGGCGCGGGCCCATGGCATCGGCGTTCCGGCCAACATCGCCGTTCTGGACGCCGGTACGAGCCTAAAGGCCTTCGCCCGGATGGATGGCGTCCTTCTGGGCTCCATCGACATCACTCTGGGCAAGGCCCGGACGGCTGCCCTGTTTGGCAAGCGCACCGAGGCGATCGGCGAGTTCTGCAAACCCGGCGGCACTTCGCCCGGTCTCGAACAGACCAATGGCGGCCTGGTCGTCTTCGCCAGGGGGCTCCCCCTCATCGACGCCGGTGGTTCCCTGATCGGCGCAGTCGGCGTGTCCGGCGGCGCAGTCGCCCAGGATCTCGACATCGCCGAAGCCGCCGTCGCGGCACTCGGCAACTGAACGACAAACGACCCAACACCCAACCATCAACCCGATTGAATTTGAAAGGAATATACCATGACAACCAAGACCATCCTCATCACCGGCGCTGGCTCGGGCTTCGGCAAGGGCGCCGCCATCGGCATGGCCAAGAACGGCCACAACATCATCGCCACTGTCCATGTCGCCTCGCAGGTGACGCCGTTACGCGAGGAAGTCGAAGCGCTGGGCCTTAGCGATCGCGTCAAGGTCGCCCGGCTCGACCTCACCGACCAGTATGATATCCGCCAGGCGCTGTCCTGGGACTTCGATATCCTCTGGAACAATGCCGGCATGGGCGAAGCCGGTCCGGTCTGGGAAATCCCGGTCGATCTCGTGCGGAAGAATTTCGAGGTGAACGTCTTCCTCCCGCTGCAACTGACGCAGGGCGTCGTCCAGCGCTGGGTTCGCGAAGGCAAGGCCGAGGGCAAGAAGGTGGTCTTCACCTCCTCGATGGGCGGCCTGTTCACTCCGGCGAACTGGGGCACCTATGTCTCGACCAAACATGCGCTGGAATCGATCGCCGAAGCGCTCCAGCAGGAACTGGCAGCCTATGGCATCAAGATCCAGACGATCAATCCGGGCGCCTACTACACCGGCTACAACGAGACCATGGCGGACAATCCGTTCCGCTGGCTCGACGACAACGTGAACTTTACCAAGCGCGCCGACCTGCGCAAGGGTTTCGACGACTTCTTCGCCACCCCCGAAGGCAAGATGGACCCGAAGGAAATGATCGATCGCATGATCGAGATCGTTCCGGCCGATGAAGGCAAGTTCCGCAACGTCGTTCCCAAGGTGATCGAGGACATGCTGAAGGATCATCAGCTCGCCGCCTGGGAAAACCGGATCTGAACCGGCCTCCGCGACGGGCGCACCTCCATCGAAAGGAATTCGCCATGCTTCCCACGCTCAAGACCCGCACGCGCGACATCTACAATGCCGCGCTGGGCGTTGCCGCGACCACAGTGGCGCTGGTTGCGATCCAGCCCGAAGCCCGAGCCTCCTTCGATACCGGGATACGGAACAAGGCTGCGGTCCAGCAAAGTTTCGACGCCTGGCGCGGCGGAACCGGCAGCCCCTACGACCTTCTCGCCGACGACGCGCGCTGGACGATTGAGGGATATTCGGTCGCATCGAGGACCTATCCCACCAAGGAAGCTTTCATGCGCGAGGTGATCCGCCCGTTCAACGCGCGGATGCAGGCGCCGCTGAAGCCCACGGTCCGCAGCCTCTATGCCGATGGCGATACGGTAGTCGTCTTCTTCGACGCCCGCGGCACCGCACGCGACGGCCAACCTTACGCCAACACCTACGCCTGGTTCCTCGACATGCGAAACGGCCAGATCATCAGGGCATCGGCCTTTTTCGACGCCATCGAATTCAACGACCTCTGGGCTCGCGTCGCACCGGCGCCGGCAAACTGACAGGAAAGGAACGATCCATGAAAACCTGGTTCATCACGGGTGCATCGCGTGGCTTTGGTGCGCGCATTGCCGAACTGGCCCTCGCACAGGGTGACAACGTCGTCGCGACGGCGCGCAATCCAAAGAGCATCACGGAGCGCCTGGGCGATCATCCCAACCTGCTCGCCGTCGCGCTTGACGTTACCGACGAGGGACAGGCCAAGGTTGCTGCGCAGTCGGCGATCCAGCGCTTCGGACAGATCGACGTGCTGCTCAACAATGCCGGCTTCGGCCTGCTGGGCGCGGTCGAGGAAGCGACCGCTGAAGACGTCGAGAGGCTCTATCGAACAAACGTGTTCGGCCTGCTTGCCGTCACGCGCGCGGTGCTGCCACATATGCGGGCAGTCCGCTCGGGACGCATCCTGAATATCTCTTCGATTGGCGGTTATCGGGCTGGACCGGGCTTCGGCATCTACAGCTCGACCAAATTCGCCGTGGAAGGCCTCTCGGAATCCCTTCGTGCCGAACTTGCCCCGCTGGGTATTCATGTCACAGTGATCGAGCCAGGGTATTTCCGGACCGATTTCCTCGACTCCAGCTCGCTTTCCGTCAGTGCGCACCCGATCGCTGACTATGCCGATACGGCGGGCGCTGTAAGGACGCGCGCTGCGGATCTCAACCACGCCCAACCCGGCGACCCGGACCGGCTGGCGCGGGTGATCGTCGAGTTCGTCGAAGCGCCCAACCCGCCCGTGCGCCTGCCGCTCGGCAGCGACACCGTCGCCGCCATAGAGGCCAAGCACGCATCTGACGCCAGCATCCTCACCCAATGGCGACACGTCTCGATCTCGACTGACTTCCCGCAGTCCTGAAGGCAATCCGGGCGGTCGTCCGCACCCTCCAGTGCGCTCGCCTTCGAAGAATTGCGGCAATTGCGCCAGCCGAACTCCCCTCTGTCGTAAAGAAGCTACCAATCATCTGAAAATCGAAAGGAATTTGGAATGTCTGTTCTCGCTCCACCGTTCACGCTCGAAACCGCACAGCAGAAGGTCCGTCTTGCCGAAGACGGCTTACACCCGACAGCCGCTGGCGGAATCGGGCCGAATTTATCGCGGGCAGGGCTGAAATCGTCGCATTCCTCACGCGCAAATGGGCGAAGGAACTCGACTACCGGCTGATCAAGGAATTATGGACCTCCGATGGCAACCGGATCGCGGTCCGCTATGCCTATGAATGGCATGACGACAGCGGCAACTGGTTCCGGTCCTACGGCAACGAGAATTGGGAATATGATGAAGCCGGCCTGATGCAGCGACGCTTCGCGTACATCAACGATTTGCCGATCGCCGTGAGCGATCGCAAATTCCACTGGCCGCTCGGACGGCGGCCCGATGATCATCCGGGATTGTCCGATCTCGGTCTTTGACACCCGGCACAAGAAGCCCAATGCCAGTGATGGAGGACGCCGGCAAGATCCATCCCCATCACATCGGGCAGTTATCCCGGTATCGCAGTCCGTCTAACCTTTACCGTGGCCCCTGTCATAGAAGCTCAGCCTGACGAGCATTTTGGTCCAGGCGATCAGGCTTCGATTGTCGCCGACTAGCAAGTATCGGGTGATAGCGTGGAATCGGCGGTTCGCTATACCGCTTGGTGTCATGCGGAAATCGGCGGCACTATCGGGCTATGGAGGGTAATCGGCGGGGTTGGCGGGCCGGAAGGGATTCGAACTCTTTCTTTGAGGTGATATCACTAGGGGAATCGTTCAGTGAACCGCAAGCAGTCGTTCGGCGGGCAAAGATTTGGTGTCCTCAGTTGGCGCAAAGGCCGCATTGACAATGCCGCTTGAACGACTGCTTCCCGGCACTCCAGATCTTGAAACAATGACATCGAAGCCTTGAAAAGGATCGCTTGATGTCATTTTTGACCGACACAGACTTTTCAAAAGAAAATGGCGGCTCCGCGCTCGCGAAACCGCCGTTTCTTTTTCTAACGCCGGATCACAGTTCCACAATAGAACCGTAACCTTGCCTCAACCTGATCAGGCCAAAGCCTTCAATGCTGCCCGGCCGGCATAGACGGCTTGGCTGCCCAGTTCTTCCTCGATGCGGATGAGTTGGTTATATTTCGCCAACCGGTCGGAACGGGCGAGCGAGCCGGTCTTGATCTGTCCGCAATTGGTCGCGACTGCCAAATCCGCGATGGTCGAATCCTCTGTCTCGCCTGAACGATGCGACATGACCGCCGTATAGCCCGCGCGCTGCGCCATATCGACGGCGGCGAGCGTTTCGGTCAGGGAGCCGATCTGGTTGACCTTGACCAGGATGGAATTGGCGATGCCCTTCGAAATGCCCTGCGAGAGGCGGCTGACATTGGTGACGAAGAGATCGTCACCAACGAGCTGGCATTTCTTGCCGATCAGATCGGTCAGGATCTTCCAGCCCTCCCAATCATCCTCGGACATGCCATCTTCGATGGTGACAATCGGGAAGCTCTCGACCAGCTTGCCAAGATAGGCGGCTTGTTCCTCAAGGTTGCGGGTCTTGCCCTCACCCTCGTAGACATATTTGCCGTCCTTGAAGAATTCGGTCGAGGCGCAATCGAGGCCGAGATAGATGTCCTCGCCAGGCTTGAACCCTGCGTCGGTAATCGCCTTCACAATGAATTCAAGCGAAGCCTCGGCCGAGGGCAGATTCGGCGCGAAGCCGCCTTCATCACCCACATTGGTATTATGGCCAGCCTTTTTCAGCGCGCCTTTCAGCACGTGAAAAACCTCGGCGCCCCAACGCACGGCTTCCTTGAGGTTCGGCGCGCCGACCGGCAGGATCATGAATTCCTGGAAATCGATCGGATTATCGGCATGCGCGCCGCCATTGATGATGTTCATCATCGGAACGGGGAGGACACGCGCCTGGACGCCGCCGACATAGCGATAAAGCGGCAGGCTCGATGCCTCGGCCGCCGCCTTGGCAACGGCTAGCGAGACACCGAGAATGGCATTGGCGCCAAGCCGTCCCTTATTCGGCGTTCCGTCCAGTTCGAGCATCACTTGATCGATATGCACCTGATCCTCGGCATCGAGGCCGCTCAAGGCGTCGAAAATATCGCGATCGACATTTTCCACAGCCTTCAGCACGCCCTTGCCGCCGAACCGGCTCTTGTCGCCATCACGCAATTCGACGGCCTCATGCGCGCCCGTCGAGGCGCCGGAGGGAACGGCGGCGCGTCCCTGCGAGCCGTCTTCCAAGGTGACATCGACCTCAATGGTCGGATTGCCACGGCTGTCCAAGATTTCCCGAGCAGCGATGTCGACGATGGCAGTCATTGAAACTCCTTGAACTAGCAAAGATGGTACAGGCGAAGGTGAAAAATCCGACGCAGGTCGGCATATAGTTTCGGGTAAGAACCACTGATCCATGCTTGGGCAGGCCCGCGGCAAAGGTCAAGCGTCCCCCATGAGCGGCAAACGGATAGGCTGGATCATCGAAACGAATGTGACCGCCTTACTGCCCCCATGACCCCCTTGTTTCCATGGGCTTTCCGCGCAGCCCTTGTACGATTGCTTCGTCAAGACCGGATGACAGGGCGAAATCAAGGCCTTTCCCCTCCCCCGATCGACCGATCCCGTGATCAATCGCCAGCATAACCATAGGATTGCCTTAACTTTTAAGGATTAGAACGTTTTGCACGTCTTGCAACATCCAGCATGCGGCGATCCTTGGCTTTTCTCAAACCTCCCCTTTCTTCCCGGTTTCGCTCCTACGCTTCAATTGCAGGCAAGAAAAGCCACGAATCCCCCCTTCCTCTGATCCTTTGCAGCAGCTTGGGTAGTGACAGCTACAAGCCTTTCATTATCCTGATTGTCACTATGGTGTTGATGGCCCCGATGCCGGGACGAGCCGCCGCCAATCTCCCCATCGAGGGACCGATTCCCTCCGCCAAGCCGCCCCAGGCCTCCGCTCCCACTCCCACGGGCAGCCAAACTGATGATCGCAAGGAAGGCACGCTTCCAGCGGCGGCAAAACCCTATCAAGCGCTGATTCTCAGCGAAGCGCGCAAAAATGGCCTTCCGCCGGAAATCGCCGATGCCGTGGTCGCCATCGAAAGCGGCTATGATCCGAGTGTCATTGGCGGCGTCGGGGAAATCGGCTTGATGCAGGTGCGCCCCGAAACAGCCGCCATGCTCGGCTTTCGGGGAAGCACCATGGAGCTCGCAAGGCCGGAGGTCAATCTTCGCTATGGCGCGCTTTATCTTGGGCGCGCCTGGCAACTCGCCAATGGCGATCTCTGTCGCGCCCTCATGAAATATCGCGCCGGTCATGGCGAAGAGATCATGACCCCGCTTTCCCAATCCTATTGCCAAAGGGCGAAGGCGCATCTTGCCGCGCGTGGCTCGCCCTATGGTACGGGCACCGCGCCGGCCCTGCTTCCTGCCTTCGCCGCCAGCAGACCGGCAATCGTCTCCCATTGGCGCCCGGGCCGCATTCGGACAGCCGCTGTCAGCCGGTCCTTTTGGGCCGCCCATGAGGCGCGGGTCCGCGCCATTACCGCGCGGATCGAGGCGCGCTGGAAGCGCCTGGCGGCACGCTAAGATGGAACAGCCATCAAAATCGTGGCCGAGCGGTTTCCGAACCGCGCGCTTCCAAGCCGCGCATAGCAAGCGACCAGACGGCCTCGAACTCCCGGTCGATATTCGTCTCGCTCCATTCCCCGGCATGCAGGGGATGGTGGAATCGAACCGTCGCATCGAGCAAAGCGGCTCCAGCCGCATGAGGATCGGTAATCTGAAACTGCCCCTGGCGCAGGCCATCGTCGAGAATTTTGGCAAGATGAGTCCGCAGCCGATCGCCATGGGCCTGAAAGGCAATGCCGGTCTCCGCCGCCATGGCGACATAGGTCGCGAAAAGATCGGGATCTTCGCGCGCCTTGCTGCGCAGAACCCTGATCATGACATCGAACCAGCGTCGCAGACGTTCGGGCGCGGGACCGGGTTCGGCGGCAATGACGGCGAGCGGCCCCGAGAGGCGAGAGAGCCAACGTTCAAGCACGGAATCGAGCAATGCGTTCTTATGGGCGAAATGCCGGTAAACGCTGCCGTGGCTGACACGGAGCAAACGCGCCACATCAATGACCGTGGTTTTAAGGGGCCCGAAACGACGCAGAACATCTTCCGTGGCGTCGAGAATGCGCTCGGCGGTCAAAGGACCCGCATTGAAGAGGGATTTATGCGTCACCATTGAGGGAAAGCCCGCCTTGAATTGCGCTGAAAGACGCTGCTGGACACACCCCAGGATGCCTTCTCGGCCCTTTATTTCCTAGCAAAATCATAAATTGATTCAAGAATATCATCATCACGATTTCATATGCCAGATATTTAAGTTCAGATAATCAATGACATATATCAATATCTGTTATCTCTATGTCGATTTTCATATATTGATATCTCTAGAACATATTTGTGTTATTGATAAAGACCGTTGTTTTTCAGGAGCTTGTTGCCTCAGCCCAAGCCGCTTGATGCGCCGCCTTATCCGTCCAAGAAGAGGTCGCTTGCGGAAATGCGGAAATTTCCGCAGAAATCCCTACATTTTGTAAAAATATCGTGGCTTATGTTGCGCCTCGCTGGCCCACGCCTGATCCAATTGGGAACAATCCTTGTCCTCTTTCTCAGATGCCCCCCTGCTCGGCCGCGCCGTTGCGCTTCCCGCCTCACCGGAGGAGGCAAAACTTGAACGGGTCGCCAATCCGCATCCCGGCACGTCTTATGTCGCCCGTTTCACAGCCCCGGAATTTACCTCGCTCTGTCCGGTAACGGGGCAGCCGGATTTCGCGCATATCGTAATCGATTATGTGCCGGGCGATTGGCTGGTCGAATCGAAGTCGCTCAAGCTCTATCTTGGCGCGTTTCGCAACCATGGCGCTTTCCATGAGGATTGCACGATCAGGATTGGCAAGGATCTCGTCACCCTGCTCTCCCCGCTCTGGTTCCGGATCGGTGGCTATTGGTATCCGCGCGGCGGCATCCCGATCGACGTCTTCTGGCAGATTGGCGAACTCCCAGCAGGCACCTGGGTCCCGGATCAGGGCGTCGCGCCCTATCGCGGGCGTGGGTGAGGCGAGGGTTGCAAGCACTTCCATGCCGCGTGTGAAGCGCGGCTTTTTTAGCTAAAGGACTTTTCTTCCCCTGATCTTTGTCCACGCGCCGTTTTTGCGGTTTGAACGGCTCATCCCCGACCCCCGGCCGGATATTGTGGCCGTGGAAGCGGATTTTTATGAATTTAACAGAAGAGATTTCAGCCGCCCGGGAGCGGAAGAGCTTAAACGGCTCTCACGAAAGGATGGAATTTACGAATAAGCGGCTCGCACTCGGCGCTGGCACCTTTCTTTCCAAGATGAGAGCCGATCGAAGCGGACAGGATAAACTTCATCTTGCCGACGAGCGGCGCATCCTCGCAATGCTTTCGACCGCTTATGAACAACCGGTCGATCCTTACGCTCTCACCAAAATTCGACGCGCCGTCGAGCTCTGGAACGGAGGCGAGAAGGCCCTTGGCACCATTCATCTCGCTTTTGTCCGCTTGCCGCCTTGCACGGCGCGGGCGAGCTTGCGTCTCTTCGCCGCCGAGCAATTGATGGAGAGTGGACTCGCACCCGAGACGCTGATGAAGTGTCAGGGTTTCGATACCGCGCCGCTATTCTTGAAATACCGCCCCGACCAGCCGCGCGACGACCATGGCCGCTGGACCAGCGACGCAAGCGCAGGCAGCGAGACCGGGTTGCAAGAAGGCAGAAGCAGGTGATCCAAGATGATAGAACGAATCGCCTCCGAGTTCTTCTCCTCAAGTATTGGGACCCCTTGGAAGTAAGCGACAACCCAAACTTATCGAATGAATACGATCGATATCTTTCAGATATACTCAGACTTCTCGATAGTCACTGCACGGAAGAACAATTACAACAACATCTTGCAAAAATGGAAGCCGAGGAAATGGGTTTGGAGCCAGCGCCAGAACTAACGGCACGAGCCGCCCAAGCTCTTTTCGTGGATTGGAAAAATGAACAAGACACATAAGGTACGTGCAAGTTTCAAGGCTTAGGGTGTATCAAGAGCCTATTATATTACAGGTTGACGAAAGAAAGCTAACTGGTGTCGGTTTTTTACACGCTTTTTTATACCAGCTGAAACACCAAGCCTACCTAATGAAGCATCCTTCCACATTTCTGATGTAGCAGCTAAATTAAATGACAATGGAGTGGATGCAGGGTTTGTGCTTTTCGTGATCGATTATGTGCCGGGCGATTGGCTGGTCGAATCGAAGTCGCTCAAGCTCTATCTCGGCGCGTTTCGCAACCACGGCGCATTCCATGAGGATTGCACGATCAGGATCGGCAAGGATCTCGTCACACTGCTCTCCCCGCCCTGGTTCCGGATCGGCGGCTATTGGTATCCGCGCGGCGGCATTCCGATCGACGTCTTCTGGCAGATTGGCGAACTCCCAGCAGGCACCTGGGTCCCGGACCAGGGTGTCGCACCCTATCGCGGGCGTGGGTGAATGTCGCTTGTGGGCGTTCCGCTGGGACACGCCGCCATTTCTTCCTCTGATCTTCGCTCACCTGCCCTGCTCTACGCCGACCGCATGTGAGCTATTGCCTTCATCGGTTTGGCCGTTTGAAAGGACTTTGGAACAAAAGAAAAGGCCGGGAAAATTTCCCAGCCCAAATTGCGTTTCATAAATCGAATATGGCGAAGATGATGGCCCTAAGGGTGCCGTTGGTAAACCTTTGGTTGCGTCGGCCACCACTCGTTAGATTGGTTAACCTGATTGCCGCTCAGCACGATGAGCACGAAGGCCCCACAAATCGCCAAAAGGAAAATGACTATATCCACCAGGTGAGACAATTTTACAACTCCCGGTTACGCCTCTTCAAATGCCTTAAATTCACCATCAATATGCCTTAATGTTTAAACTTTAGGTAGTTGTATGTAAAGAGGCCGATATAGCTTCGGCTCGGCCGCCGGAATGCCGAATAGGTGTTGAAGGGAAGTCGAGCCTCATCCCTCGCCCGGAGCGCGATCGACTCCGTGGCGGATAATTCTGGCAACCGCTGGTTGACGTCTTCAAAATTGTGCAAAGTCGATCTCGACACGAGACGATCGAAGTTCGCGTGCGCGGCGCCGAGACGATCAGACTGGTGCATGTTTCAACAGCGCGGCTGGAGCGTCACTTTTGAAATCAGACTCCGATACGCGTTCCAAGCTTTTGAAAACGCATCAAACTTATCCGAAAAATAGTGCCCACTTCTCAGGTTCGACGCGGTCGCTTTCGCCATTCATGACCGCCCATCTCCGCATCCAGCGGCGCTCGACGCCGCATATTGGCTCAGCGCCGCCGCAAGATAACGAAACAGCACCAGCGTTCTTTGGCTCCCTTTGAGATCCTCATGCATCGCCAGCCAGCAATCCAGGGCTGGTTTGATGATCTCGGGCAGAATAGGCACAAGATCAGGGTCGCGACGCGCGACGCCATGCTGGCAAATGCCAAGACCAAGTCCTGCCCGGATCGCGCCGAGGTGAGCCAGATGGTTATCGGTTCTGAGTGTGCAGGGCCAGTTTTGCAGGATGGAACGCAGTTCTCCCCCAACATCGTCGTCAGGCTCACCCTCAACCGATGGCAAACGGTCCCGATCGAGGCCAATCAGCACATGACTTTTGAGATCATCGATGGCGCGGGGACATGAACGGGTCTCGAGGTAATCCCTGTGCGCGTAGGCTCCTAACCCGATCCGTCCTATGTGGCGCGTCAACAACGCGCCTTGAGCCGGGCGTGCCATGCGGACGGCAATATCGGCATCGCGCCGCAAAAGATCTTCGGTGCGATTGGTGAGCGAGAGTTCGACCACGATCTCAGGATAAGTGCGCATGAAATCACGCAGCAGGAGCGGCAGAACCTCCATGCCCATCACTTCGCTCGCCGTGATTCGCACCGCGCCGCGCATGGCGTCGGTTTCACCGGAGGCCCGGCGCGCAAAAGCCCGGGCGGCGGCATCCATCGCCTCGGCCTCGGGCAGGATCGCCAAGGCGGCTTGCGTCGGTGTCAATCCCTGGCGCGAGCGGGTGAAGAGTGAAGCGCCCAAAAACGCTTCCAATTGGCTGATGTGATTGCCGAGGGTCGGCTGGGTCAAGCCGAGGCTTCGCGCCGCGGCCGAAAGACTGCCCTGCCGCAAAACGGCGAGGAAGGAACGGATCAATTCCCAATCAATTTGCCGCGTCATTATAAATTTTCTTATGGATAGCCCAATAAATCATGGGATTTATTTTATATGGCGTCAAGCCGAAGATCTTCTCGGATCCTCTTCTGAATCATAGAGAACGAAATGTCCGAGAAAAAATTGGCGCTCATCCTCGGCGCGACTGGTGGTTTTGGTCATGAAGTGGCCAGTGCGCTTTTGCGCCGTGGCTGGCGCATCAGGGCGGTCAACCGAAACCCCGAGACAGCAGCGGCGCGCTGCCATTTTCCGGCTGGATCGGTCGAATGGCGAAAGGGCGATGCGCTCAATGAAGCGGAGATCATCGCCGCCGCCGAGGGCGCCAGCATCATCGTCCATGCGGCCAATCCCCCGCTCTATCGAAACTGGCCCGGGCTCGTCATGCCCATGCTGCGCAATACGATCGAAGCCGCGAGGCATTCCGGTGCCCGCATCGTTTTGCCCGGCAGTATCTATAATTTTCCCGTCGATGGACCGCATCTCCTGAAGGAAGACACGCCGCAGGAGGCCCCTTCACGCAAGGGAAAAATCCGCATCGAGGTGGAGACAGCCTTGCGCGAGGCGCAAAAGGACGGCGTCAAATCGCTCGTTCTGCGCGCCGGTGATTTCTTCGGGCCAAATGTGACGGCCAATAGCTGGATCAGCGCTGTGGTCAAGCCGGGCCGGCCGATCCCCTCGATCGCAGATCCAGGCCGTAGAGGCGTCGGCCATGCCTGGGCCTATCTCCCCGATATGGCCGAGACGGTTGTGCAGCTTATCGAGCAGGAAGACAGGCTTGGCCTCCACGAGGTCTTTCATTTCGGCGGCCATTGGCTTGAGGATGATTGTGAAATCATCCGCGCGATCCAGCGCGCCGCCGGCCCATCCCGCGTTAAAATCCGCCGCTTTCCCTGGTGGGCCGTGGGTCTGGCCTCGCCCTTCGTCCCTCTCATGCGAGAACTCTGGGAAATGCGCTATCTCTGGAAGGTTCCGTTCAAGCTCGATAATGCCAAGCTCACGACCTTTCTCGGCAAAGAACCGCATACGCCTCTCGAAGAAGCCGTGCGCATTTCACTCACCGGACTCGGCTGCCTGCCAAAAGCCGATTAGAGCATCGCTCGATAAATCGGAATCAGGAGCGATGCTCTAACATTCTGTAAACGCGTCAAATTTATCCGAAAAGTGGCACCACTTTTCGGTTCGATGCTGTCGTTCTTTGAAAACACAAAAATTCATCCAAGGCTGGCCGGAATCGCGCGACAGAATGGTAGGCCGACCAAGGCCGTTTGTAGACAGCGGGACACATGTTCAGGGTGAATTAGCTGATAGGATGCAGAGCAAATGAACGCTTCGCTTGATGGTATGGTCCATGGTGCTCCGCGCATTGTGCTACACTTAGAAGGTGCGCTGATCTTTGGCACCGCATGCTCCGCCTATGCCTGGGGCGGACATTCATGGTGGTTGTTCGGTGCGTTATTCTTCGTTCCAGACTTCAGTATGCTGGCGTACCTTATCAATCCTAGTCTAAACAACCCGGACGATCCCTGCCCTTATTGCAATCAGGTGGCGCATCCCCTAAGCGCTCACGGCGTCAACATCGATGCGGCCCATTATACTCAGCGAATCCATCGCCGACGTCACAGCTTGGAACCGCCATCGGCCCGAATGACGTCCCCCGTAACCCAGCGGGCATCATCACCTGCAAGGAACACGATCACCCCGGCAATATCCTCCGGCGTCGCCACGCGCTTGATCGCCTGGATACCCAGGGTGAATTCCTGACCCTCGGTCGTTTCGACGAAACTCGACATGTCGGTGGCGACGACACCCGGTGCGATCGCGTTGACGCGGATACCACGCGAACCCAGCTCTGCTGCGAAATGGGTCACCAATGTCGAGATCGCTCCCTTCGAGGCGGCATAGGCTGAGAGGTCGCCGACGGTCGTGCGGGTCGCCAACGACGAGGTGAGAATAATGCTGCTGCCAGCGCCCATGATAGGCGACAACTGTTGCACCAGAAAGAAAGGGGCTTTGACATTGACGGCAAACATGTCGTCGAAGTCTGCAACTGTCGTATCTTCGAGACGGGCTGGACGTGCGATACCCGCATTGGCGACGAGAATGTCGAGTTTTCCGGAAGTAATCTCACGGACGCGCTCGGATAGGTCGAAGGTCCCTTGAATGTCGCGCAAGTCAGCTGCAACGGCATGGGCTTTTCCGCCGTTACCTATGATCTCCTCGACGACGGTGTTTGCTGCCTTCTCATTGAAACTGTAGTGGACCAGCACCTCCGCGCCGGCAGCTGCCAGAGCGAGTGCCGTCGCGCGGCCCATGCCACGGGAAGCGCCCGTGACCAAGGCTTTCTTGCCATGCAGTTGAGTCATGGTGTTCTTCCTTGCGTTGTTTCTTACTCTGAGATCGTGCCGGACATGACGTAGAAGCTGCCGTCCATCATCGTGTAGAAGGACCGGGTGGTCTTCGCTTCGAAGTTGTCGCAATGGACCACGGTGGATTTGTCCTTTTCCTGCCACGAGAGCAGATGGAAACCTCCCTCCAGGGCGGTCCATTTGAAGGGCACCGTCATCCTGGCGCCCTTCTGCGGGCCCTGCAGGAACTCGGCGGTAACGGTCGTGCCATCGTCGGCATAGGTGTTCCGAAAGACGAGGTCTCCGCCGTAGTTCACGACGAACGAGCGTCCGGCGTAGGGAAAGAGGTCGATCTGGTTCATGCTATTCCCGTGAAACTGCTGGTGGATGGCATAGAGCGTATCGCGTCAATGCCGCCTTCTGTGACCAGGATAGCCATCGCTCCAGAGCCGAAAAACAGGCTCGGGTTCCGATCAGATCGGACCTTTACGTCCGCAATCATCCAGCTTAAGCTCGAACGATGGATAATCTCGCCGGCATTTCAGCGTTCGTCTCAGCAGCGGAGGCACTGAGTTTCGTGGAAGCTGGCCGCCTGCACGGCGTTTCCGCGTCCGCAGTCGGAAAAACCATCGCCCGTCTCGAAGCAAGGTTGGGCGTACGCCTGTTCCACCGCAACACCCGAAGCATGAAACTGACGGCAGAGGGGGCTCTCTTCCTCCAGAGATGTCATCGCATTCTAGGAGAACTTGACGCTGCCGAGCAGGAATTGAGCGACATACGGGCTGCGCCAAAAGGAAAGTTACGTGTAAGCCTTCCGGCGATCGGCACGATGTTGTTGCCCGTGCTTTCGGAATTCATCCAGCGTTACCCCGAAGTTGAACTCGACATCGATTTTTCGGATCGGAAAGTCGATCTAATCGACGAAGGCTTCGATGCGGCCGTCCGCATTGGCGAAACGGACGATACGCGACTGCTCAGCCGTCAGCTCGGTGTCTTTCATCGCCATCTCGTCGCCTCGCCGGATTATTTGGAGAAGGTGGGACGGCCAGAGAGCGCGACGGAACTGCCCCGCCATCCCTGCCTGCTCTACCGGTTTCCCACGACCGGGAAAATCGAACCGTGGCCCGTGCCAGGGTGGGAGAGCATTTTGAGCAGTCGAGAGCTATCGACCGTCAGTTGTAACTCGATCGAGACGCTCACGTATCTTGCTCTTGAAGGACGAGGGGTTGCCTGCTTGCCAGATTTTGAGGTGAAGTCGGCTCTGGCCGATAACAAACTGGAACGACTTTTGGTTACAGAGGTTTCCACGCCTCGTGCCATGACGATTTTATGGCCGACAAGCAAGCAACTCGCGCCTAAACTGCGTGCCTTTATTGATCTTCTGACCTCAAGGCTTTCATTGAATCCGTAGCGACGTCACTCGTTACGCGCGATGAGAACTTGAGCGCGCAGCCTAATCTAGGGCCGGAGCCATCGGCTACAATGCAGTTCACACACTGATCACACCTGCACTACTGAGTGGAGCGGGCTTTTTGTCTGGAAGTCCTCTTGCTCCCTGGCTAGCTGCGATTTGAGTCGCTCATATTGGCTTCGATAGGATGGTCGGTTATGGCCTGAAATACGCGTCCGGGTTCGGGGTGACGCATCTCGGTTATCTTGGAGCGGCGGCGGTCGTGCCAGGATCGCGCAAGCGATTGCGTCTCTGCCGCATCTAATCCCCCGTCTTTCTGATTACGACCTGTCGCAATCAGAAAGGTTCGGCTGGCAATCAACAGGAGCAGATCGGAATATCCAATCGGCACTAAACCAGCCGGCTCTGCTCCATGGCCGCCGCGATGAAACTGGAAAAGAGGGGATGCGGCGCGAAAGGCCGTGATTTCAGCTCGGGGTGATATTGCACCCCGATGAACCAGGGGTGATCCTGAAATTCCACCACTTCCGGCAGCAAGCCGTCTGGAGACAGGCCGGAGAAGATCATGCCCTTTTCGGCCAATTGTTCACGATAGGCCGTATTGACCTCGTAGCGATGGCGATGACGCTCGGAAATTTCCGTAGCGCCATAGATTTCGGCAATCTTGGAACCGGCCGCGAGCAAGGCCGGATAGGCTCCGAGCCGCATCGTGCCGCCAAGATCACCTTCCGCCGCGCGCATCTGCAACTCGTTGTCGCGCATCCATTCCGTCATCAGGCCGACGACGGGTTCATTGGTCGGGCCGAATTCAGTCGAATTGGCGAGCGGAATATCGGCGAGCGAGCGCACGGCCTCGATCACTGCCATCTGCATGCCGAAACAAATACCGAAAAAGGGGACTTTCCTCTGGCGGGCAAAACGCGCGGCGAGCATCTTTCCCTCGGCGCCGCGCTGGCCAAAACCGCCCGGCACCAGAATGCCATGCACATGTTCGAGATGCGGCGCCGGATCGGTCCCCTCGAAAATTTCCGACTCGATCCAATCCAGATTGACCCGTACCCGATTGGCGATACCACCGTGGGACAAGGCCTCGATCAGCGACTTATAAGCATCCTTCAACCCCGTATATTTGCCGACGATGGCGATCGTCACCTCGCCTTCGGGATTGTCGATCCGCTCCATCACCGCCTTCCAGCGGCTCATATCCGGCTTGGGCGCGGGCTCTATGCCAAAGGCCGAAAGCACTTCCTGATCGAGCCCCGCCGCATGATAGGCATGCGGCACGTCATAGATCGAGGAGACGTCGCGCGCCTCGATCACCGCATTTTCCCGCACATTGCAGAAAAGCCCGAGCTTGCGGCGCTCCTCAAAGGGAATCGGACGATCGGTGCGGCAGAGCAGAATATGCGGCTGAATGCCGATCGACCGCAATTCCTTGACCGAATGCTGCGTCGGCTTGGTTTTGAGCTCCCCGGCGCTCGGGATGTAGGGGAGCAGTGTCAAATGGATATAAATGGCATGGCCGCGCGGCAGCTCATTGCCGAGCTGACGAATCGCCTCGAAGAACGGCAGGCCCTCGATATCGCCGACAGTGCCCCCAATCTCGACCAGGACGAAATCAAGCCCCTCGTTGCCGGTCAGGATGAATTCCTTGATGGCATTGGTCACATGCGGCACGACCTGGACCGTCGCGCCGAGATAATCGCCGCGCCGTTCCTTGGCGATAATATCCCGATAGATGCGGCCGGTGGTGATATTGTCGTCGCGGACGGCCGGGCGGCCAGTGAAACGCTCGTAATGGCCAAGGTCGAGATCCGTCTCGGCACCGTCATCGGTGACGAAGACCTCCCCATGCTGATAAGGACTCATCGTCCCCGGATCGATGTTCAGATAAGGGTCGAGCTTGCGCAGCCGCACGGTATAGCCGCGCGCCTGGAGAAGAGCGCCGAGCGCCGCCGAGGCCAGACCTTTGCCAAGGGAGGAAACCACGCCGCCGGTGATGAAAATGTACCGCGCCATGGTTTGACAGCCTTATCCTTTTCGAAGCCGAAGCGGGAGTCTTTTCGAAAGACTGTCCCCGCTTTTTCAAACAAGGCTCAAGGCCCGCGCAAATGCTGGCGGCTCATGCCTTGCGGTTAACTATTATAAATCCGTACGGGTCTCACCGCCCGGGGGTGGGCGCTGAAGGCGTGACCGGCGAAGGCTCGGGCGGCGTCAGAGGTGCCGGGGCCGAAGGCTGCCGACGATCTTCCATTTGTCGCAATTGATCGAGCAGATTGCCCTGGCTTTGCTCCGGCGCCTTACCTTGGACAGGAGCTTGCGTGGCAGGCACTGTTCCCTCGAAGATCGATTTCGGCGCGCGATGCAGATTGGCGAGAATCGTCAAAGCAAGGCTCGTCGTGAAGAACAGAGCCGCGAGGATCGCTGTCGCGCGGGTCAGGACATTGGCCTGGCCGCGACCCGTCATGAAACCGCCGCCGCCGCCAACGCCCAGGGCACCACCCTCCGAGCGCTGCAGCAACACTGTGATGACCAAAGCAATCACGACGATCAAATGAATGACGATCAAAACCGTCTGCATCGGACAAGCCGCTCCAAGCGCTATAAGCCTGATTGGCGCCGACCAATCAGGCATGCTGAAAATGAAAGGGGAATATCGGCTTTTGGGGGCCGGGCAATTGGCACGAACCGGCTCAAGGCCCATCGCATGCCGCAGACTTTCATCTGCGGCATGATCTATACCGCGTGCCTTCCTCTGGCTAGGGGAAGGTCGAGAAAGAATAAAAAATTTATGTTGCGGACTCTTTCATCACACGGGACAGGCCGCCGCGATCGCCAGAAAATCCGCCGCAATAAGACTGGCGCCACCGATCAACGCGCCATCGACATTGGCGATGGCGAGCAATTTGGCGGCATTGCTCGGTTTGACGGAGCCACCATAGAGCAACCGCACTGTTGCGGCCTTGCCCGGCCAGCTTTCTTCGAGTTTCGCACGGATGAAGCCATGCATTTCGGCTATATCCTCCGCGGTCGGCGTCAAACCGGTGCCGATGGCCCAGACCGGTTCATAGGCGATGACCAGGCCCTCGATCGAAACATCACGCGGGATCGATCCCGCCAATTGTTCGCCAACGACCGCAAGCGCCTGGCCGGTACTCCTTTGCTCCGCTGTTTCGCCGACGCACAAGATCGCCGCGAGCCCAGCCGCTTGTACCCCCTTGATCTTGTCACGAATCAAGGCATCGGATTCGCCATGGATGAGACGGCGTTCGGAATGGCCCAGAATCACGTAAGTGGCGCCGCAATCCTTGAGCATGGGCGGCGCGATATCCCCCGTGAAGGCGCCCTTTTTCTCCGGATGGCAGTCCTGTCCGCCGATGCCGATCCCGGAGCCTTCGCAAAGGCTGGCAGCCGCCGCAAGTAAGGTGAATGGAGGGCAGACCACGATCTCCACCGCTCCCCCCACTTTCACGCCGCCATCCCGGATAGCGGCAATTTCGTCGAGATCCTTGCGCAGGCCATTCATCTTCCAATTTCCCGCGATAAGCGGGCGTAATGTTTTGGTCATGAGCGGCCTTTCATCGATCTTTTCATCAGGTTTCCCGGTCTCGTTTGGTAGCACGCCTGCATGACGGTGCAACTGCCCCGTTGCGGGGGACCCCGCCGCTTTCTATAGTGCCGCCACCAAGCGGCGGAACGAAGACGGCTTTCGAGCCTTGATCCGGCGCTGGTCGATTATCCTGACAACGAGATCCGACCAGAAACGCCTGTTCCGCTTGGGATCAGGTGCCGCAGAAACCCAAAGCAACAGCGAGATTCTTGAATGTTGGAAGCGATGCGCGTCGCCACGCGCGGTTGGATCGGCCGTTCCCTCATGACCTTGGTGATGGGCCTCATCATTTTGAGCTTCATCATCTGGGGCGTGGGCGACATGTTCCGCAACCTTGGCGCCAATACTTTGGCCAAGGTTGGCGACACGGAGATCACGACACAAGCCTATCGCGAGGCCTATTCGACCATTCTGCAGCGCCTGCAACGACAGGCCCGCCGCGCCATCACGCATGAGGAGGCGCGCATGCTGGGCCTCGATCGGCAGATCCTGGCGCGACTCATCGGTGAGGCCACGCTCAACCAGGAGGCAGACAAGCTCGGCCTCGCACTCGCTGATTCGGAAATAGCCAGAATTATCGCCAAGGATGAATTGTTCAAAGGCGCGAACGGCGCCTTCGACCGCCAGCGTTTCGAAGCGCTGCTGCGCGACAATGGCATGACCGAGAAAACCTTTGTGCGCGAGCAGCATGAGCTGCTGTTACGCCACATGATCACCGACGCCGTGGTGACCGGTCTTAGCGTGCCCAAGATCATGCTCGAGATGATCCATGCCTTCCAGACCGAAGCGCGCGATGTCGATACGTTCCTGCTGCCCGCCTCCTCCGTGGGAGAGATAGCAGCGCCAACAGAGGACGAGCTCAGCAAATATTTCGCCGACCGCGCCCAGGCCTATGCCACGCAGGAACGCCGCAAACTGTTGATTCTCTCGCTTGACCCAACCACCCTTGCGGCCACACAGACGATCGCACCGGAGGACGTGCAAAAGCTCTATGACTCGGTCAAGGCCGAGCGTTTCTCGGTGCCGGAGAAACGGCAGATCGAGCAGATTTCCTTTCCCGATCTCGCCACTGCCGGCAAGGCGCGGCAAAGGCTCGACCAAGGTGAAAATTTCGAGGCGCTTCTCGCCGATCAGCATATCAGCGCTAAGGATGCTGATCTCGGCACCCTCGCCCGCTCCGATCTCATCGATCAAAAGATTGCGGAAGCCGCTTTCGCTTTGCCGGAAGGCGCCGTCAGCCAGCCGATTCAAGATGCGTTCGGAGCCAAGCTGCTGCGGATCGTCAAAATCATCCCAGCCAGTGTCCAGCCCTTCGCTTCTGTCGAAGCTGGCTTGAAGCAGGAACTCGCCACAGCCAAGGCCCGCCAGGAGATTACTGGCCTGCATGACAAAATCGAGGATCTCCGCGCGAGCGGCAAGAACCTGAGCGAGGTCGCTCAATCTTTGGGACTGAAGACGCAGTTAATCGAATCCGTCGATGCCCATGGCCAAAATGCCCAGGGAGCACCGATCGCCGATCTCCCCAATGGGCCTGCCCTTCTGAAAGCCGCTTTCGCCTCCGATGTCGGTGTCGACAATGATACGCTGACAACCCCTCAGGGCGGTTTCGTCTGGTTCGAGGTGCAGGGTGTGGACAAGGCACGCCGCCGCACGTTGGAAGAAGCCCGCTCGGAGGTCGAAGCCGCCTGGCGGCAGGATGAAACAAACCGCAAGCTCGCCCTGGCGGCAGCCGAACTCATCGAACAGATCGACGGCGGCAAAAGCATTGCCGATGTCGCGCGCGACCATGGCAATCTCGAAGTGCGGCATGTCGAAGGCGTGACACGCGCGGACGTCCAGCCGACGGGCAACACGCCTGGCAAGGGCCTACCGCCCAATGTCGTCACGCAGATCTTCAATGTCGGCGTCCATGGCGTGGGCTCAGCCGCGGATGCTTCGGGTCGCCTCATATTCCAGGTGCAGGACGCCAAAGTTCCTCCTTTTGATCCCGCCGCGCCCGCGCTCACGGCCATCGCCAAAGAGGCCGATGGCGGGATCAAGGAAGATGTCCTCGCGCAATATGTCGCCAAGCTGCAAAAGGACTTTGGCACCAAGGTCAATCTGCAGGCGCTTGGCAGCATCACGAACAGTCTTTAGAGCATCAAACCCAAAAGGGACGTTCCCTTTTGGGCAAAGCTGATGCGTTCGCCAGGTTAGAGCTGCAGGCCATGTTTGATCCTTCCCCCGAAGTGGCGGCCTCGGCCTATGCCGATGGCCGCCCTCTTCTCGTCTCGACGAAACTCGTCGGCGATCTCGAAACACCGGTCTCGGCCTTTTTGAAACTGGCGCGGGATCGCGACGGCGGGATCTTTTTGCTCGAATCGGTCGAAGGCGGCGCGACACGCGGCCGCTATTCGATGATCGGGCTCGATCCCGACATCATCTGGCGCGCCTTTGCCGAACAGGCGGAAATCAATCGCGACGCTCAGCGCGACCCGGCTGCTTTCCTCCCCTGCAAAGAGCCGCCCTTGCAGGCTTTGCGCGCGCTCATCAAAGAATCCGCTATCCCGTATGTCGCGGAACTGCCGCCGATGGCGGCGGGTATTTTCGGTTATCTTGGCTATGACATGGTCCGCCAGATGGAGGAATTAGGCCCCGCCAAGACCGATCCCATCGGTGTGCCGGATGCCATTCTCATCCGCCCGACCGTCATGGTGGTCTTCGATTCGGTGCGGGACGAGATCAGCATCGTCACGCCCTTGCGGCCCCGCCCGGGCCTGAGTGCCAGCGCCGCCTATGAACAAGCGATGGACCGGATCGAGGCGGTCGTCGCAACGCTCGAAAGCCCGCTTGCTCATCCCGCTGGTCTCGAAGCCGATCCCCTGTTGAGCGCGGTGCCACCGCGCTCCAATACGGAACCGGCCGAATTTGCCGCCATGGTCGAGCGCGCCAAGGATTATATCCGCGCCGGCGATATTTTTCAGGTCGTGCTCTCGCAGCGTTTTTCAGCGCCCTTCGCCCTGCCCGCTTTCTCGCTCTATCGCGCGTTGCGGCGGGTCAATCCGGCACCTTTCCTCTGCTATCTCGATTTCGGCGCCTTTCAGGTCGTGTGTTCGAGCCCGGAAATTCTCGTGCGCCTGCGCGATGGCAAAGTGACAATCCGGCCGATCGCCGGCACGCGGCCGCGCGGCGCGACGGAGGAAGCCGATGCCGCGCTCGCCGCCGAATTGCTGGCCGATGAAAAGGAATGCGCTGAACATCTCATGCTGCTTGATCTCGGCCGCAATGATGTCGGCCGTGTCGCCGAAATCGGTTCGGTCACGGTCACCGACCAATATGCGATCGAGCGTTACAGCCATGTGATGCATATCGTATCCAATGTGGAGGGCCGTTTCGCAGCCGGCCAGGATGCAATCGACGCCCTCTGCGCGGGCTTTCCCGCCGGCACGGTTTCCGGCGCCCCGAAAGTGCGCGCCATGGAAATCATCGACGAATTGGAAATCGACAAGCGCGGCATTTACGGTGGCTGCATCGGCTATTTCGGTGCTTCGGGCGAGATGGATACCTGCATCGTGCTGCGCACATCCGTCGTCAAGGATGGTGTCATGCATGTGCAGGCGGGCGCCGGCATCGTCTATGATTCCGATCCGGCTTCCGAGCAGCGCGAATGTATCAACAAGGCGGCCGCCTTGTTCAAGGCAGCGGAAGAAGCCGTGCGTTTCGCGACAAGGCCACGTCGAGGCCAGTAAAAGCGGACAGCGAAAGCGAAAGAGCATCGCTCTTTCGCGTCAACGCGGACGGCCCCAACAAAGACATTCAGATACAGTGCGCATACGGATTTGCGACAGAGATCCGCCGCCAAAATCCGAGCAGGCGACAGCCGTGGATATTTTATATTTTGAATGTATCAGTTATTCCAGGACGCTGGGAAGCGACACTGGGAAAACACAACAATGTATCGATATGGCACAAGATTGACTCACCGCCTTATCGCACTCGTTCTGGCGGGCTTGATCGGCATCTCGACGCCTGTCCAGGCATGCACCAATTTTCTTTTGATCGCGGCCGATGGAACGCCGGTCTATGGCCGCACATTGGAATATGCCCTTCAGACGCAGTCTGAAGTGGTCGTCATGCCGCGCAACACTCTTTTTGTTGGAATGCGCGCCAACAATGCGCCTGGCCCCAAGTGGAACGCCCGTTATGCCCTTGTTGGCGTCATGAGCTTCGGGCAGCCATTCGTATCCGATGGGATGAATGAAAAGGGACTTGCGGGCGGAGCGCTCTATTTCCCGGATTTCGCCGCCTACACACCGGCTGGCGAGGCCGACCCCAAAACAGCACTCGCACCGTGGGAATTCCTGACCTGGGTGCTGACGAATTTCGCAACGGTCGCTGAAGTGAAGGCGGCGCTCGACAAGGTGACGATCGTCGATCTGCCCACGCCCGTTGTGAACTTTACCCTGCCCTTCCACTTTCCGATCCATGATGCGAGCGGCGCTTCGATCGTGATCGAGCCGATCGACGGCAAACTGAAAGTCTACGACAACCCTCTCGGTGTGCTGACCAACTCGCCGCCCTTCGACTGGCACCTCAACAATATCCGAAACTATGTCAAGATTTCCCCGGTTAATGCCAATCCGCTGAAGATCGGCGGCCAGACCTTCGCACCGCTCGGCCAGGGTTCGGGCCTCCTCGGCGTGCCGGGCGACCCGACTCCTCCGTCCCGTTTCATTCGTGCTCTCGGCTACGTGGCCTCCGCACGGCAAGCTCCTGATGGTCCGCAGACCGTGCGGCTTGCCGAGCATATCCTCAACAATTTTGACATTCCCATTGGCTTCATCAGCACGGGCGAAAAGGACGGCCCATTGGAATATACCCAATGGACCTCCATCGCGGATCTCCGCGCCAGGAAGTGCTATATCAAAGGCTATCAGGATCAGGTTCTGCGTGAGGTCGATCTGAACACTTTCGACCTCGATGCGAAGAGCCTCTTCGTCGCACCCTTCCGGTCCAATCCAACGCCACCAAAGCTCGAATTTGGAAAACCGTGACGGTGGCAGCCTCAAAGCATTGAAAGAGGCTTGCCGACAGCATCGCTCGTTCGTTCAGTTTCTTGGGCGATGCTGCAAGACTTTATTGACCGCATCAGACCCAAAAGTGGAAACCACTTTTGGGTCTGATGCTCTAGATCGCGGGTTCCATCCGTACGAATCTTTTCTGAAACCATTCATCCAGCAAAGCTTTTTCATAAGACAACGCATTGCTTGAATGGGGGGCCAGCGGGTCGAGCAAATAATTGATGTCGGAGAGCGTTTCCTCAGCGGCGATGATCACCACGCCATTGACCTTCAGCGTATAGCGCAACCTGATGCTTGGTGGCGGCCGCGTATGGCTCAGATAGCGCGCTTGATTGCCGGGAAATGCCCACGAATTGTAATATCTAGCCAATTGAATATTCAGCACTTCCACAGTGAGCGTCTGGTCATCTGACAGATAGACCTGTCCCATTCGTTGTATCGCCTGACCGAGCTCGTTCATCACTTGCCAAGGTGGCGTCACGCTTGTGGTATTACGGAAAGCTGGATCCGAATAATTTTGTGGATGCAGGAATATGACCTTCACGATACCAGCCGCCTTGGCCTGAACCTGGCTCAGAGCAAAACAAAGGGCGAGCGCGCCAGAAAAAATAACGCCACGCCGCCATGGGCGGAAACAGTCTTTTACCAGATGCATTGATCAAGGCTCCGTGGGGACCACCCACAAGTGACGGTAGGATGTGGACGAGAGGGGAATGCGCTCGGGTAAGATTTTCGGGACAACCGATGATCTCGCCATGTACCAAAGATCATGGCGCCGAAGATCATGCTAGGCGACTTTAGAGGGCAATGGACCTCGCCGTAAAGGCCTGCTTGCACGCCCCTATGAACGATTCCAAACGGGTCCAAAAGCCCATGATCCCATCGGCCAGACAATGATCCTGATCGGGGGACCCAATTGTGGTTGAACCTCCGCTGGACTAATGCTCTATAGACCCATGGCTTCCGTTCTTCTCATCGACAACTACGACAGCTTCACGTGGAACCTCGTGCATGGTTTAGGCGCGCTCGGGGCCAAGGTCAGCGTTCATCGCAATGACAAGATCACTCCCGCCGAGGTTGTCGCCGCGCGGCCCGATGCGATCGTGCTTTCGCCTGGCCCCTGTACGCCTCATGAAGCCGGCATTTGTCTCGATCTCATCAAGACGGCTGGAAGCGAAATCCCAATCTTCGGCGTCTGCCTCGGGCATCAGGCGATCGGCGAGGCTTTTGGGGGCATTGTCACCCGCGCGCCGGAACCCGTACATGGCAAGCTCGCCTCGATCGAACATCAGGGCGAAACCATTTTTCGCGGCATCAATGGCCCGTTCAAGGCGGCGCGCTATCATTCCCTCGTCGTCGAGCGCGCAACCCTGCCCTCGGATTTAGCCATCACCGCCGAGGCGCAAGGCTTGATCATGGGATTGTCGCATAAAGCCTGGCCGATCCATGGTGTGCAATTCCATCCCGAAAGCATCGCCTCCGAACAAGGCGCGCGAATCTTTTCCAATTTCCTCGATCTCGCGGCGCAATGGAACGCCGGCCATCGTGGCGCGTGAAGAAACAGCATGGATCAGTTCAAACCCTTCATCGCCAAGCTCGCCACCGGTTCGAGCCTGACTCGCGCCGAAGCCGAGGCGGCTTTTGATCAGATTTTCGCGGGCGAGGTCACTCCAGCCCAATTGGGCGGTTTTCTCATGGCCATGCGGGTGCGTGGCGAAACGGTCGATGAGATCATCGGTGCGGTCACCGCCATGCGCGCGCGGATGGTGCGCGTTGATGCCCCCACTGATGCCATCGACATTGTCGGCACCGGCGGCGACGGCCATGGCACGTTCAATGTCTCGACATTGGCCAGCCTCATCGTCGCGGCTTGCGGCGTGCCGGTCGCCAAACATGGCAATCGCGCCGCCTCCTCGCGCTCTGGGGCAAGCGATGTGTTGAGCGCACTTGGCGTCAGAACCGGCCTCGATTCGGCCGGTGTCGAAGCCTGCATACGGGGCGCCGGCATTGGTTTCATGATGGCGCAAACGCATCACACGGCGATGCGCCATGTTGCATCAGCCCGCGTCGAGCTTGGTACACGCACCATTTTCAATCTGCTTGGCCCCCTCTGCAATCCAGCTGGTGTCACCCGCCAGCTCCTCGGCGTTTTCTCGCAAGCCTGGCTCGAACCCCTCGCACAGGTTCTTCAGGCTTTGGGCGGGAAGCATGTCTGGGTCGTGCATGGCTCGGATGGGCTTGATGAATTGACGACGACTGGCCCATCTTTCGTCACGGCCCTGGAAGATGGCGCGATCCGTTCCTTCACCATCACGCCAGAGATGGCTGGCCTGCCGCAGGCGACGCTCGCCGATCTCAAGGGTGGCGATCCGGAAACCAATGCCGCCGCCCTGCGGGAGGCACTGGGTGGCAAAAAATCCGCCTATCGCGACATCGCCCTTTTGAATGCCGCCGCGGCCCTTGTCATCGCCGCCAAGGCCAAGGATCTGAAGGAAGGCGTTTTGATCGGCGCCAAGG
The DNA here is from genome assembly GCF_000019845.1 of Beijerinckia indica subsp. indica ATCC 9039. Taxonomy (NCBI): domain Bacteria; kingdom Pseudomonadati; phylum Pseudomonadota; class Alphaproteobacteria; order Hyphomicrobiales; family Beijerinckiaceae; genus Beijerinckia; species Beijerinckia indica. Next base: position 1,651,691 of record NC_010581.1, on the reverse strand, counting down.
CTGTCGATTCCGGCGCGGCTTCGGCTGTACTCGCCAAGCTCGTGGCACTTTCCAACCAGGACAATCGTGCCGCATAAAAAGATCTGGTGATCATTTGCAAACCGAATTGTGATACAATGACTCACGAACCATTGGTTTTGAGAGGCGGACTACCCTTCGGTCAGGTTGTCACCCTATCTTAATCTTATCCAATTGATTTGAATGAACGGTGAAAAACCGTTGCACAGTTTTCTTCATCCAGCTTTATTAAACTATACCCTTCATCTCGAAGAGTTTCCCTTTTCTCGGATGCATGGATTTCTTGGCTAATGACGCGCTTTTCTGCTCCGGGCCAGCGGCATATTCTCTGTGTTTTTCCCCGTTACGTGCCGTCGTTCGGAACATTCGAATATGCCTATGAACTGACCGATGGCGTCAAAGCCTTCATGCCGCCGCAAGGTCTTCTGGTCATCGCCTCCGTCATGCCCGCCAATTGGGACGTCCGCTTCATCGACGAGAACATGCAGGCCGCCAGCACCGAGGATTTCCTGTGGGCGGATGTCGTCTTTGTCAGCGGCATGCATATTCAGCGGCGCCAGATCGAGGATATCCGTCGGCGCGCCCATGCACAGGGAAAGGTCGTGGTGCTCGGCGGGCCGTCTGTCTCCGCCTGCCCGCATTATTATCCAGCTTTCGATTATTTGCACGTCGGTGAACTCGGCGACGCGACCGAAAAACTCGTCGCGATTCTAGCGAAGGATATCAGCCGGCCAGAGCAACAAGTGGTCCTGAAAACCGAGACGCGGCGCGATCTCGCTGATTTTCCGGTGCCGGCCTATGAGCTCGCCCCGATCGACCGTTATTTCCTCGGCAGTATCCAGTTTTCGAGCGGCTGCCCCTATACATGTGAATTCTGCGATATTCCGGGCCTTTATGGACGCGTCGCGCGTCTCAAGACGGCCGAGCAAATCCTGACCGAACTCGATGTCCTTTTAGCGCGCGGCGTCGTCGGCTCGATCTATTTCGTCGATGACAATCTCGTCGCCAATCGCCATGCGCTCAAAGAGCTGCTGCCGCATCTCATCGCCTGGCAGAAACGCAACGGCTATCCCCTCGCCTTCGCCTGCGAGGCGACGCTCAACATCGCCCGCTCGCCCGATATTCTCGCCTTGATGCGCGAGGCTGCCTTCGAGACGATTTTCTGCGGTATCGAAACGCCGGAGCCGCAAGCCCTGAAGGCGATTTCCAAACAGCATAATATGGCCCTGCCGATCCTTGAGGCGATTGACACGATCAATCATCACGGCATGGAAGTGGTGTCCGGTATCATTCTCGGCCTCGATACGGATACACTGGAGACCGGCGGCAATCTTCTCGCCTTTGTCGAACGCTCACACATTCCCCTGCTCACGATCAATCTGCTCCAGGCCCTGCCCGGCACGCCTTTATGGGACCGGCTGGAAAAGGAAAACCGCCTTTGTGAAAACGATGATCTCGAATCGAATGTGATCTTCAAACTTCCCTATGATGACGTTCTGAGCATGTGGCGCGATTGCATGGGAAAGGCCTATCAGCCCAAAATCCTCTTCGACCGCTATCGCCATCAGATGCGCCACACCTATCCCAATAAGCTGCCGCGTCCCTGGAGCCGGCAACGCCTGTCGCCGCGCAATATCCGCAAGGGGATACATTTTCTGTCGAAAATCATCTGGAAGGTAGGCATTCGCGGCGATTACAAAGCGGCTTTCTGGAGCTTCGTTCTCTTTTCCCTTTCACGCGGCAAGGTCGAGCCGATCATCCGCGTCGGCCTCGTCGCGCACCATCTCATCGCCTTCGCCCGCGATGCATGCGCGGGAAAGAACAATGCCTCGCATTATTCGGCGAAAGCACGGACGCTGGAGCTTGAGGGACAGATCGGTTCGTGAAGCAGCCGGTTACCGCTCACTTTGTGAATTCGTCAGGTTTTGGATTGGGCCAAGAAGACTGATCTTTCGGAAGGCGGCCGCTTGGATCATGTACAATGACCTTATGCGGCAATGTGGATCCCCATCGCCACAGAACAAGGTTTGCCATGTCCAGCCGAGCGCCCGTTGCAAAAGATGGCGTCAGAATACCGGCCGCTTGTTTCGCAATCAACGCCTCGGAAATATCCCAAGAAGCTGGCCTCTTTTCGCAGGCCAGATCATAAGCCCATGCACAAGCCATATCCGCCAGCTGAATAGTCTCGGCCGCCCGCCCCTCTTCCGTGCGGAGATCGATCAGGTCATCAATATCGACGTCATAGGAGCAAATGGTCAATGGGTCAAAACGATGGCTAAAGCCATGTCCCATCTCGAGGAACATGCCCTCAATAGTTAGGGCCAGGTAGAGTGCTGGAACACCAACCGGATTGAAGCGTCCGCCCTTCAAAGCAGCGCCATCACCAGAGATCGGTGCCCAGGCCCACTTTGGATCGTGTGCACGATAGCCTGTGCCTCGCCACCTCAAGCGAACCCGCCGATAGCCACGTGATCGAGATAATCGCGGACGGCCGCAGCCTTGCCTTCTTTTACGAGGGATTCGGCCGTCCGGCCACCGAAGGCCGCGATCGGCTCGGCCCGATACCACGCCATAGCCTGCTTCTCGCCTCCTGCCCAGTCAGCGATACGACCGATAATCTCGAGCATTTCAGTCGCTCGTGCCTGGGTTTTCTGGGCCTTCGCGCGCGCTGTCCGATAGATGTTTTCTCGTTTCAGACCAATCGTCTCCGCAAGTTGCATCTTGGACATTCCAAAGCGCTCGGCCACACGGTCGACGGAGACATATCCTTTGGCATCGAAAAACGTGGTCACCAGTTGCGCGCCTCGAAAATTCGAAGGAGCCACAACGGTCGCTCTGGCCTTATTCTCTCGCGCTACCACAGGTTGATCTCTTCGATTCTTAGGAGACTGCGACGTCCTCGTGCCTGGCATATCTGCCACTCCCAATGCCGCATTTAGCGTCATTTTATATGGCAAGACCTCCCATATTGTCCAGCGGAGCAGTTGTTATGCCTTGGCAATTCACCACAACGCTCCCGGAGCCGGCAGCGCCTGTCGCTCACCATCTCATCGCCTTTGCCCGCGATGCTTGCGCGGGAAAGAACAATGCCTCGCATTATTCGGCGAAAGCACGAACGTTGGAGCTGGAGGGACAGATCGGTTCGTGAATGCGGAGAATATTGTACCGACGAATTACGCCGCTCTCAAATATTTCATGATGAGAGGTGTATGATGCCTATCCGCGGCATACACATATTGCGCCGCAAGCTTGGCTTCCCAGCGATTCATTTCCTTTGTCACTAACGCGATATTCTGATTGAGAAGTTGTCTGCGCTTCATCGGATCGGGTGAAGCGAAGAAGCCGAGTCTTGGGCCGATGGGCAGGTAAATGAGACCTCGTGGATGCCCAATGGAACGGAAAATCATGTAGGGCCGATCGCAGGTGATAAGACTGATCCCCGCGCTGGAAAAATCCATGACCCACCAGAACATTTTGAGGATGATATCGTGGTAATCAGGATTGAGCATGAGTTCACTGATCACCATCAACCCATAATTGTCCGATAAAAAACGGGTGAACGGGTCTTCACGCACACTCTCTTCGAACTCGGCTCCAAAGGTTTCCCCCTGTGCCCAGTCCGGAAATTCCTGTTTTGCCTGCTCGTAGGCTTTTTCCAACCCAGCTTTTGTTGAAGTCTCTTTTATATCCGCCACGGCGTCAGGGTTTCGGATTGGCAACGAAACGATGAACTGGGCCCAGCCCAGACGATCCTCCTTTGTCAGAGTATCCGTGCTTTTCGTGGCAATCATCTTTTGAAGAGCAACGGAGGCACGATGATCGACATCGGCCGTCACATCTTTTTCTATCGCCTGCCGCAGATTTTTTGGCAGATGGGCGAGCGTATAAAGGTCCTTTTGAAATCCAGTCGATATGGGTGCAACCGGCTCACACATAACCTCTGATCGGATACGCTTGTAACAGATCAGACGACCATCCTCTCCACACCAATTTTTGAGGTAGAACTGCGGGATATAGTGGTGCTTCCTGGGTTCGCTCATAGTTTTTCTGCCTGCTTTGAACCACCATTTTGATTTGCATCAAAATGCAGCCGCTTTTCTTGGCCCGGCCCCGCCCCGCTCCCCAAGCGGAAAGTGTACGCCCATCCCTTTGTTTCTCAAATCCGCCTATTGGGTCGAAAAGTCGGGATGCGGGGAAAGTAAATCGATGATGCGCAAGCAGATCGCCGGGACGCATTTCCGGGGCGAAACATCGGCAAGGTAGAGAACGTCCGCCTTGCCGAACTCTTCAAAGACAACCGCTTTCACTTCCCGGCCTCCTTGCCCAGTGCCTTGCGGGCGATGCTGGCGGCAAACAGCGGGGTTTCGCGGCGGTTGTGATCGCCGCTCGCCGCCTGACGGGCCGCCGCCGCCTGCTCAAAGGTCTGGCCATGCTCTTTCAGGAAGCTCATGAACACGTCGGTCGGATGCGAGGTGACGCGGTTGGTATAACGGGTACGGCCGCCATCAATGGCTTCGGCGATCAACTCCCAGATCACGTTGACCTGCGTGCGACCAGCGGCGGTGAAGACATCTGAAATTGAGTTCATCCGGCAATAGGTCGGCGTGGCCTCATCGGCGACATAATGCTGGATGACGAGCCCGGTGCCAATCATTTCGACATTGATCGACATGAGGCGGCCGTCGTCAGTGGTGGTGGCGCCGGCGGCGATATGGTCTGGCGGGCAGCAGCGCTGATACTCGGCCTCCGGCAGGTTGAACAGCCAGTCGGCGATATCGATCTTCTCAAGCGGAACATCGATTTCGGCGGAATAGGCGGATTGCGACAGGACCAGATCGTTCAGAATATTCATGATGACTTCTCCTCTTGGTGGAGCGGCTCGAAATCCGATGCCGCTTGCTGTTTTGGCGAGGAGGAAGGTGCGCCTGTTCACGATCGACGATAAGCCATAGTCTCCTGCAAACGGCTTTGCCTGGATCGCAAAGATGAGACCCCATTTCGCCGAGTTCCTGTCCACCTTCGTCGATGTCGTCCGAGCTGGAAGCTTTTCCGGGGCAGCCAGAAGACGGGCGATGACGCCTTCAGCGATCGTCCGTCAGATCGACACGTTGGAGCTGGACCTGGGCGTCGCGTTGCTCGTGCGTTCCACGCGCGCCCTGACGCTGACCGACGCCGGGCGGCGGCTCCATGAGCGAGCGCTCCAGCTTCTCGACGATTTGGCCGATACCCATGCCGAAGTGTCAGCCTTCGACGGCTCAGTTTCGGGCACATTGCGAATTGCCTGCTTCCCAACCTTCGGCAAGCGCTACGTCCTGCCGGTTCTGGGGACGCTTCAAGCCGAGCACCCTTCGCTCAAGGTTGAACTTGATCTGACGGAGAGGCTTGCCGATCCGGTTCTTGAACGTCTCGACGTGGTCGTCCGCATGGGGCAGTTGTCTGACAGTACCTTGATCGCCACCAAGCTCGCGCCCCTAACCCGGCTGTTGGTGGCGAGCCCCGCTTATTTGGCGCAGGCGGGTGTGCCAGGGGGCACGGTCGATCTCGCATCGCACCGACTTCTCGATAAGCTGCATGGTGCCGACCTCCTTGGCTGGCGGGAAGTGCTGGGCTGCCCAGCCGGCCATGCCGGGAATGGTAGGGTGGTGTTCCGTTCGGACGATTTCGAGGCTCTGCGTGCGGCCGCCGTCGCCGGCATGGGTATCGCATTTCTGTCGAGCTGGGTTGTCGGGCCCGACGTTAGGTCGGGAACGTTGATCCGGTTGTCGGCCAACGGCGAGCCCTGGAACGAACAACCGGGCGGCATCTATCTTCTGCGTGCCCTGCCCCAGCCGATCGCCAAGGTTCGAGCATTCACCGAAGCGCTTCGGGCTTCAATCGGAAGTCCACCGATCTGGGAAGCATGATTTTGCGCATGTTTGTTGGGCGGGAATCAGTGGCTTAGCTGGCACGATCGGGAAAACGGCGGAGAAAGCCGAGAACAATGAAGATGGGCACTATGTCTACGCCATAGCCACCGAGGGCACTCCATGATCCTCTTACGCCTTGGCCTGATTTTCCAGAATAAATGGAATAGGATAAGGCCTCGATGAGGCCGAGCGTGCACAGATCGTGGCCATTCGACGGCCACCACCTTGCCGTCATCGATTATGATCGCCGCGCTGGTGCAGATTGTAGACGTCTGCCACTTACACTTGGAATATTCAGCAATCCGCGACACCCCATACAAATAGGAAACTGACCCAGCATGCCAGTCCCAATCACGCGCCGTCTCGCATTGGTAGCGCCGCTGGTGTTGCCGGTGTCCGGCGCCTGGGCCAGCAGCGGCATTCAGGCACGGTTGCGAGAATTAGAATCGCGGAGCGGTGGGCGGTTTGGGGTCGCCGTGCTCGATACCGCGACCGGCGGGCTAGTCGGCAACCGGATCGACGAGCGCTTTGCCATGTGCAGCACGTGCAAAGTGCTGGCCGTGGGTTGCGTGCTGGCGAGGGTTGATCGAGGTGAGGAGCGACTCGACCGGCGTATTACCTTCACCGAGCGCGAACTGGTGTCGCCCTTCAAGGCAACCAGCCCTCATGTCGGCCCTGAAGGTATGACGATCGCCGCGCTCTGCGAAGCGGCGATCACCATCAGCGACAGCACCGCCGTCAATCTGCTGTTCGCCAGCTTCGGCGGTCCAGCGGCGCTGACGATATATCTGCGATCGCTAGGCGATCCCGTTACCCGGCTCGACCACATGGAACCGGCTCTGAATATCGTCAAGCCCGGCGAGATCCACGACACCACTTCGCCGGCCGCCATGGCTGGGACGCTGCGCCAGTTGCTGCTCGGAGATGCCCTGTCGGACACGTCACGCGCCCTTCTGACGGGATGGATGATCGGGGCGAAGGATGCCGCGACGCATCGCCTTCGGGACGGCCTCCCGGCAGGGTGGCGGATCGCGAACAAGCCTGGCACCTGGGAGAAGATAGCGACGAACGATATCGGCGTGATCTGGCCGCCCGGCCGTGCTCCGATTGTGGTTACAGCCTATCTCGGTGAAGTACCCGGTTCGGTCGAGAGCCAGGAAGCCATTCTGGCCGATGTCGCTCGGATCGTCGCGGCTGAGGCATAGCATCGCCTCGATTCACATAGCGAACCCAAGGGTGTCCGCTGGATAGCATAGAGCCGGATACTGTAGCGAGGCTGGCGGGCCACACGAGACCAGGATGAGAACTACGAGATCGTCATAGATCTTTGATATACATTATTTTGTACAGTCTCTGCGGTAATCGGCAGTTTTCGGCGGCCATTGCGTGGTTCCCGGCGATCATAGTGACGTTTGGCCGTCGGTACCTCGCTCATTAGCATGTCTGCCCTCGCCACATTTGGGCTATTCGTCGCGCAACCGGAGGCCGAATGGCTTTCACCTATCGTCCTTTCGCACTTGCTGCGTTCGACACCTTCCGACTGAAAATCGCGGCACCTCCGAGGAATAGAACAGCCGTGCCCAGATTCCATCCAAGGATCATCGCGGTGGCATCGAGCGGATGGAACATCGAAAGGGCCGTCGCGGTGATTGCCGAGACCGCGAGGCTTCCCATCAAGATGACTGATGTGGGCCGGAGTGCAGCAGCGTAACGGAGCATCACCAGCATCAGCAGCGACAAAGGCAAGCTTGTCAGCACGAGCGTGGCAAGGCAACTGGACGCGGCCTCGACGGTGATTGCACCTGGCGGCACAGGCACCCAGCCAGCGAAGCACTGGTAACCAATAGTCGACAGCCAGACGACGAGCGGCGGGGCGGGCAAGAGAAGCCACCAGCGGGACCGGTCCGGCAGGCTGACAAAGAAGGTGGCGATGGTCGCAAGGACGCCGGTTAAGAGGGATGAGATCATGTTGATGGCAAACACGGCATCCTGCATGCGCTCAGCGAATTGCGGTCGCACGCCGTGGCTTATCGTCATGAGGGCCATGATCGCGGCGGCAAGCAGGAGCCATCCAACAGCGCGGACGAGCGGAGGACGAAGACGCCTGACCGGCGGAGCGTTGGTGGCGAGGGAGCGGATCAGCTCAGACGTGTCCATCACAAATCCCCCCGATCCGAGAGCAAGGTCCGCAAGGTCCGGAGCGCCCGCTGGGTCGCCATTTTAAGCGACGCGATGGAGAGCCCGGTCGCGTCGGATGCTTCCTTTAAAGACATTTCCTTGAGTTTGAGGAGATCGACAGCCGTCCGTTGGATCAGCGGCAAGCTGCCGACAGCCTCAGTCAGACGATGCTTGTCAAGCACATCATCGTTGTTATCGGCCGCTGTGACGGTCGCCTCATGTTCGGCGGTGAGCGGGGCCTCGCGCAGCGCCTGCCGGCCACGTCGACGCAACCGATCGATCGCGCGACGACTGGCGATGCCGACAAGCCAGGGACCGAACGGCCGTAAAGGATCGTAGGTATGCCGGATCGAATGGAGGGTCAGCAATATGTCCTGCACGGTATCTTCGACGTCCCAATGATCCTTGTGCCATCGCCTGACCAGTGATCTGAGATAAGGTGTGATCTCCTGGAGAAGTCGCAGATAGGCGACCGTATCGCCGTCCTGCGCGCGCGCCATGAGAATTGTCCAGTCGAGATCGCGCGATGGTGCGGCCTCGAGGTCCCCTGGCATGGCCTTCGTCCCATCTCGCGTCGTCTCGCCATCCGACGCCACCAAAGTCAGGCGCCGACACCCGTCATCCTGCATCGCGCCAACTCCTGAAGATAGCGGATCCACGTAAGCAGTCGCCCTGGGACCCGATCTGGCGACGGCGAGGCATCACCGCCCTGCCCCCGGCGAACCAAACCGGACGAGGACTTTGGCAATCCAGTGGTCGATCGAGAATGCACCGGGCCCAATGGCTATGATGGCCATGGCCAAAGTTGCCCAGTACAAGTGGAAATTGACCCAGCCATCTGGAAACACCAGCTGGATGACGCCTGTCATGACCAGCAGGATGAATGCAGCAAAGCGTGTTCCAAGACCAACAATCAGCAAGATGGGCAGCGCGATCTCGGCGATTGCGGTCAGCAGAGCCAACTGGTCGGGGGTGGGAAGCGCGTACTCTCCCCCGAAAATGTGCAGCTTGAACTGCTCCTCAAACAGAAACAGCGTCCCTGGCGAGAGCGAGAGGAAGCCGTCCCATCGTGTGAGGCCGGAGCGAAAGAAGGGAAGCGCCAGGGCAATGCGCAACATCGGAGGCGCGATGGGCCACGCGATCGCTGCCATCCAGAGAAGCACATGCCGGAGAAGCACAGGAGGGATAATTGCAGCTGCCCTGTTCAACAATGTCGGCGACGCGCTCATACGACCTCCACCGATCGGGCCGGCTGTATGTCATAGCCGACGATGACGCCCGCCTCGATCATGCCTCGCAGCGTGCCGGCAAGATCGAAACGCGGACTCACGAATAGCCCTTCTTTCATCCCATCGACGATTGGCGAACCCGCCTGCAGCGCCTCAATGAATGCAGCCGCGCCCGCCGGGAGACGTCGAACCTCGACCTCCGCCTCGGGACGAGTGACAAGCACATCGTCTCCACCGTCACCAAGGTCGATGTACTCGATCCCATCGCGCCCGATGTTCGCCTGCCAGATGCCCACGATCGGGAAGGCAGACCTTACAATGCGGACAGACGGATGCAGGGTGAGCCGCAGTGCCGGGACATCGCGCAGCGGCACCTGGCTGAGAGCCGACGATGGCAAAGGCGATGCCTCGGCGGCGTGATAGGCTTCCACCCATGCACGCTCGAGACGAGCGACATCGGGGAGATAGGGCAGCACGGCGGCAGGCTCGAAGCGGCCGATGAAATCGGGAAAGCCAGCTCCGTAATCGAGCATGATCGGAGAGGCCGGCAGTTCAGCCATCACGTATAGGCGCGCCATGGCAGTGAAGAACTCCTCGCCGACGAGGCGCTGGACCACAGGATAGGCGGCCTTCAGGATCTCGATCAGCCCGAGGACGACATTGTTACGGTAGACGGCGAACCGCCTGGCGCTGGGCAGCCCGTCGGGACCGACAAGACCGGCGGGAGCCGGCTTGAGCGGGTCAAGGAGCGCCCTGGTGAAGTCAGCCTGTCGGTCGGCAGATCTCACCATGCCAGCAGCATGTTCGGAGCCTTCCAGACCTGAAGCCGAACTGCCAATCGAGCCAATCATGGGTGGTCACCTCTCTGGAATGAGTGTGCGTGGACAACAACAGGTACACGCCGGTGCATACAGTCGATGTCGGACATGATAAGCTCGGCGCGTTCCGCCTCGGCCTTCAGCATTGGCCAATCGGGCACGTTGGCGTCCCACTCGATCAGGGTCGGAACCGGGCCGATGCGCTCGGTCGTATGGGCGAACAGACCCCAGACAATCTCCGAGACCGGTCGGTCGTGGGCATCGATCAGCAGGGGGCGTCCTTCTTCATCGGCATCGGGCGCGAAGCCGGCCAGATGGATCTCCTGCACATCAGGAAGCGGATAGGCGTCGAGATAAGCGATCGGATCCCAGCCCTGATTGGTGCAGGCGACATGGACATTGTTCACGTCGAGCAGAAGACCGCAGCCTGTCCGCCGGACGATCTCGGCGATGAAGTCGGTCTCCGCCCAGGTACTTTCGGCGAAGGCCAGATAGGTGGACGGATTCTCCAGCAGCATCTGGCGCCCGAGAAAGTCCTGCACCTGATCGACATGCTCCACGACGCGCGCAAGTGTCTCGTTCGTGTAAGGCAGAGGAAGCAAGTCGTTCAGGAAGCCAACATCGTGGCTGGACCAGGCGAGATGCTCTGAGAAGAGCGCCGGGCAATAAAGATCGATCAGTTGCTTCAGGCGCGCAAGATGATCCTTGTCCAAAGGGCGATCCGCGCCGATCGACAGGCCGACACCGTGGAGCGACAGCGGATAGCGATCGCGGATGACGGAAAGGTAGCGATGCGGCGACCCACCCGCGCCCATATAATTCTCGGCATGGACCTCGAAGAAACCGATATCGGGTGAGGTCTCCATGATCGTCCGATAGTGCTCGGCCTTCAGGCCGACGCCGGCCCGCTGCGGCATCGGTGTCTGGGACGGTTTGAAGATCGGTTTCGGCATGGCGTTCACTTCGGTCGATGCAGGGAAGGAATGGCCGGGCCTTCGTGGCCCGGCCGAGCGGTCGATCAGGCCTTGGGCTTGAGGCTGCCCGTTCCGTTCGGCGTGGAGATCGTCGTGCAGGTGCCCGTCGGCACCAGCTTGAAGGCGTTGCCCTGGTAGTCGGCGGTGCTGGTGCCTGCGCAGGTCGTGCCGGCGCCCGCATAGCAGTCGTTCTGGCCTTTGAGCGCGACGCCGAAGCAGGGCTCGACCTTGCCGGACTTCACCTTCACGGTGTTCTCGGCCTGGATTTTCTTCTGCTGCGCCGTAAATTCCTGCGCATTCGCGGGAGCAACGGCGAGCGTGCCGAAGGCGGCAGCGAAGGAGCCAGCGACCAGCTTGGACATCAGACGATCGGACATATTGATTCTCCTAAAAGTTCAGCCAGCGCATCGCTCGCTGCTGGCGGGATGGCGGCTGTCTCGGCGCGCCTGTTAGGAGGTTCGTTGTGACGTTCTCCGAGGTAACTCTGCTTTGGAGGAATTTTGTGAGGCGGTCTTCAGCGCCTCAATGGGGCTGCTGGGAAGCTGAGCGGCCGCACGAACCAATGATGAGCGTTTCGATGACCGACTGCGAGCAGCGGTTCATGTCGATCGGTCTCTACGAGGAAGATTTTATTCGCGCCGGCGTTCGAACGCAGAACGCACCGCTGCGATTGAGCCGGATGATATCAGGCTATGGAGGGCAATCGGCAGGGCTGGCGGGAGCCGAGAACAATGAAGATGGGCACTACGCCTACGCCATAGCTACCTAAGGCACGCCATAGCTCTCTTAACATTGTCAGGCATTTCGCCGGCTTCTTTAGCTAGGCGTGCTCAGCGCGGCAATCTTGGGTTATGTGGGTCTGATCAGTGCCGGGCGTAACGCAAGAACAAGTGGAATGATTATGGTCGCCGTCAACGCCGAAGCCGATATACCGACGGCCCTACTGGTGTGATCGGCAATCATGCCGTAAGCGATTGGCGCGAAACCTCCCATGACGATGACACCCGTATAAAATAGCGCGAACGCCCGTCCGGTATCACCTTTCGGGGCCAAATCCGGAACGGTCCCATAGAGGATGGAAGAAGTGCCGTTCAAGACGACGCCAAGCAAGGGTAACAAGGCAAGCGTCACAGCCAGTGGGAAAAACAAAGTTGCGATCATCAGCAACGCAGTGGCTGCCTCGGTCATAACCACGCTCGAGACGACGCCGAGACGCTGTCCTAACCAGCCGCAGACAGCTTTACCCAGCGCGCCGCCGATAAAAAGCAGCGCCAAGCCGACGCCAACCATCGCTTGTGTTCCGCCTTTGGCGTGAATGAGAAACGGCAGAAACAGCAGATAACCCATCCGTGGCGCGGTATCGAGTGCGCCGATCGCGAGGAGTAAACCAAAACCTTTACCGCTCGCCGTATTCCCAATGTGTCTCTCGTCGAGCAAGGTCGGAAGTGTGCGTTGGCGCGGAATGAGCACCAGCAACACTCCGGCGACCAAGAAGCCCAGGAGTGCTGTCAGCGTGATCACTGCGCGCCAAGCCAAGAATGGGAGCAGTAACGCGACAAGTGCCGGCAGGACGGCTTTGCCCAAGTCACCGGAGAAATTATAAACTCCCAACGGGCCTCGTGATTCCTTCCCATAGGCGTTGGTCACGAGAAGGGAGGCGCGAGGATGCTGAGTGCTCGATCCGACGCCTGCAACGATCAGTCCCGCACTCAAAACGAACAGACCGCCCGGTAAAGCCATCACCAGATATCCCAGAGCTGCCACGAATGTCGCCAATGCTAATGCCCAGCGTGCAGTAACTCGTCCAAGTACCTTGTCACCAGGCACCTGAAGACAGCCCATCGTACCATAATAGAGCACTCGGATTATCGCGAGGCCCGCATAGGAAAGCCCAAATTCTGTCTGCCAGATCGGCAGCAGCGCGTAGAGTTGGTCAGTGTAGCCATCATGCAGCGTATGGGCAAGGCAGGCTCCGACGAGATCGCGCCGTTGCTTCGCGGCTTTCATTTTCGATGCTCCATCAACATTCTGCGCCATATCCACGTTGAGCATCTTATCGCCCGCGCTCCGTTGAATTGCAGGCAGCCATTCAATCCGGATGGCTGCCTTCCCACCCCCCAACTTTAAAGAGAAGGCGACTTTCTCAGCAACTAAAGGATACTCATCCATCCATGAGTAAATGCTCATATCTCTTGCTCGCTGTCGTAGGTAGACTGTGCTTGCTGAGCCTCCTGAACAATCCATTCCTTGAACGATGCGATCGCGGGTAGCCGCTCCCGCCCCTTCGGACAGACGAAATAATACGCGAGCGGTGAGGGGTAGCGCACGGTGAGAAGACGAATAAGCAGACCGTCCCTCAACTCTTTCTCAACATGTCCGCTTCGAACCAAGGCAATCCCATATCCAGCCAGCGCGGCTTCGATTGTCATGTTAGTGTCTGGATAATAGGTTCCAGAATGCGCAAGCGAAACATCAACTCCAGCCCGCTCGAACCAATACTCCCACTTAGGAACCAAGTCAGGGCCGGCACGGAATAGAAGGGGATAGCGCAGCAAGTCTGCTGGAGTATTCGGCATTCCCAGACGATCTAGAAGCTGCTTACTTGCGACTGGGAATATGTACTCACGCAATAACAATTCAGCAAAAAGACCCGAATATTGGCCCGTGCCAAGGCGTACCGCGATGTCCGCATCGCCTTGCCCAAAACCAATCGGGTGGTCAGTTGTTTCGATCCAAAGTTGAAGGTCTGGTTGACTCGCTTCGATACTCGGTAAGCGAGGAAGAAGCCAACGCGATGCAAAGGACTGCGTGAGGCTAATGCGTAGTGGGTGTCGATCACGCTGCCGTCGTAGTCCTGCTAGAGTTGCGTCAAGACTGACCAGAAATTGTCTGATTATTGGCGCCAGCGCGTTCCCCTCTGTTGTTAGCTTTAATGTTCTTCCCCTTTCAAATAGCTTCATCCCCCACAGCTCTTCCAGATACTGGATTTGATGACTGACAGCGCTTTGCGTGACATTCAGCTCTGCCGATGCGGCCGTGAATGTAGGGTGACGTGCTGCGGCCTCGAATGCTCGTAACGTTGGTGTGGGCGGCAGCTCTTTCATTGGCTTCTCTGCTCATAGAGGTTCGCGTATTATATGAATGTTTGCTCATGATGCAATGAAGGGGTTTCGCTTGAAGAGAAGAGCCAGCCGGCGATAAGGAATCTCATCACCAGATCCCAGGTCGGGGGTCGGCGTGAACGGCATATGGACGCAGCGGAAATGACCCGTGATGTAAGGCGGGCACAGGAAGACGCAATCAACAGGGACTTTTCCGTCACAAGTTCAATTCGAGCAGGAGACACAATGCTGGGTGATACGAACATTCGGTCTGGCCAGTGCCATTGTGGCGCCGTGCGTTTCGAGGCGACGCTCAGCGACGGCTTCAATTCGATCCGCCGCTGCACCTGTTCTTACTGCCGGATGCGAGGCGCCGTCGTTGTCATGGCAAGTCGGATCAAGTTCCTGCAGGGCGAGGATGCGCTAACAAGCTACCGCTTCCATACCGGGTCAGCGCAGCACTTCTTTTGTTCTCGCTGCGGAATATACACGCATCATCAAAGACGATCTGACCCGAGCCAGTATGGCGTGAACGTTGCTTGCCTAGACGGTGTAAGCCCATTCGATTTCCCTGATGTACCGGTCGTGGATGGTGTCAATCATCCGAACGACACCGGCAGGCCAGCGCGTCGAGCAGGCACCCTCCGCTTCATCCCAGCTGACTAACTATCGCTGTCAGGCGACGACCGCTTAAGGCAGCCGAACTCGAAAAACTACAGGCCTATGTTCGTACCAAGATCGACTGGCAGGAGAGTGGTGAGAAAGGACCGGAGCCAAGGCTCGATGCCATGATGGAGAGATACGACTTGAACAGCCGATGGCATGGCACAAAGTGCATTTACGACCTCGTCATAGGGGACGGTCCCCCCGCTAGGACTGGAGGTCGCGTCATCACATAACAATCACGTTGTACACTTACCTACGTGCTTAAAAATGCGGCGTAATTTAACAATGTCGGTGGGTTTACCCTCAAGCCTGTGGAGCATTCGATGGCAGTTTGCGCAAACTGTGACAAGATCATCGACACAATTCTTAACCTCCCCGTCAAGCTTGGAGAGCGGCACCTTATGGTGAGCTTCAGCGAAATTTTCGCCCAGCAAACCATACCGTTCGACGAAATGGAAGTTGCAGATCTGGCACCGGTATCTATCGCGTTTTTTACATTCCCGAGCTAGAGCAGCCTTGCGCTCGATCCTAAGGTGCTCCCCAACTAGTATTCTATTATTTTCGGGAAATATATCGTTAGAAACGCCTGAATCAAACTCTGGTAAAGAACTAACAACGGTTTCAATAAATCTCAAAGCTTTCTCGACGTTGAACGATTCCGTTTCATATATCCCAAAATAATTTGTATCATCATAATATTCTTGAATCGGAAATTTTAGGTCTTGATCATCGGGCCTTTTCTTCAAGAAAGAAATTTTTCCTGAAATTTTCATATCACTTTTTCTAAAAACATTTCCATTTCGCATTCGAGCTGGGCAGTATTTAATTATATTTTTTATAATGCTTTGATCGTTCGCATAAAACCCTACCCAAAAAACCAAATTTTTGCCGTCTAGGTATTTGTCAAACCACACTTGTATTTGGGCTCTGCGCTCCTCTAATTTCGCCACTTCAACTACAGAACCGCCCGTATTGGCGTTATCAACGACATTGCCGTGCTCAATTCGTAAGAGTTGCTTAAGCCTGCTCTGTCTCAATTCCTTAACAAACTCAACAGCCGCATTCTGCACGTTGTTCCTAGTGAACGCGGTCATAGCTCCCCTCCTAACCTCTTGAATTGTAGTGATAATTGACCAATTGGGAACAAAATTCAAATGTTCCTCAATGGCAAATTACCTAACCATTGATGAGAAGCAATAATAGCTATTATCGAAGAATGACTTTAGTTTATGTAGCATTCGGGAGCGATCAATCCCTAAGAGCAAAACACCCTGGAAAGGGTATTGGTCTGAAAGGTAAAGTTACAAAATGGTTTAGCCATTCTGGACGCGTTTGAGTGAATCCAAGAGTCGGCTGCCTGCTCCCACGATCTTTGACAGAACCTTGATCTGCTCATACAAGGCCACATTGTCAGTCGGAACTGGGTAGTTGATCTGATGGTCCACCTCGCCCCAGATCTCCTCAAACAGAGTGCGTACCTGAATTTCGCAGCACAACGGTGAATCAGTGCGCGGACGCACAAGATAGTGGACGCTAGTGTATGACGTTGTCTTCTCAGAGACATCGAGGTCGAAACGTTGGAAGAAGGTGACAGCCTCGGGATCCCAGGTATAAGCCTTGGGACGCTCGTCGAAGATCCAGTCCCCGTCTTCAGTCACCTTGCGGCGGATGATGGCATCGATTTCTGCGAAATTCTCTTGGAATAAATGAAGAATACGGACTCCCGCCAGATCTGTGACTTTGGTGAACAAGTTCTGTGCGTTTATTTCCCGCCCCAGCTCGGCCTTCCTGAGGATTTTCGCGCGTAGATGTTCACGGTCTTTCAAACGGCTCTTAAACGAATGGACGATTTGATGGCCGTTCACGATCAGATCGGGGTGCACGCCGATATATTTCACGACTCCTTCCATAAATATTCCGAGGTCATGCCGTACTCGATCGTACCGGGCTAAAGTGTCCTCTATGGCTTTTTCGTCAATGATAACCGGTTCCGCGACAGTTTCCTCCGTCGCGATTTCCTCATGTGCACACGCGTCGGTCATAGTTGGGCGACCCTATCCAGGAAGTCACGGGCGAACGCGAGATAGGCGCCTTGGGTTTCGCGATATTTGTTTTGGTTGCCTGCGACGGTACTTCGATCTTCTACTTCTAGATTGATGTCTGGAAGAAGCCACATTGGCTTGTGGTACTTCTGTGACATGCTGGGGAATGTATTGTGACTGTGTATTACAGCCTTATTGCCGATGGAGCCTGAAAGGATTTCTGTGAATGGCAACGAGTTTTCAGGATCAACGAACTTTGCGATCGTTCCCGGAATCTGTTGCGCATAGTGAAAGTGCGCCTTAGCGAGATCTAAGTCATTCCCCAACCCGGAATACCGCTTTGCGTTGTAGATTGTATAGCCAATCAGTTTCACGAACTTCTCGGGAAACTGGCTACGCTTGGTATCAGAAAGAAGGTGGAAGATGCTGTCGAACTGCTTCCGCCACAAACGCAGAGCCCCCCCAATGTTTCGGATGCCATAGACGGAAAAGAGGTCGGGAGAGCACGGAATTAAGAACCCGTCCGCAAGGGTGAGGAGGTGACGGTTCAATGCTCCGAGGCTCGGCGAGGTGTCGAATATGACTAGGTGATATCCGTGGTATGCCGCGTAGTCATATGCCAGCTGCCGAACCCGCGTAGCGGTTCGGATTGCGAGCGGGTCGCCCTGATAGATCCCGCTCCAGCGTTCGCCGATCTTCGCCTCGAATAGGTGAAGCGTCAGTCGCCCGGGAATGAGATGGACATTGTTATTCAGCATCACCGGCGGCGGCAAAGACTCGAGCTCTGCGGTACCGTCTTCTGTTGGCTTGAGATCGAAATGGATAGACCGGGGCTTTCTCAACAATGATTGAAAATCGGAGTTAGAAGTTTTGGATCGTGTGGCCGCGAAATCCTCAATGAAATCATCCTCTGCGACCCAGATGTCGTGGATGGTTTCCATAGGCAGGGAAAAGATTGTTAGATTGCACTGAGGATCGAGGTCGATAAGAAGGACCTTCTTGTCTAGATCACCCAAGGCATGCGCTAGGTGGTAAGTCAGAGTGGTCTTCCCCACGCCGCCCTTGTTGTTGAAGATCGTGACGATATCAGGTTTCATTAGACAGTCTCGATAAATAACAGAGGCAATTTATCTGGGTTTTCTTCAACTTCAATGGACGATTTCATAAATTCCCTATTGCTTTACTGAGCGTATGCACCTTCCCAATCCCAGCATCTGCTCCGAGTCAATTTTGCCATTTAGCAACAGATCTGGGAGTGTCTCTTTTTGGCGCAAAAGCCGCATTGAAAAATGTCCGCTTAAACAGCCGCCTCCCCCTCAGACATTGAATGGGTTCCCTTCATCCTTGGTCTGGAACCGGGGCTTTGATCGACTGCGGCCTCAATCCGCACTGCCCTCTGATTGCTCATGCCAATGATCGACGACATTCTTCGCCTTGTTATGGGCCATGCGCATGAAAGCCTCTTCGATTTCTTTTGGCCCGAGAAAAGGCTTCATCGTCTCTTTGAAACGAAAAAAGGCGACCGCAAGCAGAACGCCGGTCAAGGCGTGATTGATGAAATTCTGCAGGTCGACATCTTCCGGCTTATCGACGAGCTGTCGTGAAATGAACTCGAATGTATCTTCTTCCTCTGCCACGCATCCCCAAATGCGGTTGATGAGGTCGACCTCCAAGCCGGCAAGCTGTTTAACGATTTGATCCCGGTCCATCATAGGTTCCATGATTTCTCTCTTTCCGAGAGCCTATAACGCTTCCTGATTTTTAGCGCAAAGGACCACAGGCGGCCTGGTTTCCGGCCGTTGCATCAGATCGGCCAAGGCATTTGGCTCTGCCGCAGTCAACGCACCATCGCCTTTCCATTCACGAAAGGTCGAGAACATAGACCCAATCAACATCATGATCGTCCGCGATTTCCGAGGCTTTTTGAATCGCCACATCGGGTGTCAATTGGCGGTCCGTGATGGTCTTGACCGCCGCGCCATCCTTCATGCAGATAATATCGGTCACCACACTCTTATTGGGAGCGATGCGTCTAGTGACAGACACAAAGTCTCCTTGCGGGGCGATGCTATCGCGGGTCAATATTTTGATTTCTGGCATAGTCCCCTCCAATGGCTGAACGCGAAAACCCCGCACGCAGACTTCATACCAGGGACGCGTCGAGCGATCGTCCGTGGCGGAGCTGGTCTGAACAGGAGGAATTCCCCCAGACTTGGGGTTGGAAGGGCTGAACCGCGACGCCTATGGAAAGCTGCGTACTTATAAAGGCTTAGAGCCTCAGTGTTCCCGTTGAGGCATAACCCGCGCTGGGCTCGAGGATGCCTCAATAACGCCGGATGAGGCTGACCAGCTTGCCTTGAATACGCACACGATCAGGCCCGAAAATCCGGGTCTCATAGGCCGAATTGGCGGGTTCCAACGCGATCGAGGCCCCGCGCCGCCGCAGACGTTTCAAGGTTGCTTCTTCATCATCGATCAAGGCGACGACGATATCGCCGTTTTCCGCATTATCCTGGCGGCGGATGATCACCGTATCGGCATCGAGAATGCCAGCATCGATCATGGAATCGCCGCGCACTTCCAGGGCGTAATGTTCGCCCGCAGGCAGCATATCCATCGGCAGGCCGATCGTATGGCTGCGATGCTGCAAGGCACTGATCGGCGTGCCGGCGGCGATCCGCCCCATGACGGGGATGGCGACCGTGGTAAGTTCCGAATCCTCGTCGTCAGTATGCGGAGTATGTGGCCTGACGCGGCCAAGATCTCCCTCGATGACGCTGGGCGAGAATTTCCTGCCGTGGGGTGGCACGGGCGGCGTCGCGGCATCGGGCAGACGCACCACTTCAAGGGCGCGCGCGCGATTGGGAAGACGGCGGATGAAGCCGCGTTCCTCCAAAGCCATGACCAAACGATGAATCCCCGATTTGGAGCGGAGGTCCAGGGCCTCTTTCATCTCGTCAAAGGACGGTGGGACTCCGGTTTCCTTGAGACGTTCATGAATGAAGCGCAGCAATTCGCTCTGCTTCTTGGTGAGCATCGTCCCGGCCCTTTCATCCCTTGAGAAGAACGATTGACATTGCGGCAAACGTCCCAGGCTGACTGCTTGGAAGCGGACCCTGTTTGCGGATATGCCCCCGCAAATTGCCCGCAAACCTTAAACAAACAGTGAACAGACTATATCTGTTCGCCCTGTGTTCCGCAAGATGCTTTAGCGATCAAGCCGGATGATCCGGCATGGGTCGCCAGCCGAAGCGGTCGGAGCATGAGGTGGTCGAATCAACAGGCAATTGGCCTCGGCCATCACATGCAGCAAGGAGGAATCCTGCGCCGCAAAGGGTGTGACGGACGGCAGACCATTGTCTGTCCGCACATAAGTGGCCCGCAAGAAATCCTCGCGCGCATCGTTTTCGGGAAGCGCCTCGGCAAGAAGCGCCGGTTCGCTCGGATCGGCTTCGAGCACGCCAGCCTCTCCATCCAAAATACGCACAAGGGGTGTCAAAAACAGCAGGCCGCAGACGAGCGCGGCGACCGGATTACCCGGCAGACCCAAAATCGCCATATCTCCCAGCATGCCATGAATGAGCGGCCGTCCGGGACGCATGGCGATGCGCCAGAAGCTCAATTCCATGCCTTCCTGCAACAAAGCCTTGCGCACGAGATCGTAATCACCGACGGACACGCCGCCCGAGATCACCAGCACATCGACCTTGAGCATGCGGGCCGCGGCAATGCCTTGCGCAAGCGCTATGGCATTATCCCCCGCAATGCCAAGATCGACGGGCAGACCGCCGGCGGCACGCACCTGCGCCGCAATAGCGTAGGAATTGGAAGAGACGATCTGCGAGGGTCCGAGCGCCTCGCCCGGCCGCACCAATTCATCGCCCGTCGCGAGAATGCCAACACGCGGCTGTTTCGTCACCGGCACGACAGCGTGGTTCATCGCCGCCGCCAAAGCGAGATCGGCAGCGCTCAAGCGGCGCCCCTCCGGAAGCAGAATCTCCCCTTCCTGAAAATCGAGACCCGCCTCGCGAATGTAGCGGCCACGCGGCGGTGTCTTTTGCGGCAGGATCAAACCATCCTCGATTGTCACCAATTCCTGGATGAGGATCGTATCGGTGCCTTCCGGCACCGGAGCACCGGTAAAGATCCGCACGGTCTCCATAGGCCCGACTGTGCCGGCAAAACCATGGCCCGCCGCGCTTTCACCGATGAGCGTGAGTTTGACCGGCGCGCGAGCACTGTGCAGATCGTCAGCGCGGATCGCATAGCCATCCATCGCCGAAGCGGCGAAGGGCGGCTGCGTGCGCTTGGCGGCAAGAGGCGCGGCCAATGTGCGGCCATGCGCTTCGGCAAGGGCCACGGTTTCGACGGCGCGCGGCAGGGCGACGCTCGTCAAAATCGTCCGGCGCGCCTCAGCGACGGACAGGGCCGGTTTCGGTTGGTCCGTTTTAACAGGACCTGCATTTTTGTGCGGGGCAACCGCGTTCATTCTTTTTCTCGTTTCCAGGAACCTGATTTGCCTCCCTGTTTTTCCAGGAGGCCTATTCCTTCAATGCGCATGAAACGGTCAACGGCCTTCAGCATGTCATAAAGCGTCAGGCAGGCCACGGAGACGGCGGTCAAAGCTTCCATTTCGACGCCAGTCTGACCCTTCACCTTGGCAAGGGCCTGGACGCGAAAACCGGGCAGCGAAGGATCGGGTTCAAGATCGACGCCAACCTTGGTCAGGAGCAGCGGATGACAGAGCGGGATCAGCTCATGCGTCTTTTTCGCGGCCATGATGCCAGCGATCCGGGCCGTTGCCACGACATCGCCTTTTTCGGCATTGCCCGAGAGAGCCAGTTCCAGCGTTTCCATACGCATGACGACCCGGGCCTCGGCGATCGCGACCCGCTCGGTCTCTGCCTTATCGGAGACATCGACCATGACGGCTTCGCCATGGCTCGTCAGATGGGTCAAGGAACTCATGAAGCGCCCCTCATGACTCCAAAACGGCATGGACCGGGCCCGTCACGGCCTCCGGCGGCAGATCGAGCAGCCGGCGTGTCGCCGCCGTCACATCTTGCTCCCGCATCAGGCTTTCGCCAACGAGCACGGTCCCAATGCGATGGGCCTTGAGCCGCGCGCAATCCTGCGCGGTGAAAATGCCGCTTTCGCCGACGATCATGCGATCATCCGGAATTTTGGCGGCGAGCCGCTCGCTGGTTTCGAGCGAGACATTAAAGGTGCGCAAATCGCGATTATTGATGCCGATCAGCGGGGTTTCAAGACGGAGGGCGCGGATAAGTTCCGCCTCGTCATGCACCTCGACGAGGCAATCCATGCCAAGCTCCCGCGCGGCATCACGCAGGGCGCCAGCGAGCTCATCATCGACGCAAGCCATGATGATCAAGATGCAATCGGCACCCCAGGCCCGCGCCTCGAAGACCTGATAAGGATCGAAGAGGAAATCCTTGCGCAAGGCTGGCAGGCTCACGGCCTGCCGCGCGATCGTGAGAAATTCAGGAGAGCCCTGAAAGGATGGCGTATCGGTGAGAACGGAGAGACAGGCGGCGCCACCTTCCTCATAGGCCCGCGCCAAGGCCGGCGGATCGAAATCGGCCCGGATCAGGCCTTTGGATGGGCTGGCCTTCTTGATTTCAGCGATGAGCGCCATGCGCCCCTCGGCCTGTTTGGCAGCGAGCGCTTTGATGAAACCACGCGGCTTTTCCACGCTTTCGCATTGGCGCCGCAAAGCATCGAGGCTCACACTTTGTTTTGCCTGAGCAATTTCCTGCCTTTTATAGGCTTCGATCCGCTTCAGAATATCGGCCATGCCTTCGTCTCTTTAAGAGTTCCCTCTTCATTTAAGAGGAAAAGAGCGGCGAAACCATCCCTGAAGGGCTCTCTGACTTCCTGATTATGGATGAGTCTTTGAAAATAAAGTGATACGCACGTCAATAATGAAGCCCTTGGCTCGACCATGCCGGCCAAAGGCTTCATGGCGTTCAGTTGGACTGTTCAAGGATCTCGGCGGTCGCGCGCTGGAGAATGCCAGCAATACGGCGGGCTTCCGCTGGGGAACAGCCACGTTTGCGCATCAAAGCGTGCTTGATGGCATGGCGGGCTTGATGCAGTTCATCCGCCGCCTGGGGGTCTGCAGCATCAACGCCGGCGAAGGCCTCGCGGACCTCGGCCATGCGGCTGCCGATGCGAGCCAATGTCTCGAGGATAAAGTCAGCCTCCTCACGGTGGGCTTGTAAAGACTGACGCCCTTCCTCGGTGAGGCTGTAGAGCTTGCGGTTGCCCTCTTGCGTGACCGAAGCGTGGCCGATTTCTTCCAGATAGGTCAGTGCTGGATAGACCATGCCTGGGCTCGGGGCATAGAAGCCCCCAGAGCGTTCCTCCAGCATGCGGATCAGTTCGTAGCCATGAGCAGGACGCTCGGCCAACAGCGCCAGCAGCACGAGCTGAAGCTCATTCGAGCTGAGCTTGCGTCCGGCGGAAAAATCTCCTCCGCCGAAGCCTCGTCCGAACCCTTCAGCCCAACCACGGCCGAAGCCATGCGGGCCGCGCCTGCGGCCGATGGAATGAAGGAAATGATGAAATTTGTGGGCGTGGATATGTTCTTTCGTCATATCTTACGATAATCATATCGTAAGATATAATTCAAGAGCTTTTTAAATCACCTTTAGAGCTTTATCAGCCTTGGCTTTTAGAAAAGCAGCCAGAACGAATATGAGATCGGCTGGGAAGACCCATCAAATTATCTTAAAAAGTGGCGACTACGTTTGGCTGGTACCTTTAGGGATGTAGCGTGATTTATCTCGTTCGACATGGACAGACTGAATTCAATGCCCAAGGCCGCTTCCAGGGCCAGGTCGATTCACCCCTGACAGCACGCGGGAAAGATCAAGCCCGCCAGATCGGTGGAATGCTCCGCCGCCTCATCGAGCCGGATCATGCTATTGTCTTTGCAAGTCCCCTCGGCCGTACCAAGCAGACCGCCCACATTCTTGCCGAAGCCGCCGGTATCCGACAGGAGATCGTCTTCGATCCCGGTCTCATGGAAATCGGAATGGGATGCTGGGAAGGCCTGACCAACTCGGAAATTGAAGCGAACTGGCCCGATGCACGCTCGGGCTTCAGCCGCAATGAGTGGTATTTCCATTCTCCCGACGGCGAGCGCTATG
Organism: Beijerinckia indica subsp. indica ATCC 9039; assembly: GCF_000019845.1. NCBI lineage: Bacteria > Pseudomonadati > Pseudomonadota > Alphaproteobacteria > Hyphomicrobiales > Beijerinckiaceae > Beijerinckia > Beijerinckia indica. The sequence goes on along the minus strand of NC_010581.1, from coordinate 1,627,587 downwards.
AGGCTTTTTCGGACCGGCTCGAAGGTGCTCTGCATCGCGTCACGAGCCATTCCTGCACATCCCGTATTATCGTTTCTCACGGTGTCGCCAGCCGCGTCCTTCGAGGCTTGTATGCGAACCTTCCTCGGGACGAGGCCTTGAGCCTCGAAACACCCCAAGACGCCATGTTCCAACTCACAGAGGGGCAAATAAATCGCATCGCCTGCGATTGACACTCTCGAATTTTCATAGTCGCTCTAACCTGCCAAGATGGACATCGCTCATGTCAAGAACTGCCATTGCCATACGCCATCTGGCCTTCGAGGATCTGGGTGGCTTTGCGCCTGTTCTCGCCCGGGCAGGCTTTCAGCTTCGCTATCTCGACATTGGTGTGGATACACTCGCCACGCCGGAGCCCATGGAGGCCGATCTTCTGTTCGTCCTTGGCGGGCCGATCGGCGCCTATGAAGATGATCGCTATCCTTTTCTCGCCGAGGAGATCCGCATCCTCGAACGCAGGCTCGCCGCGAACCGGCCGACATTCGGCATCTGCCTTGGCGCGCAGCTCATGGCACGAGCACTCGGGGCAAAAGTCTATCCAGGACCTGCCAAGGAATTCGGTTTCAAGCCTATCACGCTGACCGGCGCGGGCGAAAAATCCGCGCTCTCAGCCTTCGCGCATCAGTCCGTACTGCATTGGCATGGCGATACGTTCGACCTGCCCCAAGGCGCCATTCATCTCGCCAGCACCGATGTATGCGTCAATCAAGCCTTTGCATACGGCCAGCATGCTTTGGCCGTACAATTCCATCCTGAGGCCGGAGGCGAGGGTTTCGAGCGCTGGCTGATCGGACATACGCTGGAATTGTCTCTAGCCAAGATCGACGTTTCAGCTCTCCGAGCCGAGAACGAGCGTTTGACCCCGGTGTTGCAATCACAAGCGGCAGCTTGCCTGGAAACCTGGCTGAACAGCCATGTACATTGGCATGACCGTTAACGCTCATGTCCAGGACCAATGGCGCAGACAAATTGAAGGCACTACAACACAGCCTCGCCGGGATGTATCCGGGCAAGGCGTCATCCTTTTCGGATGATTATTTTACAGACCGTGTCGAACTCTCTCGCTCAGGCGGCCACCTTGTTCTTGATGAGACCAGCAATGGCTGTCAAGATCGCGCCGCCAGCACCACCGGCGATCAATTGCGTGACAATACCGCCAATGCTCAAATCCCCGGCCTGCGTCGCCGAGGCAACGGCCGGCAACAGAGCTGTTATGATCTGGCCGAGAACACCCCCTCCGACGAGGCCGGCAATCGTATTTCCAATCGTACCGAGATCGAAGGTCGGCGAAGACTTACCGATAGCGTTACCGCCAAGCGCGCCCGACACAAGATTGATGAGTATCTGTTCCATTGAAGCCCCCACCATGATCCGACATTGCAGGTTATCGAGCTAGAGAAGATATCTTCAATCGGATATAACAGATTATCATGTCTGGATGTGTATGGCCAATTGTTAATCAGGCAATCGATCCTGATCGTCATCAGCGGCTAGATCGAGAGAGGACTCGACCACCGTCTCTGCGGGCGATGGCTCAGCCGTCGGTTTAGGGAGGGTGGTATATGGCTTTATCCTCTCCAAATGGTCTCCGCCCCAACGCTTTTGTCCCCAATCCCCTTTCGGCCTTGGCGACCACGGACGGTCCTCGTCCGGCGCTCGCGCCCTGCGCAAAGTCGGCTCTCCCGTGCCAAGCCGCAGGGTCAAAGCACCCGTATCACGCAAGACGGACCGATCGATCAGGATGGAAGCAGCGCAGCCGCTCGGCGCGATCAGTGGCGTGACAAGGATCGCCGCGCGCCGGCAATCCTCGATAAAGGCTTCCCTGTCAAGCACGAGCGCGACAGCGCGTCCATCGGCAAGATGTCCGACGCAGCCGAGCTTGTCGCATACATTGCCTTTTCGCGCCGCCCGCGCGTCGCGCCCATCGGCATCGGCACGTAGCCATTGCTCGGCGCCGAACAGGCTGGGCCTTGGTCCAAGTACAGCCAGCCGGCCATCCCGCCCACGTAACGCGAGGGAATCCCCGGAAGGCGGCACGGCAATATCGAAAACGGGTCCAGAGAAAGCGCCACAAAGGCCGATCAGCATGAAGGGAATAGCGCTCGCCCGCAGCAAGGCACTGCGCCACAGCACGGCGGAGAGAACGCCGAGGCTGAGAAAGACAAGAGACCAGGGCGCGAAAGCCGGCAAATGGATCGTGGCGCCCGGCCATCCGCCAATGATCCTGGCCAGCCACATGATGAAGGTAATGCCGGCGCCTATATAGTGCCACACCCAGGCGTCGAGCCCGAATGGATAGAGCAAGGTGCCCAGAAGCGCGCCGGGCACCGCGAAGATCTCGATGATCGACAAAGTCAGTGGATTGCCGATCAGCACATAGGGGCTAAGTTCGTGGAAATTATAGGCCATGAAGGAGGCCGTCGCCATTGTGGCGCAAAAGGTCGCAAACAGAAGACCGCCCGGCCCCTGCCGCAAAAGCGGCGCGATAGACTCCCATCGCCGCCAAAGGGCCAACCCCCGAAAGACGCCCTGAGATGGGCTCGGCAGTGGTTGGACGATCTGCCGTGTCAAATCCTCCTGTTCCCTCGCGCGCGCCGCCATGCGAGTCTCGTAGACGGACACCAAGGCAGCAACCGCCGCGAAGGAGAGTTGGAAACTTGCGCCCAAAATCGCTTCCGGCTCAGTCACGAGAACGAATAAAGCCGCGAAAGCCAGATTGCGCATGGTCAACGCCTGCCGGTCGAGCAGAACAGCGCCGAGCATGATGAGCGTCATGACGAGCGCCCGTTCCGTTCCGACCCGCGAGCCCGTGACTATATCATAGAGGGTGGCCGCGAGAATGGCCGCCGCCGCTGCCCATTTCTTGATCGGATAAGTGAGGGCGAGACGCGGGCTCAAAGCCAAAATTTGCCGCAGGCCGACAAAGAAAATGCCGACGACCAAGGTCATCTGGACGCCAGAAATGGTAATGATATGAAAGATTCCCGCCTCGCGGATCACATCCTTCGCCTGTTCGGACAAAAGATCGCGCTTGCCTGTCACCATGGCCGCGGCGATCGCCCCGGCATCACCGCCGACGATGGAATTGATCCGCAAGGCCAAAGCGTTGCGGCCGCGATCGAGCGCCGTCATCACGGCCAGCCCAAAGCCCGGCGGATCAGGCGCGGAGACGGTCTCGATCCGGCCGAGCGCGGTGCCGACCGCGCCGATCCGGGCAAACCACGCATCGCGGGCAAAGTCATAGCCACCTGGCAGGCTCGCACGCGCAGGCGGCAAAAGCCTGGCCTTGAGACTCACATAGGTCCCTGCCCCAAACGGCGGCGCTCGGCGCGTCGAAAGGCGCACCCGATAAGGTGTTTGCTCAGGATTCAGACCATCGATCGCGCCAACCCGCAGGATGAATCGCGCCCCGCGCGGCCGGTAATCCATCTGCTCGATGGTGCCTTCGACCGTGGCGATGGTGATTCGATCGAGAACCGGCGCGGCCACCCTCATGCTGCGAAGACCGGCGGACAATTCTCCGGCGAACAGCGCGCAAAGCCCTAGCAGGATCACCAAGGCGGGGCGTCTTTGCCGGCCGAACCAGGCGAGAATGGCAAAGATCGCAACCAAGGCGCCATTGAGCCAGAGTGGAGGTTCATGGTCGGCGTAGAAGTAGAGAACGACGCCGGCACCGGCCGCGACGGGCAGCCAGGGAAACAACCGCCGCTCCGCGACCTCGACCTCGAAGGCCAGGCGGAATGCCCGTTGCATGCGCGCGAACCAGCCAAATGAGGCGGAAGCTCGGCCGCTGTGGCTATCCTCTGACTTATCGGCAAGGGCCGCGGGAGTCATCGAAGCTCTTATAAATCAGGTAATTGAAACCTAAATCGGGGTAGGAAACAGCAAGCAGCAAGGCGCAAGCAGGCATGTGAAAACCAAAGGGTGGAAATCGCGTCTCTTTCCCTGCGATGGCGCTTTTCTTTCAGCTATTCCATGCTACACGACGCGGCGCGCGCCGTAACGCCAAAAGGCCAGCGTTATAAATTTTATTTTCCGTTCGGTTTTGCCGTTCTTCCTCTCTCTTCGGTCCCATTCTTCGGTGCCACGGATCAATCCTATGCCAGATGAAGTCGTTACCCGTTTTGCTCCCTCGCCGACCGGTTTTTTGCATATTGGCGGCGCGCGCACGGCGCTCTTCAATTGGCTGTTTGCCCGTCATGCCGGCGGCCGGATGCTCCTGCGTATCGAGGATACCGACCGCGAACGCTCCACCGACGCGGCCATCGCCGCCATTCTCGATGGGCTCTCCTGGCTCGGCCTGCATTGGGATGGCGATGTCATCTATCAGTTCCAGCGCGTCGCCCGGCATCGTGATGTCGCCCTGTCTCTTCTGGAAGCGGGACAAGCCTATTATTGCTATGCGACGCCGCAGGAACTTGAAGAAATGCGGGAGCAGGCCCGCAAGGAAGGCCGCCCGCCGCGCTATGATGGGCGCTGGCGTGATCGCGCGGAGAATGACGCGCCGTCTGGCGTGAAGCCGGTGATCCGCCTCAAGGCGCCGCGCGACGGAGAAACCACATTAGATGACAAGGTTCAGGGCAAGGTGACCTGGGCCAATAAGGATCTCGATGATCTGGTGCTTTTGCGCTCGGACGGCACGCCGACCTATATGCTCGCCGTCGTCGTCGATGATCACGACATGGGGGTGACGCAGATCATCCGCGGCGACGATCATCTGACCAATGCCGCGCGGCAAATGCAGATCTATCAGGCGCTCGGCTGGTCAGTGCCCATCATGGCGCATATTCCCCTGATCCATGGTGCGGATGGCGCAAAATTGTCGAAGCGGCATGGCGCGCTCGGCGTCGATGCCTATCGCGGGATGGGCTATCTGCCCGAGGCCCTGCGCAATTATCTCGTGCGTCTCGGCTGGAGCCAGGGCGATAAGGAATTCTTCTCGACAGAGGAAATGATCGAGGCCTTCGATCTCGCCCATGTCGGCCGTTCGCCCGCGCGCTTCGATTTTGCCAAGCTCGAAAATATGAATGGCCATTATCTGCGCCATGCCGACGATCGCCACCTCGTTGACATGCTCAGCACCACCCTGCCCTTTCTGCCGAAGGGGCTGGAACTCGCGCCGAAATTCACCGATGAGCGGAAGGCACAATTGCTGGCCGCCATGCCGGGGCTGAAGGAACGCGCCAAGACTCTGGTCGAATTACTCGATGGCGCGAATTTCCTCTTCGCCGAACGGCCGCTCGAACTCGACGCCAAGGCGCAAGCGCTGCTCGATGCCTCCAGCCGCGCGCATATTGCCGCTCTCGTTCCTCTGTTCGAAGCCGCGCCTGAATGGAAAGCCTCGGCGCTCGAGGCCATCGTGCGCGCCTATGTGGCCGAGACCGGCGTGAAGCTCGGCCAAGTCGCCCAGCCCCTGCGCGCGGCCTTGACGGGACGCGCCACTTCGCCGGGTATTTTCGACGTGTTGGAAGTCCTTGGCCGCGACGAAGGTTTGGCGCGGCTTCGTGATCAAGCAGGCTGAAAAGCCTAACGAAGGTGCAATCCCCCTCGGCTTGACAGCGACGAACGATTGGCTAGTGAATTGCGCGCTGCACAAGCCGTGTGGCTCTGGATTCCCGGCAATCGATATCTTCAGGAATCCGGCCCCGATATATCGAACCTAGAAGGCGGTCTTGATGAGCGCGACGATCGGCTCCTTTAGTCTCGACGACAAATCATATAATTTTCCGGTCAAGGTCGGAACAATAGGCCCTTCGGTCGTCGATATCGGCAAATTCTATGCGCAAACCGGCGCATTCACTTATGATCCGGGCTTCACCTCCACCGCGAGCTGCGAGTCCCAGATCACCTATATCGACGGCGACGCTGGCGTGCTGCTGTATCGCGGCTATCCGATCGACCAGTTGGCCGAGCAAGGCGACTTCCTCGAAACCGCTTATCTTCTCCTTTACGGGGAGCTGCCGACCAAGGCGCAAAAGGCGGATTTCGACAACCGCATCACCAATCACACGATGGTGCACGAGCAGCTGACCCGTTTCTACAACGGTTTCCGGCGCGATGCCCATCCGATGGCGATCCTGGTCGCTGTCGTCGGCGCGCTGTCGGCCTTCTATCACGACTCGACCGATATCCACGATCCCAAACAGCGCATGATTGCCTCCATGCGGCTGATCGCCAAGATCCCGACGCTGGCCGCCATGGCGTATAAATATACGATTGGTCAGCCCTTCGTTTATCCGAAGAATAATCTGAGCTATGCCGCGAATTTCCTGCACATGTGCTTCGCGGTGCCGGCCGAAGAATATAAGGTCAATCCGATCCTCGCTGACGCGCTCGAGAAGATCTTCATCCTGCACGCCGATCACGAGCAGAATGCTTCGACCTCCACGGTGCGTCTTGCCGGTTCGTCGGGTGCCAATCCCTTCGCCTGCATCGCGGCGGGTGTCGCCTGCCTCTGGGGTCCCGCCCATGGCGGCGCCAATGAAGCGGCCCTGAAGATGCTCGAGGAAATCGGTTCGGTCGATAATATTCCGAAATATATCGCCAAGGCCAAGGACAAGGATGATCCTTTCCGTCTGATGGGCTTCGGCCACCGCGTGTACAAGAACTACGATCCGCGCGCGAAGATCATGCAGAAGACCTGTCATGATGTCTTGACCGAACTTGGCATCAAGGACGATCCGCTGCTCGACGTCGCCGTCGAACTCGAAAAGATCGCTCTGCACGACCCCTATTTCATCGAGAAGAAGCTTTATCCGAACATCGACTTCTATTCCGGCATCACGCTGAAGGCGATGGGCTTCCCGACCTCCCTCTTCACCGTCCTGTTCGCTTTGGCCCGCACGTCCGGCTGGATCGCGCAGTGGAAGGAAATGATCGAGGATCCGGCGCAGAAGATCGGCCGTCCGCGCCAGCTTTATACGGGCGCGCCGCAGCGCGATTATGTGACGATCGACAAGCGGTAATCGCGCCGCGACGATCATTCCGCACATCCAACAAGGGGCTGGCGAACCAATGTTCGTCAGCCCCTTTGCATGAGGCGTCACTCAAGAGCCGCATCGGCATGGAAGTGAAGCTCGTCAGCTAACGCTCTGGCCGAGGCTTCTCAATCCCCGGAACGCCGCTAATCTGCTCCGCAAGGAAATCAGCCACCAGCCGGACCCGGGCAATGCCCGCGCGCTCCGGAACAATCAGCATGCTCAGCGGGGCGGGTGGTAGCGAATAATCGGGCAGGATCTCCTGGAGCCGGCTCGTTTGCAGGAGATCATCGACAAGCCATCGATGGGCGGGTCCAATGCCGCGCCCTGCGACAAAGGCCTCGCGGGCGGCAAGCCCATGGTCAATCCGAAAACGCCCTCCAAAAGGCACAGCATGGCGCTCACCGCCCGGCCCCTGCAAGATGAGGGTGTCGCTTCCCGCCACATGCGACATCCGAATGCCTTCATGAGCAGACAGGTCCTGCGGGACAGCCGGCGTTCCCCGTGCAGCCAGATAGGACGGTGCTGCCACCAGCAGGCGCCGGCTCTGTCCGAGGGATCGTAGCTTCATGGAACTGTCGGTGAGCGGACCCAGGCGAAGCGCAATATCGACGCCCTCACGGACAAGGTCGACACGTTCGTCGGTCAGGCTGAGGTCGACCCCGATATTGGGATAGCGATCCTGGAAGGCAAAGATCATCCGGCTGACGTGCAAAACCCCGAAAGCCGCGGTGCAGGATATCCGGATCGTGCCGGCTGGCGCACCGCGCGTGCCTCGTGCCTCATCGCCGGCCTGCTCCACGAGGCGCAGGATCTGGACGCTATTGGCATAATAGCGGCTGCCTTCATCGGTCAGCGTGACACGCCGGGTCGTCCTGCTGAGCAAGGGCACGCCGACAGCTTCCTCGAGTTCTCGCAAATGCCGGGTGACGGTCGACTGACCGACCTCCTGCTCCCGCGCGACCGCCGACAGGCTCCCGCGCTCGGCGACGCGGACGAAGGTGCGTATGCGCTCAAGTGTGACGTCCAATTTATCCATTATTCGGCATAATCCTATCCATTAACCAACTATAGTGGATTGCTCCGGCGTCATCTACCGTGCAGGTCCCTTTCCCAATCCCGGATCGCTGACCTCATGAACATTTTGCTTGTCTTTGCCCATCCCGAACCGCGCTCGCTCAACGGCGCGCTCCGCGACATCGCGGTCAAGGAACTCGAGGCTCAAGGCCACGAGGTGCGGGTGTCGGACCTCTATGCCATGCATTGGAAATCCGAGATCGACCGCGCCGACTTCCCGGCGCTGGCGCCGGACGAACGGTTGAAAGTATGGAGAGCCTCAACAGAGGGGTTCGCTGCCAAGACACTCACCGAAGACGTGAGAGCCGAGCAGGAGAAGCTTCTGTGGGCCGATGTCTTGATCCTTCAGTTTCCGCTCTGGTGGTTCACCATGCCGGCGATCCTCAAGGGCTGGGTCGAGCGGGTATATGCGAGTGGTTTCGCCTATGGGGTCGGCGAGCACAGCGACAAGCGCTGGGGCGACCGCTACGGTGAGGGGAAACTGGCAGGCAAGCGGGCCATGTTGATCGTGACGGCCGGCGGCTGGGAGGAGCATTATTCCGCCCGCGGGATCAACGGGCCGATCGACGACCTGCTGTTCCCCATCAATCACGGTATCCTCTATTATCCGGGTTACGACGTGCTTCCGCCTTTCGTGGTCTACAAAGTCGATCGCCTCGATGAAGCCGGCTTCGAGACCGTGGCCGAGCACCTGCGCGAAAGGATGCGGACCCTCGCGACCACCGCGCCCATTCCCTATCGACGGCAGAATGGCGGTGACTATCTGATCCCAAGCATGCAGCTTCGTCCCGACCTGGGCGATCCAGAGGCGACCGGCTTCGCGGTTCATCTGAAGGATGCAAGCACGGCGGGCTAGCCAGGCTTCGCGGACAAACTTGCCGGAGTGGCAGAATGGCCCGCCATCCGCGTCGCAGGCCATTCTCGGCAACCGATATTACGGTTCGCCTTCCGCCAAAGCTTCTTCCAGCCGTTCACGCCGACTTGCGCCGGAGCCCTCTCTATTCATCAACCACAAAGCCAGACCGATCAGAAGACCACCGGCCGCCTGCATCCAGGATAAGGTCGTGCCCAGAATGAAAAAGGAGGTCATGACGGCGAATAAGGGCGCCAAAAACAAATAGCCGCTCGCCTTCGTCGCGCCGCCCTTGGCCAAAGCAAGAAACCATAGCCCAAACGATCCTGTGGAAGCAGGGATTGAGAGCCAGAGAAACCAAGTCCATTGCGAAGGTGTCGTGCGCTCGGGCCAATGCTGGCCGCTCGCATAAGCGATGATCAGAACCGCAACCGCGCCAATCAACATCTGCCAGAAACTGAGCGCCCAAGAGCCGAATGGCAGTTTTGCGCGTTTGTTGATGATCGTCGCGCCAGCCCAGCAAAAGGCCGCCGCGAGGCCAGTCAATTCGCCACGCGATACGTCATTGCCGGAAAGCGCATCCGGGGCGAGACCAATGGCGAGCGTGACACCGGTCACGCCGACCAAAAGACCAGCGAGGCGGGTTCGATGAAGCGTTTCGCCGAGGAACAATTTTCCGAGAACCGCGACCCAGATCGGATTGGTAAACAGCAAAATTGCAGCAGTCGATGCCGAGATGGATCGCATCGCCAAAAACAACAGGCTCATGACTCCAGCCGTCTGGAGCAAACCGATCGTGATCACGAGCGCAGCGTCACGCCAGCCGGCACGTGCTGGCAACAGAGCGCTCATGACATGACCGTTCTCCAAGAAAACGAACGGCAAAGTGGCGAAAGCCGCGAGCAGGAACCGCCAGCCGACAAGGATCATCGGCTCAAACCCCGCCTGCAGCAGAATTTTGCCCACGGCAAAACTCGAGCCCATCAGGAAGGTCGATGCAATCAACAGGAAGACAAATTCCGCCCGGCCTTGGGCAACCTTATGTCCGGTGCTCATTGTGACGCTCGCGCTGTGAAAAGTCACTCCACGGGGTCCGTTGCTTCCGCACCGGTCCATCGAACACCACCACCGCCGGGAACTGCGGGAGGCATCGAGGAACAGCATGCGGCAATTTTGTACAGTTTATCAAGACACAGGCATTATCAGATGACCGGAGCATGAAAGGCATCGATTGATCCCGAAAGGAGACGCCGCTTTTGAGTTTGATGCGATGGGGCGAGGCATGTTAGAGCCCTGATGATCTTTCCAATCCCGCTCCTCTCAAAACGAGAGCAAGATCAAAGGTAAGGATTAGAGAGTATTGTCCAACAGGATCGATGGGTTACGATCAGCATGATGTCTTCGCCTGTCTCCGTTGCCGCATCCACGAGCACTCCCACCTTCCCCGCTGAACCGCTCGTCTGCGATATTCTCGTGGCCGGTGCCGGCGCAGCCGGCCTCTCCGTGGCCATAGGTCTCGCCAAATCCGGTTTTTCGGTCATTTGTGTCGGCTCGACGCAGACGCATCCGAATGGCCGGACCGTCGCCTTGTTTGAAGGATCATTGCGTTATTACAAGGCGCTTGGGCTCTGGCCGGCCTTGCGCGCCCATAGCGCGCCGCTCAAGGAGATTCGCATCATCGATGCGACAGGCGCGCGCATGCCCATCAATGCCATCTCCTTCGCGTCCCGCGAGATTGGCCTGCCTGCATTCGGGGAAAATATCGAAAATACCCCGCTCGTCGAAACCCTCGCGGGAATCGCCCGCGATCTTCCCAACCTGCGCCTCCATGAGACCCTTTTAAAGGATATCGACTTCCAATCAGATCGGGTCGAGGTCATTCTGGCGGATGGAACAGGCGTGACAGCCAAGCTCATCGTCGCGGCTGACGGGCGGGCTTCGCTCGCCCGCCGCAAGGCTGGCATCGGCGCGCGGACCTGGCCCTATCCGCAAGTCGCCTTGACGGCCTTTCTCGATCACGAGCGTCCCCATCGTTTCATCTCGACCGAATATCATACCCGTTTCGGGCCATGCACTCTGGTGCCCCTGCCCCCGCTGGACATGCATCCACATCGCTCGAGTCTGGTCTGGTTGATGAGCGAGGAACAAGCCAAACGGCGCGCGAGCCTCGATAATGTGCTTCTGGCCGCCGAAATCGAGGATCAGATCCAGGGCAGCCTTGGTCACTTGTCGCTTGAAGAGCCGCGCGGTTTCTTTCCCATGTCCGGCATGAAGGTCTCGCGCCTGACGGGGCATCGCATTGCCCTTCTCGGCGAGGCCGCCCATGTCTTCCCTCCCCTGGCGGCCCAGGGCCTGAACCTCAGCCTGCGGGATAGCGCCAGCCTGATCGAATGCCTGGAAGATGCGAGGGCCGCTGGTCATGATATCGGCGCAGCGCGGGTCCTTGCATCCTATGCCCGGGTTCGGCGCAGTGATATCGATTTGCGCACGGATGGGATCGACGTCCTCAATCGCTCGCTTCTCTCGGATTTCCTGCCGATCGACTTTCTGCGCGGCGCGGGCCTGGCTGCCTTCGCAGCCATCGGCCCGCTGCGGCGCGCCATCATGCGCGAAGGCGTGCTTCCGCATGGACATCTTCCCCGCCTCATGCGTCAACCCGTGGACGCCGTCACAAACTCCTCTTGTCCTTAGCTCAAATCGGATCTGAACGTACCGTTTTCTCAAAACAAATCTGGTTGCGATAAATGACTGGACAATTGTTATATTGACTTCAAGGCGAAACTGCTCTCAATTTCAATAATCGTCATCATGACTGATTTCATAAATTCGTTACTGAATCAAACCTAATGTATTTCTTGCATTAAGATCATCATCATCCACAAATTTTCAATTCAAAAACATGAACTTCTTAGCAAGTCTAATTATATACTTTTTATATAAAAAAAGGTATATTATTGATGAGCAGACAGAAAATATATTTCATTTCATATTCGGTCATTGCCAGCATCATTCTTTTGATTCTACTTTCGATTTATTATCTCAATAAAAATCTCAGTGTTATATTCTCAGTCGATGATCCTTATATTCATCTCGCGTTAGCAGAAAATATCTCTCATCTGCATTACGGCATCAACGTCAACGAATTCGCTTCCCCCTCCTCTTCAATCATCTGGCCCTTTCTCATCGCTCCTTTTGCCGGCCTGAATATTGGAAGTTTTGGCGCGCTCCTGTGGAATATCATCGGCCTTGGCCTCATCTTCCACTTATGGAACCGCCTGTTTGAACGGCTGCATTTCTCGCTCGGCGTCAGTGCCGCCCTCGCCATGGCGCTGACCTTTCTCCTGAACGGTTTCGGCCTCGTTTTTACCGGCATGGAGAATACACTCCATGTCGCCGCCAGCTTGGCCGTCGTCATCGGCCTGATCGAAACCGTGGAAGACGATCGTCTTGCACCCTGGCTCATTCCCGCCGCCGTTTGTAGCGTTCTTTTGCGTTTCGAAGGTGCCGGCGTCGCCATCGCCGCTGCCTGTGCCCTTTTCATGACCGGCCATAAAAAGCCCGCCGTCGTTATCATCGCGCTGACCGCGCTCTGCCTCTTCACTTTCAGCGTCGGCCTGACGCTCCTCGGGCTGCCACCCTTGCCAAGCTCCGTGCTCGCGAAGCTGCACGAGGGGTCCTGGTTCAGAAAACTGACTTATCCGACCTTGAACATACCGTTCACCGTGATGATCATCGTCTTTTTCACTCAAAAGGATCCCCTTGCCGACCGCAAACGGCTAGCCCTGTTCACGTTCGCCTTCATCGTCGGCCTTGGTCATATTCTGGCCGGTGGATTGGGAGCCTTCAGACGTTACGAAATCTATGCGGTGACAACAGTCGTTTCCATGACGATCTATTTCCTGTTCTCGCAACCAGAACAGCGCAAGTTTGATGACCGGACGCTCATTGCGGCCTCTGTCTTGTTCGTTCTCTTCTGTTCCGTCTGCTTCGTGAGAAATACGGTTGTGACACCCTTCGCAGCCAGCGACATCTACAACCAGCAATATCAGATGGGACGATTTGCCAAGGACTATTGGCGGGAACCGATCGGGGTCAATGATCTTGGATGGACATCCTATCAGAACCCATATTACGTTCTCGATCTATGGGGTTTGGGTTCCAACGAAGCGCGCGCGGCCCGTTTCAGCGGCGATCCCGGCTGGATGCAAAAGCTCACCGCCGCGCATAAAGTCGGTCTTGCCATGGTCTATAGTTCCTGGTTCTATCCAGATATCCCACCTTCCTGGTCGCGTATCGCGGAATTGCGCGTGGCCGGCCACGAAACATCAATCTCTTTTCTCAATGTTGAATTCTATTTGACCGATCCCAAGGAGGCGGAGCACGCCTACGAAGCCCTGGCGGAATTCAAAAAAGTCCTGCCGGAGAGAGATTCTCTTGATATTTTACCTCCTGAGCGCAAAACCTGACACCTATCTCCAGCTTATCGTATAGTACCCAAAGTCAGAATATTGTCATTAGCCTATCCCTCATTAAACTAAACCAGAACCGGATCGCAGGTAGGGTCAACATTCATGCGTAGGCTGAATATTTATTTGATTTCATATTCGGTCATCGCCAGCATCATTCTCTTGATGCTTCTCTCGATTTATTATTTCAATAAAAATATGAGTGTTATATTTTCACTCGATGATCCCTATATTCACCTTGCCTTGGCGGATCATATCAAAAGCCTCCATTATGGCGTCAACAGCAACGAATTTGCCTCTCCCTCCTCCTCGATCCTTTGGCCTTTCCTTCTAGTGCCTTTCGTTGCATTGGATATGGGAAGTTTTGGCGCCTTATTCTGGAATATTCTTGGCATTATTGCCATTTTTTACTTTTGGAACCGCCTGTTCGAACGGCTTCATTTCTCGCCCGGCGTCAGTGCCTCCCTTGCCTTGGCGATGACCGTCTTGCTGAATAGTTTCGGCCTCGTCTTCACCGGTATGGAACATACGCTTCATGTCGCGGCGACCTTGGCTGTCATCGTCGGCCTCATCGAAACGGTGGAAGACGATCATCTCTCGCCGTGGCTCGTTCCCGCTGTCATTCTTGGCGTCCTGTTGCGTTTTGAAGGTGCTGGCGTTGCCGCCGCCACCGCCTGTGCGCTTTTCATGACCGGACACAAAAGGCCCGCCTTGATCATTGTGGCATTGACCGCGCTCTGCCTCGCCGCTTTCTCTCTCGGCCTGATGCTGCTTGGACTTCCGCCTTTGCCGAGCTCTGTCCTCGTGAAACTGCAGGAGGAAACGCTCCTCAGGAAACTGCTTTACCCGACCTTGAACGTTCCATTCCTCGTGATGATCATCATCTTCTTCACGCAGAAGAATCCCCTCGCCGACCGCAAACGGCTGGCGCTTTTCACCTTCGCCTTCATCGTCGGCCTCGGGCATATCATTCTCGGACGGACGGGTTGGATGCGGCGCTATGAAATCTATGCGGTGACAGTGGTCGTTGCGATGACCCTTTATTTCCTGTTCTCACAACCCGAGCAGCGCAAACTCGATAAACGTGCGATCATCGCGGGCTCGGTCTTATTCGTTGTCTTCAGCGCCATTTGTTTCGTTCGATATACACTCCTCACGCCCGCTGCCACGGCGAGTGTCTATAACCAGCAATATCAGATGGGACGATTTGCCAAAGACTATTGGAAGGCACCGATTGCCGTCAATGATCTCGGCTGGGTTGCTTATGGTAATCCGAACTATGTTCTGGATCTCTGGGGATTGAGTTCCGAAAGCGCGCGCAAGGCACGTCTTTCCGCTGAACCCGGCTGGATGGGACAATTGGTGACGGCAAAGAAGGTCGGCCTCGCCCTCATCTACGCGGCCTGGTTCAAAGATGATATTCCGCCTCACTGGACGCATATTGGCCATTTGCATTTCAATGGCCAAAGTGTCAGCATCGCCTTCCCCGATGTTGACTTCTACTTGACCGACGCCAATGAAGCGCAGCGCGCTTATCAAGCCTTGACGGAATTCAAGAAGACGCTTCCCCCCATTAACACACTCGATATTTTCCCCCTCGACGCGCCGCAACCCAAAACATGAGGCACGCACAGAGTATCAGGCACCCATTTGCGGCGGCGCCTGTCCGGCGGTTGATTTCGAAGACGTAACCAAATTCAGCAAGGAGCCTGCACGTGCAGATCGCGACTTGGAATATCAATTCCATCCGCCAGAGAACCGAGCATCTCTTGCGCTATTTGGACGAGGTCGCCCCGGATATCGTCTGTCTTCAGGAACTCAAATGCACCGACGACGCCTTTCCCTTCGCGGCGATCGAAGCCAAGGGCTATCACGCCGCCGTGCATGGACAGAAAGGGTTCAATGGCGTCGCCATCCTCTCGAAACAGCCCATCGAAGTGAAATGCGGCCTTCCTGGCGATTCCACGGATGAACATGCCCGCTATGTCGAAGGCGTGATCGACAGCGAGATCGGACGCCTGCGCATCGTGTCTCTCTATCTCCCCAACGGCAATCCGCCCGACACCGATAAATATACCTATAAGCTGGCCTGGATGGATCGGCTGATTGCCCATGCTTCAACGCTGCTCCAATGCGAGGAGCTTTTGGTGCTGGCCGGAGATTATAATGTGATCCCCATGCCAGGAGATTGCTATGATCCAGCCGTCTGGGCCACCGACGCTCTTTTTCTGCCCCCCACCCGCGCGCGTTTCCGCTCCCTGCTCAATCTCGGCTTCACCAACGCCTTGCGGGCCGTGAGCGATGAACCGGGCCTCTATACATTCTGGGACTATCAGGCTGGCGCTTGGCAGCGCAACAAGGGGATTTGTATCGATCACCTCCTGCTGTCGCCGCAAGCAGTCGATCATCTGCAACATGTGGTGATCGACAAGGAGCGGCGCGGCGAGGACAAACCCTCCGATCATGTTCCGGTCCGTGTCACCTTGGCATGACCTGGCCACGTGCATTCGCCTCGCTGATGCCCTCCTCTGCGGCAATTGGAAAACTTCCGGACGGCTTTCACTTGCCAGAGGGCACTTGGGCAGAGGGCACTTGGGCCTTTGTGTTCCGCACCTGGCTTGCCGCCTGCCTGACCCTTTTATCCTGCTTCTACCTCCAACTCGAATATCCCGCGACGGCCGTCGTCAGCACAATCATTATCGCGCAACCCGTCGCGGGCATGGCCTTGTCGAAGGCGATGTATCGTTTCGTCGGCACGATTGTCGGCGCCATCGTCGCCTTGCTCCTGACCGCAGCCTTCGCCCAGGACCGCACCATGCTGCTCGCAGCCTTTACGCTGTGGATCGGTATTTGCGCGGGCGTCGGCACGATCCTGCGCGATTTTCGTTCTTATTCTGCCGTGCTCTCCGGCTATACGGTCGCGATCATTTCGATCGCCCATATTGATGAGCCGTTGCATGTCTTTGATGCCGCCGTCGCGCGCGTCTCGGCAATCAGCATCGCCATTCTCTCGACCGCTATCGTCAATGAAATCTTCAGCCGCCATCACGCATGGTCCAACCTGTTGCGCGCCATCAAGGTAAATGTCGCGACTATCAAACTGCAACTGAGCGCGGTCTTGGACGAACAAATCGCGCCCACCGTCGAACAACGCATGGCGCTTGCCGCCGCCCTCATGCCCTTGCGCAGCCAATTGACCTATGCGGGTCCGGAACTTTCCGACGGTCCTCAACGCATGGCTGGCGCGCGCAGCGTCATCCTCGCCTTGTTCGATATGATTTCGATCAGCTTCGCTCTCACGCTCGGCTTGCGAGAATTGCCCGAGCGCCGGCCCTTCATCACGCAGGGCATTAGCATAGCCCGCAAGGCCTTGAACCGACCCTATCCGGAACAATTGCGGCTCGAACTCACCAATCTGATGCGCAAGCAACTCGAAGCGGGAGATTTGACGCTTCAGGAAGCTTTCGTTCTCGACCGGCTCGACCGCCTCTTCGAGCAATATGCCTTTCTGCGTGACGGCCTGCGGGCCATGCGTCTTGGCCACACCCCGATCCGTACCGCCGCCTTGCCGGTCCATCAAGATCCCATGACCGTCTTCCTGAATGCTCTACGGGTCGTTCTGGCGGTTGGCCTCAGCTGCTTTCTCTGCGTCTTGTCGGGCTGGCCCGGCACGTCCTTCGCCATCGTCAACACGGTTTCCTTCATCGCTCTTGGCGCTGTCAGCGACAATCCGATCCTGACCGGCCGCGCGGCCCTCATCGGCTTTCCCCTAGGCGTGTTGACGGCAGGTCTCTGCTTCTTCTTTTTGCTCCCAGCGATCAGCGGCTTTCCCTTATTGATGGTGCTGATCTTTCCCTTCGTCGCGCTCTCCTGCCTGCTCATCGCCTTGGGGCAATCGCAAATCGGCATGTTGTCGGGCGTGGTTTTCTTCCTCCTCACCGCCCCGGCCAATCCCCAGATCTACGATCCCCAGGTTTTCATCGACCATGCGGTCCTCCTGGTGTTCGGCGGCGTGACCATTTATGCGTCCCTATGGCTGGCGCTTCCTGTTTCGCTGTCGCGCCGACTGCTGCGCCTGGCCTTCGCCTTCGCCGATGATCTGCACCATACGCTCCGCGGAGAATCCGGTGTCAGCGAGGAAGATAAAGTCAGCGTGCAATATGATCGCTGGAGCCAGGTCCACCGCTATGCCACGGCGCGCCCAATGACTCTCGGGCGACGCAATCTCCTGGAGCAATTCTCCATTCTCGGCGATCTGAGCATTCTCGTCAGACGGGCTCAGGTCGCCCTGGCGCGCGCGCCCTTGACCAGTGAGCAACGCACGCAGGCCCGCGCCGCCTTGACCAGTCTGCAAATCGATCCCTTGATTCAGGCGGCGCAACATCTCCTCAGTGATGCCAAAGGGCAACGCGGATTGAATAGCCTGATGCTGCTGCGCGCCGCCGCGAGCCTCTATTGCATCACGCTTCTGCTGAAGAAGGGCCAGCCCTTTCTGCGTCATTTCAAGCTTCACGAGACTCGTGGCCATGTATCCGCGCCCGAGCGAACATCCCTTCCGCCGCCACCCATCGCCGCAATCTCGCCCACGAGTGCAAAACTGCATCCTTCTTATACCAACGGTCATAATCAATGACCGTTGGACCGCTCTTGAATTTTCACTCTCGCTTTGAAAAAGCGAAAATTCAAGAAAGGAACCAAAGGTCGTCCTTTACGACCTTTGGTATTAAGGGAAAGAGTTTGATTTCATCCTATGACAAAGGCGATCCAAGTTCTGGACCAAACGGGAGATAGGACCCTTTCATGCAGGAAGTCGTTCTGGGAGAAATTCTCGTCTCGCCCTTTATCGGCTATGTCTTTCTCGCTCTCATTGTCTTCATTCCCTTACGCATGGTGCTCCTGCGTCTGGGACTGCAACATTATGTCTGGCATCCCCGACTGGCCGAAGCCAGCCTCTATATTTGCATTCTGGCGCTCCTCCACCTCACCTTTTGAAGCCGGCCTCGCCCAATGTTCAAACGCTATCGCGAATTCGTCCGCATCGGCATCACATTCCTGCTGCTGGCCGCGGCCTGTGCCGGCCTCTATGGTCTGTTCATACATTATATGTATGCGCCTTGGACGCGTGATGGCAGGGTTCGCGTTCAAGTTGTCAATAGCGCTCCCGAAGTCTCCGGCACGATTGTCGGCATCCATGTAACCGATAACCAAAGCGTCAAGATCGGCGATCTTCTCTATGAGATCGATCCCGCCGAATATGAAATCGCGGTTGCCGGCGCGCAGGCTGAATTGGCGAGCCGCCAAGCCGATATGGCGGTGAAGGTCAGCGAGGCTGAACGGCGAGCGGCCTTGACGACGCTCAGCGCCTCCATTGAAGAAAAGCAGCAATATTCGGGAGCCGCCGCAGCCGCCAGAGCCGCCGTCAATGCGGCGCAGGCGCGGCTCGACCGGGCCAATCTGGATCTCGAACACACGAAATTGCACAGCACGGTCAACGGCTATGTCACCAATCTCTTGATGCGGCTCGGTGATTTCGCCTCGACCGGGCGCACGAACATTTCCATCGTCGACAGCGATTCATTTTGGGTGGACGGCTATTTCGAAGAGACCAAGCTCGGCAATCTCAAGCTCAACGACAAGGTCTATATCCAGCTCATGGGCTATACGGCCCTCCTGACAGGTCATATCGAAAGCTTTACCCGTGGCATCAGCACGATCAACGCAACGCCTGGAACCCAGGGCCTGCCGAATGTCGATCCCATCTACACTTGGGTGCGCCTAGCACAGCGCATCCCTGTGCGGATCCACATTGACGATATACCAGAAGGTGTTCCCCTTGCCGCCGGCATGACCTGCACGGTCTGGGTCAAACAGGAACCGCTCTGGCAGCGCATCGTCGCCTGGTTCCGCCGCCATTAACCTTTGTGAACGGACAATTCAGTTTTCTCCGCAGGTCAAGATCTGACCTATCGTTCCTGCACTCCCCAAGATGAAGGCTGCGGACAAGGATAGATTTTGTCCCTTTACTTAAGCTTCTCCACCCGTCAATGGGGACATGCGGGAAAAGACCAGTTCGCTTCTGTAGAATCCTTCCACCCGTTCACTTGGAAGGGGTGCGCCCGACTTCATCAAAGAAATCCGACTCATCAGAGCTTAATCGACTTGGTCCAGAAAATCGGCTGATGGGTGAACCCGCCAGATCGTCCAAGAGCGTCCGACTTTCAAAGTGAATCCTATCCGATGCTCTCTCTTTCTGAAAACGCATCAGACCGATCCCCAAAAGGGGGAACCACTTTTGGCTCTGACGCTCTTGTGCGAACTTTGGCCCCTCTCGTCTAGCCTACCTTCAGCTTAGATGCTTTTGGCTCCCGTCCTTCCTGCCTGTGTTTCTCACCCCGTTGTCCGTCTTGAGAGCCACTACCCCAAGCTTGAGACTTCCCAAGCCGCCACCTCTTTCAAGCCAGCCCCTCTTTGCAACAGCGAAGCTTGCCTTGACCGCAATTCGTAGCGTCCCGTCGCGGGCCATCACGTGCGGAGACTTTTTGCGGTTCTTTATCCAATTTGAATCAGGATACCAGTTCAAACAATCTACATAGACGGGAGAAAAGCACTGAAAGGTTGTATCCAGCGATAATGTACTGTACATTTGCAGGATCGTTATATGTACAGTACCTTGCGCCAGCCTGACCTCTTTCGCCTCCAACCGAGCCGGCAAGTCATCCGCCCATGGATCAGCCCTTTCACAGATTGCAGATCGCCCGCCAGCAAGCCGGGTTCGAAAGCGCGACCGAAGCGGCTCGTGCTTTCGGCTGGAACGAAAATACCTATCGCAGTCATGAGAATGGCGAGCGCGGCCTGCGTATCGCCATTGCGGAACGCTATGCCAAGGCTTTCGATGTTTCCGCCGCCTGGCTCCTGACCGGCGAGAACGAAGAAGACAGACAGGCCCCTGAGAAAGAGCCCAAATATACCGTTCGCCTCGTTGGGCGGATCGGAGCGGGCGCTGTGATCGATTCCGAGTTCGAGCAGGAACCGCCAGGCGGCTTTGATGAAGTCCAGATCCCTTATCCGGCACCCTCCGGCGCCGTGGCTTTCGAGATCGTCGGCGACAGCATGTGGCCGCGCTATGATCCGGGCGATATCGTCATTTGCTGGAAAGTCGCGCAGACCCGTACCGAGGCCGATGGGTGGGAAGCCGCCGTTCGCCTGACTGATGGCCGCCGTTATCTCAAAACCATCCGGCGCGTCAGCAAGGATCGTTTCGATCTTATCAGCCATAATGCCAGCCCCATTCATAACGTACAGATCGAATGGGCCTGTAAGGTTTTCGGCAATATCCGCGCCGGCGAATGGATGCTCCTCGAACGCAAGCCGAGCAAACCTTTCCGCCGTTTGGAGCGGTAAGCGTCCTCGCTCGGCCCTCGCTAAAACTTCTCCAGTCAATGCAATGGATTTGCTTTTGGCGGCCCGTGCCTGTCAGACGTTCCAGCTTCGCGCCAGACTGGATCATTATCCACAATTGAGGAAAGCCCGAGTCACGATCG
Organism: Beijerinckia indica subsp. indica ATCC 9039; assembly: GCF_000019845.1. Taxonomy (NCBI): domain Bacteria; kingdom Pseudomonadati; phylum Pseudomonadota; class Alphaproteobacteria; order Hyphomicrobiales; family Beijerinckiaceae; genus Beijerinckia; species Beijerinckia indica. The sequence continues at coordinate 1,606,634 of NC_010581.1, read as the reverse complement.
AAAACCGTGAGATAATCCTCTTACCGAATTCCCCATGCTCGGCAATACCCACGAAACGTACAAAAAATAATTGGATCTGTACGTTTCGTGTTGACTACGTACTGTACTAAACGTACAGTACAGAAATCGAAAACGAAGTCCTTGGGGTTTGTCATGGTTGATCCGGAGATTGCCTTGATCGAAGCGCTCTATGCGCGTGCGGATGCGAAAGCAGCCGATGAACGTTTGGAAATCGATTTACTTTACGCACAGGCCGATTCCTGTCCCACGAGCGAGACAGGCTCTCCCCCATCGAACCCCCAACCCTGCGCCATTCTAGTTTTTCCGCGGACCCATGGCACGGCGCCCCAAAGGCGGGCGAACTCCGAACGAATGATCCCGAAAAAGACGCATCAATCGGGCAAGACGGCAGACAGGAAGACCTTGCCGGCCATGCCATTGGCCCGGCCGGCCGCTTCCCATCCGCATCTGTGAGAGCTGCGCGCCGACGCCCTTATTTAGGCTCTGGCAGGTTGAGCCGAATATGCAATTCCCGCAATTGCTTGGTGGTCGCCTCGGATGGTGCCCCCATCAGCAAGTCTTCCGCCTTCTGGTTCATCGGGAAGAGCGAAATCTCGCGCAAGTTCTGGACGCCCGCCAGCAACATGATGATGCGATCGACGCCCGCCGCCATGCCACCATGCGGGGGAGCCCCATATTGGAAGGCCCGGTACATGCCACCGAAACGCTCAACCACGGTTTCTTCGCCATAACCGGCAATCTCGAAAGCCTTGACCATGGCTTCGGGGCGATGGTTGCGGATACCACCCGAAGCGATCTCATAGCCGTTGCAGGCAATGTCATATTGGAAGGCTTTGATGGTCAATGGGTCCTGCGTCTGCAAGGCCTCAAGCCCGCCCTGCGGCATGGAGAAAGGATTATGGGAAAAATCGACCGTTTTATCGTCCTCATTCCACTCATACATCGGGAAATCGACGATCCAGCACAATTCGAAGACGCCGGTTTTCGAAAGGCCCAGCTCATGACCGATCCGTAAACGCGCCGCGCCGGCGAGCTTGGCGGCTTTTTCCTCGATATCGCAGGCGAAGAAGACCGCATCACCAGCCTTGAGATCTGCCCGCGTGACGATTGCCGCCTGGACTTCTGCGGGAAGAAATTTAGCAATCGGTCCCTTGCCAACGGGGGCTTCGTCCGATCCCTCGAAAATAACATAGCCGAGACCCGCCGCACCTTCTGACTTTGCCCAATCGTTCAGCTTGTCGAAGAAACTGCGCGGTTGACTAGCGGCCCCCGTCGCGGGAATGGCGCGTACGACACCGCCCTTCTTGATGACATTCTTGAAGGCATTGAAGCTGACGTCGTCGCGCGCGAACAGATCCGTCACATCGGCGATGACCAAGGGATTGCGGAGATCAGGCTTGTCCGAACCATATTTGAGCATGGCTTCCGCATAGGGAATGCGCGGGAAAGTCTGCGTGACGGGCTGGCCATTGCCGAATTCCTCGAAAGCGCCCCGGATCACGGGTTCCATCGCCGCGAAGACATCTTCCTGAGTAATAAAGCTCATCTCGACGTCGAGCTGATAGAATTCGCCGGGCAAGCGGTCGGCGCGCGGATCCTCGTCGCGGAAACAGGGCGCGATCTGGAAATAACGATCGAAGCCGGCCATCATCAGCAATTGCTTATATTGCTGCGGCGCCTGCGGCAGCGCGTAAAATTTGCCGGCATGAATGCGCGAGGGCACCAGAAAATCGCGCGCCCCCTCAGGGCTTGAAGCGGTGAGGATCGGAGTCTGGAATTCGAAAAAGCCCTGCTCTTTCATACGGCGCCGGAGGCTGTCGATGACCTGCCCACGCAACATAATGTTTTTATGCAACTTTTCCCGGCGGAGGTCGAGAAAGCGATATTTCAGCCGGATGTCTTCTGGATAATCGATATCGCCGAACACCGGCATGGGCAGTTCGGCTGCCGCCCCCAAAACCTCGATCTCGGTGACATAGATCTCGATGAAACCGGTCGGCATTTCAGGATTTTCGGTGCCACTTGGCCTTTTACGCACGAGTCCGTCGATTCGCACGACCCATTCTGAGCGCAATTTTTCCGCGAGCGGAAAAGCCTTGGAATCGGGATCAACCACGCATTGGGTGATGCCGTAATGATCGCGCAGATCGATGAACAAGACGCCGCCATGATCCCGGATGCGATGGCACCAGCCCGAAAGGCGTGTCGTCTCGTCGGCTTGGGCCTCGCGCAAATCGCCGCAAGTATGGGTACGGTAGCGGTGCATCATCTCATCACGATCAGGATTCAGGAAAAACCAAGGCCCATGGGCCGTTTCAGCGGGGGAGAACCGCATGTGGCAAGACATCTGTCAAGGCCGTCTTCCAAGCATGGAAAGTAGCGCACGCGCAAGCAACCCAAACGCACGCCTCCGAAACTCCCCCCTAAAAGACCTTTATACGGGTCTTGGATAGGCTCGGAAAACCATTTTCCCACCCGGCCGCGCTTGGACCCGATCAAAGCGAGACGTTCATTCTCCCCCAAAAGGACGGCCATTCGGTCCCACCCAGCAGCTCAGAGGCAAGTTCGCGCTTTCTCGCATCAAGGTCGAGCATCTTTTCACAGCGTGACCCAAAAGTCAGCTCCGAGCGCGATGCCTCATCATCATCAGGCGACTTCCCTCCAGCGATGGAGCGGAGTTACGGGACAAAATCCTGAATGCTGCAATCAGATCCTCGCACGGAGGATCAAAAACAAGAACACCTCATAATCCACCGGCCGCGAGCGCCATCCAAATTGAGGGCTCGTGGGGACAGAAAGCGATGTGACAGAAAATAAAACCCCAAGATAAACCTATACATTAAAAATGCAGTCGGCTTACATTTTCTGATTGCTCAAGAGTGACGACACTTGACAGTTCATCTACACTCTTTTGAGAATCAATGTCTTCTTCGCACGTCTATTTCATTCTTCGCTAACCTATTGTGCCATGGAAAGGTTCTTGGGAACCGCTCCTCGTCTTGTCTCAACACATTCCTGAAACAGGTCTGAACCCATGGGTCTATTTGGTATTCTTCTCGCTCTTGCCTTCTTGATTGCTTTGGCATTTCGCGGTTGGAGCGTGCTCGTGCTCGCTCCTATCGCCGCGATCATCGCCGCGGCCTTTTCGGGCGAGCCCCTGCTCGCGCATTGGACACAGACCTTCATGGTCAGCGCCGCTGGCTTCGTGGCACAGTTCTTTCCGATTTTCTTGCTCGGCGCCATATTCGGCAAACTCATGGAAGACAGCGGTTCGGTCACCTCGATCGCAGATTTCATGACTCACAAACTTGGCCCGAGCCGCGCCATTCTTGCGGTCGTCCTCGCCGGTGCTCTCGTCACCTATGGCGGTGTCAGCCTGTTTGTCGCCTTTTTCGTCCTCGCCCCCATGGCGCATGCCTTGTTTCAGTCGGCAGCCATCCCGCGCCGTCTGATGCCAGCCACCATCGCCCTCGGCACATCCACCTTCACAATGTCCGCCATGCCCGGCACACCGGCGATCCAGAATGCCATTCCCATGCCGTTTTTCGGGACGACGCCCTTCGCTGCTCCTGGGCTTGGTATCATCGCCTCAGCGATCATGCTCGGATTTGGGCTCTGGTGGCTGCATCGCTCCGAGGCCAAAGCACGCCGCGCGGGCGAGGGCTATGACGGTACAACGCGCAGCAATGCCGAAGTGGCGGCGCAGGATGAAATCATCCGTGAGCGCGCGACCACGTCGCAGGCTTTCGATCCCGCCGAGATCAGCCACGGCAAGGTCAGTGTCACGAAACCGTCGATTGTCTTTGCCGCCCTGCCGCTCGTGGTCGTCATTGTCGTCAATCTTATCATGTCCATGTTTGTCTTGCCGAATCTGGACGTTTCCTATCTCTCCGAAGAGCGTTTCGGATCAACGACACTCGCAGCCGTGGGTGGTGTTTGGGCTGTCGTGGTGGCTCTGGCCGCTGCCATTATCACGCTGGTTGCCGTGAATTATCGTCACTTGCCGACGCTCCGTGCGACCATCGACGCCGGCGCCAATGCCTCCGTTCTTCCCGCTCTCAGCGTCGCGAGCCTGGTTGGCTTTGGTGTAGTCGTCGCCGCCATGCCAGCCTTCAACATGGTGCGGGAATGGGTGCTTGGCATCGAAGGGGGCCCATTGGTTTCGCTGGCAGTGGCAACCAATGTGCTCGCTTCACTGACCGGATCAGCCTCCGGCGGTATGACGATCGCGCTCGATGCCCTCGGCGATACTTATATGCGTCTCGCCGCTGAACAAGGTATCAACCCTGATCTCCTACATCGCGTCGCCGTAATCGGCGCGGGAACGCTCGATAGCCTGCCTCATAATGGCGCCGTCGTGACAATGCTGGCCGTATGCGGTTCCACCCATAAAGAGGCCTATTTGGATATTGTCATGGTCGCCATTGTCGGCGCCGTTCTCGCCCTTGTAGCCGTCATCGGTATCGGATCCGTGGTCGGTTCGTTCTGAGAAGAAGAAAGAAACGTAAACGGGGATGATTTGGATAGCGCCACGCTCCTCTGTCACGAGGGCTGGCGTTTTCTTTCATAAGCACACTTGTTCGAAATGTGGAAATTTAACGTTAAAACAAAAAGATAGAGAGCATTTTCTGGTCCCATAGAACCAGAAAATGCTCTCGTTATCCATTGAATTCATGAAACCGGAAAATCGCTTAAAAGATTACAATTCCTTCAAGCTGGCGAGTTGTGGGTCAGACATCGACGGTACAAATTCCACGATCTGGTATTCAGCGATTTGTTCTTTGTAAAATGGATCGAGGCGAATGATGTGTTCGATCTCTGCCTTTGTCGGTCCCTTGGCGAGTATCACGCCGCCTGTGCGAGGTTCTTGTCGTCCTGACAAGAGGAAATGGCCAGAAGCGTAATAACGCTCCAAGAATTCTCGATGTTCGCCAACAAAACGGTCAACTTCCGCAAGTGGCTTGGTGTAATGTAATAAAACGACGAACATTTCGATGGAGCCCCTGAAGCATCAAACCAAAGCGGACGGTCCCTTTTCCAGAATTTTATGCAATTATAAAGACTTGTAAAATCACTCATACGTTCAATTCAACGAGCAATGCTAAATGCATCAGCCCCAAAGTGGATACCACTTTGGGGCTGATGCATTTCCAAGGATCTAAAGCAGATTGCTGGCGAACAACGTCTCACCTTTTCAAACACCGCCCCATTTGGGGCTAGGCCGGGACTCGATCAGCTATAAGCAGGTTCCTTGACGCGGAACCACGCCACGTAAAGAGCCGGTAAGACCAGCAGAGTAAGAAGCGTCGCCACCAGAAGTCCCCCCATAATCGCAAAGGCCATCGGCCCCCAGAAGACGGTTGGGGCAATCGGAATAAGGCCGAGGACCGTGGAAACCGCTGTCAGCATGATTGGGCGAAAGCGGGAAATGGTCGCTTCAACAACCGCATCCCAGAGTTCCTTCCGCTGCGTGCGTTCCGTCTCAATCTGCTCGATCAGGATCACGGCATTGCGCGCGATCATGCCGAGCAAGGCCAAAATACCAAGGATCGCGACAAAACCCAGCGGCTTATTGAAGAGAAGAAGGGCCGCGATGATACCGATCAGACCCATTGGCACAACCGCGAGGACGAGGAACAATCGGCTGAAACTCTTCAACTGGATCATCAGGAAGGTGATCATCAAGAACAGCATCAAGGGGACGCGTTCGAACACAGAGGCTTGCGATCGTGCGCTTTCCTCGACCGTGCCACCAATGTCGATATGATATTGGGCCGGCAGGCTGGCGTTCAGTTTCGCAACAGCCGGTGCGAGAGAAGCTGCCGCTGTTTCTGGCGTGACGCCCGGCGCAGTATCAGCCTGAACCGTCAAGGTCGGAACACGTTGCCGGCGCCAGATGATCGGAAATTCCTGATCGAATTCGAAACTCGCAAGTTGACTGAGCGGAACGGTGCGTCCATTCGGTAGTGGAACTTGCAACGTACGGAGCGTCGAGAGCGACATGCGCTGCTCATCATTCGCCCGCATGATGACATTGACTAGATAGATATCGTCCCTCACCTGGGTCACGGGCTGGCCTGTCACGACGGTATTCATCACCTGAGACAGAGCCTGCGAGCTCAAGCCCAAGAGACGCGCCTGATCTTGATCGATCTTGACGCGCACCATACGGCCGGGCTCCATCCAGTCGAAATTGATCTTTCTGACACTGGTATTACTCCCCATGAGTTCCGCCAATTGCAGAGCAATGCTGCGAACCTGGGAAATGTCAGGGCCGCTGACCCGATATTGCACCGGCCAGCCGACGGGCGGTCCGAGTTCGAGCGGTGCGATACGCGAAACGACCTGGGGAAACGTCTCGGCGAGCACTGTTTCGAGCCGAGCATGAAGTCGCTCACGCGCGGCGACGTCCTTCGCAATAATCACAATTTGGGAAAAGAAATCATTCGCCAGTTGAACATCGAGAGGCAAATAGAAACGGATGGCCCCGCGACCAACGTAAGTGCTCCAGCTCGCAACATCAGGATCCTTTGCGAGCATGGCATCGACTTTTTCCGTGAGATCCTCACTGGCATAGATCGACGCATTTTGCGGCAAAGTGAGATCGACAACCAGTTCGGGACGGTCCGAGGATGGGAAAAACTGCCGTTGGACATAGGGGAGTGCCAGAATGGCCACGACCAGACAAGCAAGACTCGTCCCGATGGTCACCCGCCGCAGCCGCATTGCGCCGACCAGCAAGGCGCGAAAAAAGCGCACAATCCTATTTTCCCCGGAGCTTACCGGAGTCTTTGGCTTGGTGAGGATAGCCACACCCAGCAAGGGCGTGAACAGAACCGCCACGAACCAGGAAACGATTAACGCGATGGTGACCACAGCGAAGATCGCGAAAGTATATTCACCTGCCGAACTTCTGGCGAGGCCGATCGGTACGAAGCCGGCCGCCGACACGAAGGACCCTGTCAGCATGGGAAAAGCCAGCGAATGATAAGCGTAGCTCGCGGCGGCTTCCTTCTCATCGCCCGCTGCCAGACGAGCCGACATGACATCGACTGTCGTCATGGCATCATCGACCAAAAGGCCAAGAGCAATAATCAAGGCTCCGAGTGAAATACGCTGGAGATCAATCCCGACGGCTTCCATGATGGGAAAGATGATCGCCATGGTCAGGGGGATCGACAAAGCCACGACCGCCCCGGCGCGGAAACCGAGCGTGACCAGGCTGACCACCATGATAATGGCAATGGCTTGCCACAGGGACGACATGAATTCGCCGATCGCATGCTGGACGACCGCGGGCTGATCGGCAACCAGCTTCACATCGATACCCAGCGGCAGATCGGCCTTGGCCTCATCAATCGTCCGCGTGATATTCTGCCCAAGCGCCAGAATATCACCACCGGGACGCATGGCGATCGCGAGGCCGATCGCCGGTTTTCCATTTACGCGGAAAACCGGCTGGGGCGGATCCACATTGGCGCGGCGGACCTCCGCGATATCACGCAAACGGATGAGGCGTCCGTTGGACAGGACATTGACGTCCAGAATATCTTGTTCAGACTTGAATTCCCCCGAAACCCGGATCTGAAGCCGTTCATTCCCAGTCTGAATGACACCGGAAGGGCTTACTGCGTTCTGAGCCTGCAAGGCAGCAACGAGCGCCGTCCTGTCAATGCCGAGACCAGCCAGTTTCTCGGTCGAGAATTCCACAAAAATCCGTTCGTCCTGCGCGCCAAGAACCTCGATCTTGGACACATCCTGGACGTTCAGAAGCCGCGAGCGGATCTCTTCCACATGATCGCGCAATTCACGATCACTGAAGCCATCTGCTGTAAAGCCATAGATGAGGCCGTAGGTGTCACCGAAATCATCATTGAAACCTGGTCCGACGACACCTGCGGGCAATGTATGCCTAATATCCCCTATGTTTTTGCGGACTTGATACCAAATGTCCGGGACATCGGCCGGCCGGGTCGATCCTTTCAGATTGACGAAAATCGTCGTGACCCCGGCGCTCGTGTAACTGCGGAGGAAGTCGAGGCTCTTGGTTTCCTGCAGCTTGCGCTCGATCCTTTCGGTCACCTGCAAGAGCGTTTCATCGAGGGTCGCCCCGGGCCAGGAGGCCTGCACGATCATCGTCCTGAAGGTGAATTCAGGATCTTCATTCCGGCCCAGCTGGAAATAGGACGCAAGCCCGGCAATCGTCACCGCGATCATGCAATAGATCGTGAAGGAACGATGTTTCAGCGCCCAAGCTGAAAGATTGAGCCCGCTCATGTCGACGACCCGAGCAAACGAACTTTTTGCCCCGGATGCAAGGCCTGGACACCGGCCGTCACGACAATGTCGCCCGGCGCCAATCCATCACTCACGACGACAGTCCCTGGGTCGAAACGGACCACGCCAATACGGCGCATGGAGACGGTCTCGGTCGCAGGATCAACGATCCACACGCTCGGTTGGCGATCAATTTCAGTGAGAGCGGCCGCAGGGATCGCTATACCCGGCGAGGATTCCAATTGCATACGCCCGACGACGGTAGCACCAAGCCGCATGGCGGGGGGTGGATCATCCACGCTGACCTTCACTCGAAAGGTCCTGGTCACGGGATCGGCTTGCGGATCAACTTGCCGGACACGCGCCGTTGCCGTCACTGTTGGATCATCCGTCAGGGACACAATGATTTTGGGATCAGACGGCGCCGCGCGTAAGGTTTGAGCAGGGACATTGAAGACAGCATCCCAGCCACCTTGCCGCGCGAGCTTGAAGATCATTTGCCCGGCCTGCACCACCTCGCCGGCCTCCGCGCCGCGCGCGATAATGGCCCCTGCCGCATCGGCCTTGAGTTCCGTATAGCTGAGCCGATCCTCGGCGATCTTCAATTGCGCCCGCGCATCATCGACCTGAGACAAAGCCGTATTGTAAACCTGTTGTGCCTGATCAAACAGGACCCTGGTTGTAAAACCTCTTTCGAGCAAAGATTGCTGACGGCTGAAATTATTGCCGGCTTCCTTCAATCTGCCCTGAGCCGCGGTCAAATTGGCTTGCGCCGAGCGCATGCTATTCAGTTCATTCTGCGAATCGAGTTTCGCCATAACTTGATCGACAGTGACATGGTCGCCGACATTGACTGATCTTTCGATGATTCGGCCGCCGATACGAAAGGCGAGAGTCGCCTCGTTTTCCGCTTGAAGATGTCCCGTCAGGGAAATTTCCTCGCCCAATTCGCTTTTCTCGATCGTCATCGTGCGAACGGGACGTGGGGCGGCCGCCACCGTCTGGGTTTCCTCCCGACAGGCAGCGAGCGGCAATGACACCAGCATCAAGGACAAAGCGGTATAACGAGAGAGGTGGAGCCTCGTTATCACAGAATGAATGTGCATTCTTTCCATAGGCTCCCGAGTCGAAAAGCGTTATTTACTATACCTGTAGCTGAACCGCTTGCAATGACACCAAAGGCGTTGGGCTAGAGCATCGGACTTTCAAATTGAATCCTGTCCGATGCTTTATCTTTTTGAAAACGCATCAAATTGATCCCAAAAGTGGCTCCCCCTTTTGGATCTGATGCTCGAGGAAACCGAACATTAAATTTCAAACGCGAACGTCAAGTAAGCTAACAGCTGGTGGAAGGTATGGCGTTTTCGTAGTCAGGACGACTGTGCCCAGAGAGGTGCGAGCGGCCAAAGACACAATCCAAACCCAGCTCAAAGACCTTTCTCGTACCTCGACTATCCAGTCATTTGCTGCCCTTGGCTGGCATATTTCGATACAAACCGTTCATGCGCCACAAGCGAAAAAGAAAGCGTCGTCGCATTGGCACTCAAGGCATAAAGAATGTCCGTATCGTCTTGCGGCAAGGAATTGCTCTCGATGCCAACCATTTTCTCAGGCCGAAACTGCTTCTCCGCCTCCCCTGAGAGGAGCGAAACACGCGTACAATCCAGGATGAGTTGGTGACGCAGCGCGTGTTTAACGATCATCATTTCTGGCAAGGCAAGCCGGCGAATTGTGGCCCCCAAGCCTTCGAGACCATTCGGCTCCTTGAAATCTTTCATGCCAGCAGCCAGTTGCGGCAACCAGCCGCCATCGAGCAGACATTCAATCGCCCTGATTGGCCGATCATGTTCGCAAGCTGAGCCCGGATACAGAATGGGCAAACCGCACAAGAGCCTGGCATCTGGCGTGGCGATCATCCCGAGGCGCCGCAGCAAAGGCGTTTCCAGATAGGGCGAGAGATCATCGCAGACAATCAAATCATAGCCCACATCCAGGTCCTCGAACGTCTTCGCGTGTTCGAGAGTCTGCGCGAAAATCTCCGAATGGGCCCTCCCTTCATCGCGCTCCTGTCGGACTCTTGCCCTGCTCAAGTCCGGAAACGGGAGATCGACCCTGGTCCAAGAGGCACCGGGATGTTGCGCCCTGTAGATTTGGCTCAGGTCGTTCTGTCCGTGTCCCCCTTTGGCACAGCCCAATTCAAGAATTTTTCGCGCGGGCGGCAGAGCTTGAAGCAATTCGAAATTGAAACAACCAACAAAAGCAAAAGAGTGATTCACCATTCCCAGGGCACCTCGGTTCGGCGTCACGACGTCGGGAACCAGAAGCCGGCTGAGAGAAAGCGGCGATGGCCGGCTTACCCTCTCAACTCACCAGGGCAAGAATCCCAGAATTCCTTCAACGATCGAGGCCCTTCCACAGACAGGAATGGGACATCCCCAACCGGCACGACCGCGATTTGGAAAGAAGAACGTGACGAGACAAGAACGGTCGGTCAGGCCTGCTG